>DATJGR010000090.1:0-32103 GCA_035494855.1 Pseudomonadales bacterium | reverse complement strand
CACGTTGCCGAATGCGGGCACTACTACGACCTCCGGATCAGTTCGTGGGATGGCCAAGACGCTGCAGCGTATCTCGCATCCGCTGCGCAGCGTCGGAATTGATCTGACCCGAATCGACTCCGAGGCCCTTCATACCGGCTTCGGTCATCGAGCGCGTTACGGCCTTTGTGATCGGCGCCAATACCTGCGCAATGACGGTGCCGACATCGACGCCGTTGGTCGACCGTCCGATGTCGATCAGATGCACGTCCGGGACATTCACATCCAGCGCGCGCGTCAACAGCGGCGACGAAACTACCGCCTGCGTGTTCGTGAGGTCGAGTTTGTCGACGATCAGCTTGACCGGCGACAGTCCACTGCTCGAGGTCGGGAGGTTCGAAGACAGCGCGCGGAAGTTCGTGTCTTTCGGCGTATTCGCGATCGCCGCCGCGTGGGCGCCATCGATCGTGACCCGCTTGAGAACGATCAACTGGGCACTGGAGTGGGCCACATCCATCTCGACCGACACCGTACCGAAGCGCATGGCGTAGGCGCCGTTGTATCCGGGCGGATTGCCGATCTCCAACCCCTTCAGCGTACCGCGCCCTTTCTGCAGCGCGATCTCCACTTCCTTCACCTTCACCGGCGCACCGAGATATTGCGTACCAATGCTCTCGATCGCGTTTTTCACGATCGAGTCGGTGTTGTAGCCCACGTACACGAATACGCCGACCACCAACAGCAGCAGGAGAACGATCGCAACGCCGATGACTTTCACGATGTCACTCCCGACCGGTGCTCCACAAAAGCGAAACGCCGAGGCCCGCGTTGGCGCATCGGCGTTTCAGGCCACCTATCAGGGCCTTATTTCGGCATCACTTCACGACGATGGAAACGCGGCGATTCTTCGCACGCCCCTCGTCCGTGTCGTTGGACGCCACCGGCCGCGATTCACCGTAGCCGACCGTGGTGATACGGCTGGCGTCGATGTCGGACTTGACGAGCACGTCCTTCACCGCTTCCGCGCGACGCTCGGACAGTTTCTGGTTGTAAGCCTCGCCGCCAACGCTGTCGGTGTTGCCTTCGACCAGTGCTTTCTCGTCCGGATGCTCGCGCATGAACGTCATCGCTTTGCGCAACTCGCGGAACGACAGGTCGTTGATCTCCGACGAATTGAATGCGAACTCGACCGTCAGATCGAACGTCGTGGCCACCGGTATTGGGCAACCCTGCGCGTCGACCTTCGTGCCGGCCGGGGTGTTCGGACACTTGTCGAGGTAGTCGGGCACGCCATCGCCGTCGCTATCGAGCGGGCAACCACGGCTGTCGACGACCACGCCAGCCGGAGTGTTCGGGCAGGCATCGCTGCTATCGGGCACCCCGTCGCCGTCGCTGTCGGCCGGTTTCGCCGGAGCCGGTGGAGGCGCAGGTTCTTCGATGCGCCCCACTTTCAGGACGAAGCCCACGCTGGCCCACGGCTGCAGCTTCTCGGCATCGTTCAGATAGATGCCGCGTGCGTCCGCACGAAACGCGAACCGCTTGCTGGTGCCGAGGTACGTGCCGAGCCCGAAGTTGTACTGGTTCTGGGTGCTGGTCTTGCCGTTGCCGAACGTGTCGCGATCGTATTCGCCACGACCGCCGCCGACGGTTACAAACGGCGTGAACCATCTGGATACAGGCATCTGATACAGGATGTTGGCGGCCCAGCTGTCGATGTTGCCGCTACCGCCCGGGGGATTCTTCAGGTCGGGCTCGTGATTGTCGTACTCGGCTTCCATGGCCCAGTTGTCGAGGAACGACCAACCGAGTGCGATACCGGGTCCGAACGAGGAGTCGTCGTAACCGAGTTTTCCCGGTGGATCGAAGTAGGTCATCATCGGATGGATGTAGAACTGACCTTTCACCGGGCCCGGGCCGGAATCGGCTGCCCAGACACTCGTCGCACTGCACAGCGCGACCAACGAAACCAAAAATCTCACGCGGCTGCTCACTATGGTGTGCTCCTCTCTTTCATCGGGGGTATCCCTTATCAGCCCCAACAAGACGCGAAAGGGCTGTTCATATTTTTTTCGGGAGTCGTAGGTTAGGCGAATGCCCACTTCTTGTACAGCCGCGCCGAAATAATTGTGCAACACCCGCCCCAACGTTCATGCGGGTCGCAGCGCAGTCAAGTCGAAATCGTAACGCGAGCGTGCGCGCCGAAACGTTTCGAATCCGCAGCTGACAGCGAACACACGCGCAAAAAAAACCGCTGAGTCCTCGAGGGAATCAGCGGCTTTAGGACCTAAGTGCACAAGGTCTCATGGGGATAGAGATTGCCTCATGGGGTGAAGCCGGTTGATTTGCATCACTCGACTTCAAAGTCAGTGTGCCGAACAGCTGTTTCCCTCAAATTTCCCCACCCCGCCTTTTTGTGACATTTTGTTTCACTGCGACGCGTCATCTGCAGATCGTCAGCACCGCGTCGGTGCCACCGCCATCGCGGTCGCGAATTTCGATCAGCCAACCATGTGCCTGACACAGCTGTCGGACGATCGCGAGACCGAGTCCACTGCCGCCGGTAGCCTGACTGCGCGAACGGTCGAGCCGGAAGAAGGGCTGAAACACCGCCTCGCGACTATCGGCCGGAATGCCGGGACCGCAATCGACCACGTGGATCTCGACGGACTTGTCCGAATCGACGATCACCTCCGGTGTACCGGCGCCGTGCTGGCGCGCGTTCGCGAGCAGATTCTGCAGCACGCGACGCAATGCACCCACCGCGACTCCACGTCTCGCCGCACCGTTCCCGCGCCACTGCACGTGCACGGCGTCGTCGATTCCGGCAACGATTTCGTTGAGATACGCGTGCAGATCGACTTCCTGCGCGATCTCGCCCGTGCCGCGCGCGAAACGCAGCGCATCGCCGATCAGTCCATCCATCACGCTGAGATTGCGTTCGAAGCGTTCGATCAGCTTCGGGTCGACGTTCGGCGGCAACAGCTCCAGCGCGAGCCGCATCCGCGCGAGCGGAGTGCGCAGGTCGTGCGAGATGCCTGCGAGCAGCGTCGTTCGGTTCGACAGCAGTGCGGCGATCTCGCGCGCCATCGTGTTGAAGCTACGCGCCAGCGTGACGAGTTCGCTCGGTCCGTTCTCCGGCAGCGGAATGAACTGCTCGCCGCCGCGGAACGTTTCGGCAAGCTGTGCCGCGCGCACCAGCGGTCGCGCGATCCGCTGCACGATCAGCAGCGAGGTTCCGAACACGATCGCCGCGCCCATGATCACGATGATCAGGCCGACGTTCAGCGGTTGAATGTCTTTGCGGTTCGGCGACAGACCGATCTGCATCGTGTAGCCGCCCATCGGCACGTTCGCCCAGATCAGGTCGTCGCCTTGCATGAGCCTGACGTCGGTACCGAGCCGCTCGCCGAGCTTCGCCTGCAACAGGTCGAGGTACGACATACCGAGATCGGCCGGCGGCAGATCGCGCGCCTGCGGCGAGATGATCAGGTCGTGGTTCTGCGCCAGCTCGAGTTCGAAATACGGGCGCGCGTTCGGAGGCAGTTCGACCCACGTCTGCGCCGACAGAACGAGCAGCGCCGCTTCGTCGTCGGCCGAACGCTCTGCAATCGGCCGGATCACGAACGTGTTCAGTGCCAGAATAGCGGTGGCAGCGATGGCAATGGCGCTGACCGCGAGCACCAGCGTGGTCCGAACCAGCAGAGAGGCCGCGCGCGTCATGGCGACGCCGGAAGGCTACGCACCCTCAGGGCAGAACATGTATCCCTTGCCCCAGATTGTCTTGATGTAGACAGGTTCCGAAGGATTCTGCTCGATCTTGCCACGTAGCCGCGTGACCCGCACATCGATCGAGCGATCGAACGGCGATCGTTCCGCGCCGGTGAGCAGATCGAGCAGCCGATCGCGGTCGAGCACCTTGTTCGGGTGCGCAACGAGAATTACCAGCAGATCGAATTCACCGGAGGTGAGCGGCACCGCTTTGCCGTCGCGCGTCAGCCGATGCGCGTTGAGGTCGAGTTCGAACTGGCCGAAGCGGGTCACCGTCTCCGGTTCTGCGGCGGGCCGGTTCTGCGCGCGCCGCAACACGGCGCGGATTCGCGCGAGCAACTCGCGCGGGTTGAACGGCTTCGCGATGTAGTCGTCCGCGCCGATTTCCAGACCGACGATGCGGTCGACGTCTTCGCCCTGCGCGGAAACGATGATGATCGGAACGTTCAGTTGTCCCTTCAGCCGCTTGGCGATCGACAGACCGTCTTCGCCGGGCAACATCAGATCCAGGATGATCAGATCGAACGAATGCGACGACAGCGCCGTATCCATTTCCGCACCGTCAGCGACGGTCTCGACGTCGAAACCCTGCTGCTTGAGATAAGCCTGGGCGAGTTCCCGCAACTCAGCGTCGTCGTCGACGACGAGCAGCCGGGCACGCTCGGTGGTCATGGGTGGGGGCGCGCGTTGCCGACGTGTATGACGGGAGGCTGCTGGCCTGGTGCCGCAACCGGCGGTGTCTGAACCGGTGCCGCCGCGGCTCCGGTCGGAGGTGCGCCGCCGGCGACGACGCGCTGTTCGAAGCCGAGTCCGAACGGGCGGTCGCTGGCGTCTTCGGGAAGCGCCTGATAACGCACGACATGCTCGGTGGTTTCGATGCGCACCAGCGAGCCGTCGGGTTGACGCACGATGCGTCCGTAGCGTCGTTCTGTCTTGATCGTCAGAACCGGAACCTTGCCCGAATTGGTATGCATGCGGGCTTTGATCTCGGTGAGCAACGCGCGGCGCTGTTCTTCCGACAGCGACTCCCAACCGGCGGCGAGGTCAGTCAGTTCGCGGTCGGATTTGTCAGCATAAAGAGTGGCGGCATCGGCCCATCCGGCTAGGCCAAAACAAGCGGTGATTAAGAGCGCCCGTACAATCACGAGGTTCTGCTTATTCCCAAGCGATGAAAGTGTCTGCGATCTGCGTTTCCGAGGCATGTCCGGGTCGATGGAAATGGTTACAGTGTGTTACATGGTCCGCATCGAGGGACGCCGTCGGCGCCCCAGTACGCTCGTTATACCGCCTCGAACAGACCGGTGGCACCCTGCCCGCCACCGATACACATCGTCACGACGCCGTACTTCTTCTTGCGACGCTTCAGTTCGCGCAGTACGAGGCCGACCTGCCGCGAACCGGTCATGCCGAACGGATGGCCGATGCTGATGCTGCCGCCGTTCACGTTGTAGATTTCGTTGTCGATGCCGAGCGCGTCGCGGCAATAGAGGCACTGCGAGGCGAATGCTTCGTTGAGCTCCCACAGGTCGATGTCCTTCATCTTCAGTCCGGCGTTCTTCAGCAGACGTGGCACCGAGAAGACGGGCCCGATTCCCATTTCGTCCGGTTCGCAGCCGGCGACGGTGAAGCCGCGAAACATCCCCATCGGCTTCAGGCCGAGCTGTGCCGCGCGTTCCGCGCTCATCATCAGCGTCATCGACGCGCCGTCGGACAACTGCGAAGCGTTGCCGGCCGTTACCGAACCGTCTTCCTCGAACGCCGGCGGCAGTTTCGCGAGACCTTCGAGCGTGGTGTCGGGGCGATTGCACTCGTCTTTGTCGACGGTCACTTCGACCAGCTTCTCGGCGCCGGTCTTCTTGTCGACCTGGTTCATCGTCACCGTCATCGGCGCGATCTCTTCGCGGACGTAGCCTTTCTCCACCGCCTTCGCGTAACGCTGCTGGCTCTGCAGCGCATATTCGTCCTGCATCTCGCGCGTGACCTGATAACGCCGCGCGACGACTTCGGCAGTGTTGCCCATTGCCATGAAGATCGCCGGCTTTTCCTCGACGAGGCGCTTGTTCGGTTTCGACTTGCCGGCTTCCTGCCGCTGCCGCATCGAGATCGAGTCGACCCCGCCGGCGATCGCGACGTGCGTTTGACCCGAAGCGATCTGGTTCGCAGCGATCGCGATCGACTGCAAACCGGACGAACAGAAACGGTTGATGGAGAGACCTGCGGTGGTGATCGGCAGACGAGACAACACGACCGCGAGGCGCGCGATGTTGCCGTCCTGCTCGCCCGCGTGACTCGCGCAACCGACGACGACATCTTCGACTTCGTCCGGCGCGACCTGCGGATTGCGGTCGAGCAGCGCGTCGATGCAATGCGCGAGCATGTCATCGGAGCGCGTGAGGTTGAAGCTGCCCCGAAATGCCTTCGCGAGCCCGGTCCGGACATTGTCGACGATGACCACGTCTCTCATTGCGAATCCCCCGATTGTCTGCGTATGACCGGTCCGTGTCGGACCGAAAGATGCCGGATATTACCGGGATTGGAGCGTGGCTGGGAAGGCGCTGCTCAGACGCCTGCAGCGCGGAGAAAGGAACGGCGGCGCGGACGCGCCGCCTGGATCACATCGATCGGAAGGTCGAAACGACAGGCCGCTCAGGTACCTTTTTTGGCAGCTTCGGCGGCGTCTTTCGCGCTCTGCGCCGCAGCGCTCGCGGAGTCGGCTGCGTCGGATGCCGCATCGGACGCTGCGTCCATCGCATTGTTGACGTCGTCGGTTGCGTCTGCCGCGGTGTCAGAAGCGGAATCCATTGCGCTCGACGTCGCGTCGCCCGCCGCTTTTGCACCTTCTGCCATCGCATCGGCCGACGCCGCTGCCGCGTCCTTGGCGGAAGACGCTGCATCGGAAGCCGAATCCATCGCTTTGCCCGCGGCTTCGCTCGCCTTCGTTGCGCTGGCATCTTTGCCCTGACCGCAACCTACCAGAATCGCCAGCATCGCTACGGCGACCAATCGAATCGTGTTACTCATGTCCTTCTCCTGTGGTCTCGTTTTTTCATCCACCGCGTATCGTCAGCCCTGATCCCCTGGTCGCCATCGCGGTGACGCGAGCATACATGAAAAGAATCGAAGCGAATATTTAGCGAACGGCGCGCGGCGCGGGCCTTCGGCCGCGTCCAGGGCCCTTGCATCGGACCGGAGTTCGGACATGATGCACGCCTTGCCGAGACACCCGAGTTGGCCATGACACCGACGACGCTGCTGACCGGTTTGTGCTTCGGCGAGGGTCCTCGCTGGCACGACGGCCGTCTGTACTTTTCCGACATGCACGCGCATCGCGTACTCGCCGTCGGCGACGACGCCCAACCGGAAACCATCGTCGAGGTAGAACACTGTCCTTCCGGACTCGGCTGGACCCCGTCCGGCGATCTGCTCGTCGTATCGATGACGGACCGGCGCCTTCTGCGTTACGACGGCAAACGCCTTTCGAACGTTGCCGACCTGTCGGCGCTCGCGAGCTTCCACTGCAACGACATGGTGGTGGACCGGCTCGGCCGCGCCTACATCGGCAACTTCGGCTTCGATCTGCACGCGCAGGCCACGTTCAAACCGGCGGAATTGATCCGCGTCGATCCCGATGGCAACGCCCGCGTCGTCGCCACCGACATGGCGTTTCCCAACGGCACGGTGATCACGCCGGACGGCCGCACGCTGATCGTCGGCGAGAGCTTCGCCGGCCGACTCACCGCATTCGACCTCGCGGCAGACGGTGCGTTGACCGGACGCCGCGTGTGGGCGCAATTGCCGCAAGGCACGGTGCCCGACGGCATCTGTCTCGATGCCGCTGATGGCATCTGGGTCGCGTCGCCTGCCACCCGCGAATGTGTGCGCGTCGAGCAAGGCGGCCGCATCACGCACCGCGTGGGGCTCGAAGACCAGGCATTCGCGTGCATGCTGGGCGGCGCCGATCGACGAATCCTGTTCATCCTCACCGCATCCAGCAGCGAACCCGATGCGTGTCGGCGCAATCGTGACGGTCGACTTCAGATCGTCACCGCGCCGTATCCCGGCGCCGGTCTGCCTTGAGCGCTTGCCCTCCGTCGCGGCAGCGCTTGTCGCGGTGGCGCTTGTCGCGGTTGCGCTTGTCGCGGTGGCGCTTGTCGCGGTGGCGCTTGTCGCGGTGGCGCTCGCTCGTCGTCGCAGTCGCGTTCGTGTCTGCGAACGCGATCGGTGCATCCGATCCCACCGCTGCCCCGCCCGCCGATTCCGTGGCCTCTGCGTCGACGGAACTCACCATGCTTCAAGCCATCGATCGCGCGCTGGCGCAGAACTTCGATCTGCTGGCCGGCGCGCAGGACGTGCTGATCGGCGCGGCCGACGTCGGAGTGGCGCGTTCTGAAATGCTGCCGCACGTCGATTCATCGCTGCACGGCAGCCGCATCGACGACGATCGCGCGGTGGCTGCGGTCGGGCAGGCGCCCGAGTATCAGTCGTTCGCGTCGCTCGGGGTGCGGCAGAGGGTGTACTCCGACAAGGCGCTGGCCGCCTATCAGATACAACGGATGCTCGAAGCGGCGCGCGTGAAGGACCAGGAAGCAAGAGTGCTCGACACGATCCTCGCAACGGCGGTCGCATATCTCGACCTTTTGCGTGCTGAAGCGCTGCTGGAAGTCGACCGGAAGAACCTCGCCGTCACCGAGTCGAACCTGCAACGTGCCACGTCGCGGCTCGAACTCGGCGTGGGCACCCGTTCCGAGATCTATCGTTGGGAAACCGCACGCGCCAATGCTCAAGCGAGCGTCGTCACGTCCGAAGCCATCGCAAAGCAGGCGCGCATCACCCTGAATCGCACCATGAACGAACCGTTGGGCAATCAGTATGCGACCGAGACGCCGTCACTCGATGCGGCGTATTTCATGGTGTCGTCGCCCGAGATCCGGGCGGAGCTCGCGCGGCCCGGATCGCGCGCGCTGCTGCGCAGGTACTTCGTCGACGAGACGCTGCACGGCGCTCCGGAGATCAAAGCGATGCAACAACGGCTCGACGCGCAGAACCGCCGCCTCACGACGACACAACGCGCGTTCTATCTGCCGGAGTTCTCGGCGCAAGCCGGCGTCGACCAGGAACTGGGCCGCGGCGGTGACGGCACCGAGCAGGTCGACTTCTCGAGGCTGTTTCCCGGCGCGCCGGGCGGCGTCACGGACAAGACGAACTGGGCCGTGGGTCTGGAGGCGCGCCTGCCGCTGTACCAGGGCGGCGCACGCACGGCCGAGCGGGACCGGGCACAGGCGGAACTCGACCAGGAACAGTTGCGCTACGACCAGCTGATCGTCGATCTGCAGGCCGGCGTGTTGCAGCAGGTGCTGTCGACGCAAGCGCGGTTCGATCGGATCGGCTATTCCAACACCGCTGCCACCTCAGGGCACAACAACCTTGAACTCGTCACCGAGGCTTACGGTCGTGGAGTGATGACCGTAACCGACCTCGTCGACGCGCAATTCTCCGCATTCAACGCCGATCAGAACGCCGCGAACGCGGTCTACGATTTCCTGATCGACTATCTTCGTCTGCAGCGCTTCACCGGTCAGTTCGACATCGTCGCCAGCGACGCGGATCGAGCCGCAATGAAGCAACGCCTGCGCGATGCTTTGGCGCAGTGAACGTCAGACATCCCCTGCAGCGGGTCGTTGGCGAACTTCGTGGCAGAATGCGTCCAGCGCCGCACGCAACCCGCGCGATAGCTCCGGATCGGCGGCAATCGCCCCGGCGTCGAGATTTCTTCCCAGCAATGGCACCGTGATGGACGCGTTGGCGATGAAGCGCCCCGACATGGTCGTCAGCGTCGTCTTGAGCGCCTCGAATGCGTAAGTCGACCGCGCCGATGCGCTCAGCAACGCCACCGGTTTGTCGACGAACTCCGAACCGCTGACGAGCCAGTCGAGCGCGTTCTTCAGCGAACCGGGCACCCCGCGCGCATACTCGGGGCTTGAAATGATGAGTCCGTCGGCGCCCGCAACGCGCCGCTTCAGCGCCATCACCGGTGCGGGTTCGGTAGGCTCCAGATCCGGATTGAAATGCGGCAATCGATCGAGCCCGTCGTAGAGATCGATCGACACACCCGCGGGTGCCAGCGTCGCCAGCGCGATCAGCAGCTCGGTATTCGTCGAATGCGCACGCAGGCTGCCGGAGATCGCGAGAATCGTCAGGTTCTGCAAGCGTCGGCTCTCATACCGATTCCAGCGTGAGCGGAATCGGCTGGCGTCCATCGATGTCGGTGAAGCCGACCTCGCGCGCGTAGGCGGCAGCCACGATCACGCTGCCGCTGCGCCGATGCCGCTCACCATCTGCGTAAAGGTGCGCGATGGCGCGGCCGGTGAACTCCGGCGATTCGGAATTCGACATGTCGAGGAACTGGGCCGACTGCATAACGAGTTCGGTGCGCGCCAGTCCCGGATAGACCGAAACGACGGTGACGCCATATTCCCCGAGTTCGCGTGCCATATCGGAGGTCAGCCGATCGGTGGCAACCTTCGCGGCACCGTAGACCGCATTGCCGACATACTTCTGTGCAGCCCAGAACGAGATGTTCGCGATGAGCCCGCTGCGCTGCGCGACCATCTGCCGGGCGGCGATTCGACTGCACGCGAACAACGCACGAACGCCGCCGTCGAACATCGCATCCCAGCGCCACATCGGTTGCTGCCAGAACGGCACAGACCACGTGAACTGGCCGTCTTCCACCATGCGTTCGTAACCGGTCCACGCGGCATTCACCAACAGATCGAGCCGGCCTTCACGCGCGATCACGAACTCGAGCGCGGCTTCTGTTGCGGCATCGTCGACGTGGTCGCATCGCAAAGGAAGAATGCCGCCGTTCGGCTCGCCAACAGATACGGGATGCGTGCGCGTCGCGCGATCCGCCTCTGCGCTCACAGAGCGGCCGGTGATGTAAACACGCGCGCCCGCTCCGGCCAGCGCCGCGGCAACGCCTTTGCCTACACCGCGCGTCGCACCGGTGACGACCGCAATGCTTCTACTGAGATCGGGCACGGGCGCCACGATGCGTCAGCGCTTGCCGCGCATCGCCTCGAGCATCATCGCCACTTTCTGCTGCAGCTCGGCGATCTTGACCTTCAATTCGCGCTGTTGCGCTTCGCCTTGCGTCGAGTCGAGCTGTTCGCGCAGCGTGGCGAGCCGCTGCACCATCTCGACCTCTGCAGGCACGTAGCCCGCATCTTTCAGAACCTTGTACGCCATCCGCAGTTCGTCCGGCGTTTCGAGGAAGCCGTCGTTGAACTCGAACGGCTTACCGAAGCCCGGGTTGTTGCGCAGCTCACCGGTCTTCTCGACTTTCTGAACCCACTGCCTGATGACTTCGTCTATGCCCGCCATGACGACTCCTCGTAACCCGCCACAAGCATACTGCCGGCGCGCGCGATCGCGAACCTGTCCGATGGCGTCAATGCGCCACTGTGGCGAGCCGCACACCGAGATAGATGAACACACCGCCGATCGAACGATTGATCCACATGCGGACCGCTTTGGAGTCCTTCATGTGTTTCGCGATCCGCGCGGCCGACCAGGCGACGAACAGATTCCACAGCGTGGCGTTGAAATTGAAAACGCAACCGAGGAACACGAACGCGAACGCCTTGTACGGTGCGTCCGGCGCTATGAACTGCGGCAGAAACGCGAGGAAGAACAGCGCCACTTTAGGATTCAGCGCGTTCGTCGCGAACCCCTGCGCGAACACGCGCCGCAGGCGCTGTTGCGGGGCGTTCGCGTCCGGTTCGAGCGCGCGGGCCGGGGTCCGCAGCATCGCGATGCCCATCCATACGAGATACGCGCCGCCCACCCATTTCAACACCGTGAATGCGGTTGCCGATGCCGCGAGCAACGCCGACAACCCGAGCGCCGCCGCGAAGATGTGCACGAAACAGCCGCCGCCGATGCCGAGCGCTGCTACCGCGCCGCCGCGCCAACCCTGACTCGCGGTGCGGCTCAGTATGTAGAACGTATCGGGACCTGGCGCGATGTTCAGCAGCAGGCCCGACAACACGAACAACCACAGATCGTGCGTACCGAACATCGCGTCAGGCCTCGTCTGCCGTCAGATAGTGGAACTCCACCAGATACACCTTCTCGCCGCGGCCGTGCTTCGCGATCTTCAGCAGGTCGACCACGCCGTTGAAACCCGAGCGGCGCGCCAACTGCGGCGTGATGTCGTCGAGCCCGATCTCTCGCAGCGCATCGACGTGGATCATTCCGTCGCCGAGCTTGTAACGATTGCCGACGCGCACGTGCGGGCGCTGCCAGATGCGCACGCTGACGGTGATGTCACCGTTGCGTATTCCCTCGTGCAAGCGTCGGGTGAATTGCACTCCGCCACCGCATTCAGCTGAACAGTTTCGACACGCTGTCGCCGCTGTGGATGGCGCGGATCGCATCGGCGAACAGGTGCGCAACGCTGATCACCTCCACCCGGTCGGGCGAAATACCCGGCCGCAACGGAATCGAGTTTGTCACGATCAGTCGCTCGATCGGTGATGCACTCAGGCGCTCCATGGCATGACCGGACAATACCGGGTGTACTGCGGCCGCTTCGATCCGCCGCGCCCCGTTCGCGCGCAGAAATCGCGCCGCTTCGATCATCGTGCCGCCCGAAGCGATCTCGTCGTCGATGATCAGCGCGTCGCGATCGCGCACGTCGCCGATCAAGCCGACCGCCACCGGATTTTCGCTGTCGTCGTTGCGCCGTTTGTCGATGATCGCGAGCGGCAGCTTCAGCCGGTTCGCATATTCGCCCAGGTCCTTGGCTTCGCCGACATCGCTTGCAACGAGCACGCTGTCGCTCAGATTGGTCGTGGCGCGCAGGTGGTCGCACACGATCGGTGTCGCATTCAGCTGGTCGACAGGAATGCGGAAGAAACCCTGCACCTGCGGCGAGTGCAGATTCATCGTCAGCACGCGGTGCGCCCCGGCTGTCTCGAGCAGGTCGGCGACCAGCCTCGCGGTGATCGATATGCGCGGCCGGTCTTTCTTGTCTGAACGCGCATACGGCAGGTACGGCAGCACCGCGGTGATGCGCCGCGCCGATGCATGCTTCAAGGCGTCGATGATGATCAGCAACTCGATCAACAGATCCGACACCGGCGGACACGACGTCTGGATCACGAACACGTCCGACTCGCGCACGTTCTCTTTGCACTGGAACAGGATGTTCTCGTTGCCGAAGCGATGGATCTCCGTTTCGCACAACGGCACGCCGAGGTGCTGCGCGATCTCCGCGGCGAGTGCGGGGTGCGAGGTGCCGGAGATCAGCTTGATGACATCGGTCACAACAGCAACTCCTTGCGTTCACGTTCGATACCGGGCTTCAGTGTGCGCAACGCGTCGTCGAGCGCGTCCACCGCATAGTCCACTTCGGCCACCGTCATCGGCGCCGACGTGCAGTACATCAGCCGACTGGCGCTGGCCACGCCGCGCATCAGCATCGACAGGTGCAGCAGCTGGTTGATGCGTCCAGAGCGACCCATTCCGGCCAGCACGTCGCGCGCGTTCGACAGCTTCGCGTCCGTCAGATGGATGTTCGCAAGCGAGCCGAGACCAGTCGCCTGTCCGCGGATGCCGTTGCGCCGGAACGCGTCGTCGAAACCGCTGCGCAACCGCTCACCGAGCCCGTTCATCTGCGCGATGAGTTGCGGATCCACCTGGCTCATCGCTGCTTCGCCCGCCGCCATCGAGATCGGATTGCCGCTGAATGTGCTGGCGTGCATTACCGGCTCGGATTGATCCGGATGGAACATCCGCATCAGATCGGTGCGGCCGCCGAATGCGCCGATCGGCAAACCTCCACCGATGATCTTGCCCATCGCCGTGAGGTCCGGCGTCACGCCGCACAGCGCCTGTGCGCCGCCGTCAGAGACCCGCAACGTGATCACTTCGTCGAATATCAGCAGCACGTCGTTTTCGGCGCTCGCGTCGCGCAATGCCCGCAGGAATTCGGTGGTCGCCGGGATCATGCCCATGCTGCCGAGCACGGGCTCGACGATCACCGCCGCAAGTTCGGCGGCGTGCTTACGGATCAGCGTGCGCGCCAGCTCCGGTTCGTTGTACGGACACACGACCACATCGCCCAGCACGCTGTCCGGAATGCTCGCGTCGATCGGCACCGAATTCGGCGCCTCCACCGGTCCACAACGATCCGGCCGCGGCACGAGGCTGACTTCGGCGAGCTCGTAGCTGCCGTGGTAACCGCCTTCCATCTTCATGATCTTCTGGCGGCCCGTGAACGCGCGCGCGCAACGCAGCGTCATCAGCGTCGCCTCGCTCCCGGAACTGGTGAAGCGAAGCTGTTCGATCGACGGTACGCGCGAGCGGATGATCTCGGCCAACGCCACCTGGCTGCGCGTGGGCGCCGCATAGGCCGAACCGCGTTGCATCTGTTCCGACACTGCATCGACCACCGCAGCATTCGCGTGGCCGAGCATCAGAGAAGTGAAGTTGTTCATGAAGTCGACGATCTCGTGGCCGTCGGCATCGTGCATCCGGCAACCCGACGCGCGTTCGATGAACAGCGGATACGGGCCGAAGTGCGCGCTCATCCGTGTGTCTCCGCCGGGAAAACTGCGGCGCGCACTCTCGATCAGCCGCTCCGACGACGGCGCCCAGGCGCGATAGCTCTGGTGGATCCGATCGCGCAGTTCGCTCATGCCGAGGGTGGCTCCTAAACGAGATTGTTGAGTTTCGCGAACGGATCCCACGAGGCGTCGCGGTGCCAGTCGTATTCGGTGTGTTGCGCAACGCCGATCGCGACTTCGTCCGACTCGAGCCGCGCGATGATGGCCAGCGCCATGTCGATTCCGGCTGCGACGCCGCCAGAGGTGAACACGTTGCCGTCTTCGACCCATCGCGCTTCGGGCACCCAGATGGTCTTCGCGCCTTGTTCTACCACCCATTGGAACGCGCGTTTGTTCGACGTCGCACGACGGCCGTCCAGAACGCCTGCGCGCGCGAGCAGACCCGCTCCGGTGCAAATCGAGGCGAGCACCGTCAGCTTCGGGTACTGATCGGCGATGAAGCGCAGCAGCGCGGGATTGTTCACCTCGCCGCGCGTGCCGATGCCGCCCGGCACCAGCAGCACATCGAGTTGTCCGCAATCGGCGAACGTGCGATCGATCGTCACCGACGGACCCTGCGTACTGGCCATCGACGGCTTGCGCTCGGCCACCGTGACGATCTCGTACAGATCAGGCAGCACGCCGAACATCTCGAGCGGTCCGAAGATGTCGAGCAGCTCGAATCTGTCGAAGAACAGTGCGCCGAGCCTGCGTTTGCCGGTCATCGTCGATCTCTTGGAGGGTCCCCGGAGGGTTCCGTCGCGGCGCGGATCGCGCGACTGCGCAATGCTACGCCGAGCGTCGCGGGAAACGAAACGTCCACGTTCGGTCGGTGCAACGCGCGGCGCCCGACGACGCGATCAAGCCAACGCGCACGTCGAATCCGTCGCGATCGGACGTCATCTCGCCGGCTACCGCGATGCGCGTCTGCCAATCGCCGCGCGCCAGTTCGAACTCGCGCGCGAACAATGCCGACGGCTTGTCGCCGGCCCAGACCATTTCGTCGATGAACACCGTCTCCACTTCCATTCCGTTCGCGTGCCGGATGCGACCCTGATCGGCTCGGCGCCCCGTGCCGCCTCCATAAAGGGTCATCGCGCCTTTGCGCAGCACCTCGAATTGCGCCGGTTCGGCGCACTCCGGTTCTTCGAACGCGACCGGCATCGTCTGCGGCGTCCACAACGGCAGCACCAGACGACTGGTGCCGGTCGCAACTTTCGGCGGCGACGTGCCCGACGGCCACACCATCGGCCAATACGACGCGGCCAGCGCGAGCCGCAGCCGATGGCCCGCTTTCACCTGGTGGCCGAGCGCGTTCATGCGCACGCGCACCTGCCCATCGCCGTCGAGCGTCTGTACGCCCCACGACAGCAACAGCGACGAACCGTCCGGCGCAACTTCGCACAACCGCGCGATCACCTGTGCGCCAGGCTCGCCCTGCGCGTCCACGATCACTTCCGGCACGCCGAGCAACGACAGTTCGGCTTCGAGCGGCAGGCTATCGAACGTCATGCTGACGAGATCGTCGGGGCGCTGGTCGCCGGCGAGATCGCCAGGGCCGAAAGGGCACCACATGCCGGACGCAGCGCCGTGTCGTGGATCGGAGAGAAGCGGTTTCACGACCGCCGGCGCGGCTGTTGCCTGCAACACAGCGCCGGTCAGGTAAAACTCGCGCGCCTCGAATTCGCTGCTTGCGAGCGCGCTGCCGTACCACTGTCCCGGCCACGTCTTCGGCTGGGGCGCGGTATGGCGCTGGATCCACACGCGCAGCTTGGGCGTGTCGAGCACGCCGCGGTCATGGTCGTTGAGCCACTGGTCCCACCAGCGCACCGCTTCCTGGAGAAATCCGATGGCGGGGCCGGGGCGACCCGCGTTCGGATACTGATGTGCCCACGGACCGATGATGCCGCGGCACGGCACGTCGAGTCCGTTCAGCACGCGCATCACCGTGTTCGTGTAGCCGTCGGCCCAGCCGCCGACCATCAACACCGGGCAACGGACCGCCGAATAGTCCTCGCAGATCGAACCGTGGCGCCAGTACGCGTCGCGCTGCGGATGCGCCATCCACGTATCGATGAACGCCGGCGTGCCGTCGAGCCGCTGCTGCCACAGGTCGCGCCAGCGCTCGCCGACCACCTGCGGATCCGGCGGTTTCGCATTGAAGCCGAGCATCGTCATCGCCCACCCGAGCATTTCGCGCGCGAGTACCGCGCCGCCCTGATAATGCACGTCGTCGTTATAGCGATCGTCGGTGGAACAGACGCTGATGACCGCACGCAGCGCCGGTGGCGCGAGTGCGGCCACCTGCAGCGAATTGAAGCCGCCCCACGAGATGCCCATCATGCCGACGCGACCGTTGCACCACGGTTGCGACGCGAGCCAACCGATCAGTTCGACCGCGTCGTCCAACTCTGTCTGGCTGTACTCGTCCACCAACAACCCTTCAGAGTCGCCACTGCCGCGCATGTCGACGCGAATCGCGCCGAACCCATGACCCGCGAAATAGCGGTGCCGCGTCGCGTCTTCGATGGCAGTACCGTCGCCTTTCCGATAAGGCAGGTATTCGAGGATGACCGGTACGGGTGATCGATCCGCGTCTTCCGGCAGCCACATCCGGGCGGCGATTCCCGTACCGTCTCTCAAACGGATGTCGAGGTGCGGTATCTCACGAACGGCGCGCGGGAACGCCTTGACGATTTTCACGCTCAGCGGCTTCCGATCAGCGTCACCGCCACGTGGACCGTCTTGCCGATCCACTTCGGATCGGCCCAGTCGCCGAGACCCAGCTGGAACGCGAGCCGATCGAGGTCGGCCCCGCCGTGCAATTCGAACCGTCCACCCGCGTCCTTCAACGTGAAACGAAAGATCACCGGCAGCGTCACCGACCGGATTGTCAGCTCCCCTCGCGCCTCGTAACCGTCACTTGTCTTCGCGAATTCCTTCGCGACGAAGTGCGCGCGAGGAAACTGTTCCGATTCGAACCAGCCGCTGCCCGTGAGAATGCCGTCGCGTTCTTTGTCGGCCGTTGCGACCGACGATGTGTCGATCTGTACGTCGGCGCGGCTCTCCGACAGCGCGGTGGGGTCGAATCGCACGTCTGCTTCGAACGTCTTGAAGCCGCCGTCGAACGGCGCCTCGGCCTGCTCTGCGGTGAAAGCGATGCGGCTCGACGCATAGTCGATCGTCCAACGACCCGGCTCTGCCGCGACCGAGGCGCATACCAAGAGCGCGACGCCGAACAGCGCGGCCCTCATCGCTGCGTCCACGGCAACATACGTCTGAACACGTCGTCGCGGTCGACGAAGTGATGCTTGAACGCGGCAATCACATGCACGATCGCGACGACCACCAGAATGTCGAACAGCATTTCGTGGCGCTCCTTCATGACTTCCTTGAGGGCCTCGTCCGGCGCGACGACGTTCGGAATGGTGAACAGTCCGAAGTACGACACCGGGTAGTTCGATGCCGCCGACATCACCAGTCCCGATATCGGCAGCAGGAACAGCAGCGCATAGAATGCGTAGTGTGTCAGCCGCGCGGCGTTCACCTGCCAGCGTGGCATCGTCGGCGGGAACGGCGGCGGCGGCGAGTACCAGCGCCACAACAATCGCAACACGGCCAGCGCGAAAATCGTCAGCCCCACCGACTTGTGGCGTGCCAGCAGCGCGAGCTGCTGCAGCGCGGCCGCCGGATGCGTCGCCCTGTCGTGCTCCGCGTTGTGGGCGAGTGTCGCCAGCACGTACTGCGTAATGATCAGCGCGACGATCAACCAGTGAATCCCTTGCGAGATCACACCGTATCGGGTCGTCGTGTTCTTCAGATCCATAGGGTCGCCTTCACTGTTCCGCAGTGCCGGGTGCGGCATCGGCCCCACGGCATCGCTATCATACTGAGAATCCGATTCGCCGGCGGCGCCCCGATCGCCGATCCATCCATCTCACGGTCGTAGATGATCACCGATCCCTGGTTCTATGCCTGCGCGGTCGTCGCCGTGCTGATCGTCGGCATCGCGAAAGGCGGCCTTGGCGGCGGTGTCGGCATCGTGGGCGTGCCGTTGATGTCGCTGACGATCGCGCCGGTCCGTGCCGCCGCGATCCTGTTGCCGATCCTGCTGGTGATGGATGCGTTCGCCTTGCATGCGTGGTGGAGGCGTTGGGACGAAGCGAATCTCCGCACGATGATTCCGGGCGCGATACTCGGCACGCTGATCGGGCTCGCGACGTTCCGCATGTTGTCGAACGACGCGATGCGCCTGTTGGTCGGCATCATGGCGCTGACCATCGCGATCGCGTGGTACGTCGGACCGACGAACGTCGCCGCAAAGTCCTCGTCGATGCTGCGCGGCACCTTCTGGAGCACGCTGGCAGGCTTCACCAGTTTCGGCATCCATGCCGGCGGGCCGCCGATACAGGTTTACCTGTTGTCGCAGAGACTCGACAAGTCGTTGTTCCAGGCGACCACCGTCGCGTTCTTCTTCATCGTGAACTGGCTGAAGCTCCCCGCTTTCGCGTGGCTCGATCAACTCGACCTGAGCAACCTGTCCACGTCGTTGATCCTCGCGCCGCTGGCGCCGCTCGGAATCTGGATCGGACGCGTGGCTCACGACCGCATCGACGAGCGGGCGTTCTATCACGTCATATACGGATCGCTGATCATCATCGGTGCCAAACTGATCTACGACGGATTGCGCTGAGACGGCTCAAGCGCCGAGGCGGAATTCACGCAGTGCGGTGTACTTCGGGGCTCCGTTGCCAGCCGTGCTCTCGAACAACGCGACGTGCGTGAACGCGAGCGGAAAGTCGAGCGCATCGGTCGCTTCGACGAAGTGCGCGCCGCGGCGGCACCGGACCACGGTCAGGTGCGCCTTGAACGGCTTGTCGGGCGCTCCGAACGTATCGTTCAGCACCCGGCTGCAGTCCGCGGCCAATGCCTCCAGCCGACCCCGCGATTCGATCGGCAGCACGACCACGTTCGGCCTGCGCCGGTTCGGGAACGGCTGTGCAGCGGATGCGCGTCCCTCGAAGTGCGGCGCCGCCGCGACAACCGGCTCGATCAGGGCAACAGCGCGATCGATCTGATCTGCATCGAGCTCGCCGAAGAATCGCAGCGTGACGTGATAGTTGGCAGGAGGAACCCATTTGTAGGCGGCGCCGCTGTAAGCGCGCCGCATGGGCTCGAGATCGCGCCACAAGCGATCGGCGGTTCGGTCATCGACGGCACACGCCAGGAAAACACGCACGGGAACCTAGAACGGCATGACCTGCTTCGAATACGCCACCGCGAATATGTAGCCGACCGATGCGATCGCCAGGATGAAGCCGACGATCTTCAACGGCCGGGTGCGCGCGCGCATCGCCATCACGCCGAAGCCGACATAAGCCACCAGGCCGACGATCTTCGCCATCAGCCAGCCGTTGGCGAGCGGCGACAGCGACAACATCACGGCGAGCGCGATGCCGAACAGCAGCAGGAACGTGTCGATGACGTGTGGCGCGATCCGCATCCACCTCGCATTGCGAAGCGGCGACTCGGCGATCGACAACAATCCGCGTATGGCGAAGCTCGCGAGGGTCAGATAGGCGAACCCGACGTGAAATTCCCTGATCAGCTCCACTATGTTCCTCGGCGCGACGTTGCGCGGCATTGTGCCTGCGCCCCGCGTCTGACGACAGTGGTCGGGCTATACTGCCGCTACCCCATCGAATCAGGTTCCAGCATGCCGAAGGGCGGCCCCACATCTCACATCTATTTCTCCCAGCGCCTGCGCCTGCATTACGTCGCGTGGGGCGACCGCGACGCGCCGCCGCTGTTGCTCGTGCATGGTGGCAGAGACCACTGCCGCAACTGGGACTGGGTAGCAGAGGATCTGCGCAAGGATTACCACATCATCGCCCCCGATCTGCGCGGCCATGGCGACTCGGAGTGGTTGAAGGGCGGCGGCTACACGCAACTCGACTACGTCTACGACATCGCGCAGTTGCTGAACCAGACGAAGATGATGCCGGTGACCGTCATCGGGCACTCGCTCGGCGGCTCGATCTCGCTGAACTACACGGGCTTGTATCCCGAGACGGTATTGAAGCTGGTCGCGATCGAAGGTATGGGACCGCCGCCGCACATGCTGAAGATGATGAGCCAGCAGAAGACGCACGAGCGTCTTCACGAATGGATCAACGGCCTGCGCAAGATGGCGGGCCGCTCGCCGCGCCGCTACGAATCGCTCGAAGAAGCTTTCAAGCGGATGCAGGAAGAGAATCCGCATCTGTCGGCCGATCAGGCGCGTCACCTGACCATCCACGGCAGCAACCAGAACGAAGACGGAACCTATAGCTGGAAGTTCGACAACTACGTGCGCTCGTTCTTTCCCGTTGGTCTTTCGCCGCAACAGAGCAACGAGCTGTATTCCCGCATCACGTGTCCGACGCTGCTGATCCGCGGCACGGAATCGTGGGCCTCCGATCCGGAAAAAGACGGACGCGCAAAGCACTTCAAGAACGCGCGCGTGGCCAACATCGAAGGCGCCGGCCACTGGGTGCATCACGACCAGCTCGACGCGTTCCTCGACGTCGTACGGAAATTCCTCGCCGCGTGAACGCGCGCACCGAACTGGTCGAACGCATTCACTCCCTGCCCGGCAGCGGCGTGCTCGCGGTAACCGGCGGCGGAGCCGTCTTGTTGGCCGATTTGCTCACCGTGCCCGGGGCTTCCGCAACGGTGCTGGAGGCGCGGGTACCCTACGCCGGCAACGCGCTCGCCGAATTCATCGGTGCGGCGCCGGACCAGGCGTGCAGCGTGCAAACCGCGTGCGACATGGCGATGGCCGCGTTTCAGCGCGCCCGCGCACTCGCGCCGAACGAACCGCAACAGCGTTTCGGTTTCGGTTGCACCGCGAGCCTCGCTTCCACGTCGCCGAAGCGCGGCGAGCATCGCGCCCACTTCGCAATGCAAACGCTCGCCGAAACGCGTACGTGGTCCATCGTGTTCGCCAAGGGCGCGCGCGATCGAGCGACCGAAGAACGGCTGCTCGCCGACATCGGGTTGTCTGCGCTCGCAGAGACCTTCGTATTGCAACCCAATCTGCCTCTGGATCTGCGCGCTGGCGAGGAGATCGACGGCGACCGCGCCGCGGCGGCGGTCGGCTGGGATGACATTCTGCTCGGCCGCATCGACGCCGTGCCCGTGAATCGGGCCGACACGCCCAAGGTGTTGTTCCCGGGCGCGTTCAACCCTCTACACGACGGGCACGTCGCGATGGCGCGATTCGCCGAACGACACTACGGGGTACCGGTCGCGTTCGAGATCTGCGCCAACAATGTCGATAAGGCGCGGCTGAACTACATCGCGCTGCGGCACCGCGTCAGTCAGTTCGACGCCTCGACGCCAGTATGGGTCACGAACACCGCAACGTTCGTGGAAAAGGCGCGTTGCTTCCCGGGCGTGAAGTTCGTCGTGGGCGTCGATACTGCCAGCCGCATCGGCGAAGCGAAATACTATGGCAACGATGCGGCGCGCCTCACCTCCGCCGTTGGCGAGCTCGCATCGCTCGGCTGCGGATTCCTGGTGTTCGGACGAACGGTGAACGGTCGCTTTACAGGGCTTGCAGACATCGCGCTGCCCGACGCGTTGCGCGCGCTGTGCACGGCCGTGCCCGAAGCAGAGTTCCGCCACGACGTTTCGTCCACGGAACTGCGCAAGCAGGACCACGGCATCATTCGGCGCTGAGAGAACTCACTCGAGGTCTTCCAGACGCTTCGGCCACGTCGCCTTCAACAGCCGCGACAACGAGCGATCCGCGAGCAACCGTCCCGCCGTCTGACACTTCGCGCAGTAGTTGCTCTCGTTCTCGGCGTACACGATCCGCTGTACCGGTGCGCCGCACACCGGGCACGGTTGCCGGAACTTGCCGTGCACCGCCATCTCGTCGTGAAACGCCGTCACCTTGGTCGGGAAATCCTCGCCGGCCTGTTCCCGAAGGCGCGCGGTCCATTCCGCAAGCACCTCGCGACACGCCTCGTACAGCCGCCGCGTTTCGTCCTCGGTCAACGCGCTTCCCTGCTTGAACGGCGACATCCGCGCGCGCAGCAGTATTTCATCGGAGTATGCGTTGCCGATGCCGGCGAAGATGTGCTGGTCCGTCAGCGCGCGCTTTACGGTGTGATTGACGCCCTTCAGCCGCGCCGAGAATTCCTGCACCGACGCGCCGAGCACGTCGAGGCCACCGGGATCGAGCGCGGCCAAACCTTCCGCACCTTCCACCAGTTTCAGAGAGGCGCGGCGTTTCTTGCTCGCTTCGGTGAAGATCATCGTGCCGGTGTCGAAATCGAGCGCGGCGAGACCGTTGCGTTTCGGCACCGCCGTGCCGACGCGCTCCCACCGCAACCGCCCCGAGATCATGAGATGAATGACGACGTAGTAGTCGCCGTCGAGCGACAGTACGAGCTGCTTCGCGAGCCGATGCCAACCGAGCACGCGACGGCCGCACACCTGCCCCACGGTCGGCGTTACGGTACGCAGCACGAACGGGCTCGCGAGACGAATCGCGATCAGTTCCGCGCCCCGGGTGCGCCGCTCGAGGTGTTCGAGATAAACGGTCAGATCGGGAAGCTCGGGCAACGGTCCCGCCTTTCGGTCAACTCGAAACGAGTTCTTCGTTGCGGACCACGTACTTCCATCGGCCCGAATGGAATCGCCACAGCAGCATCGCACCCTTCAACACGTAATCGCCGATCAGCGCCGCGTATACCCAGCGTACCGGTAGGCCGAAATACGTGAAGATCGCGGCAAGCGTGCATCGCATGCCGATCAGGCCGAAGAATGTGGCGAGCATCGGAAAGCGCGTGTCGCCCGCGCCGCGCAACGATCCGCCGATCGCGAAGTCGACCGCCATCAGCGGCATCATCGCGCCCAGCACATACGTGAATTCGACCGTGTGCTGGATGGTGTCGACGTCGTCGCCGATGAAGAACGTCGCAAGGTCGCGTGCAAAATAGATCACGATCGCACCGAGCACGCCCATCGTCGCGGTCGCCATGCGCAGCGAGCGCCAGCCGGCACGCACCGCGCCTTCCGTGTCGTCGGCGCCGAGCGCCTGCCCGACCAAGGTCGACCCCGCGATTGAGAAGCCGAAACCGGCCACCATGCAGATGTTCAGCATGTTCACGCCGATGTTGTACGCGGCGAATGCCTGCGTGCCGTAGAAGTTGCCGATGAGCATCAGGAACGCGAAGAAACCGGCCTGAAAGATGATCTGCTCGAGGCCGGCCGGGTAGCCGATGTCGAGCAGCCGCTTGAGACGTTCCATTCGAAACCAGCCGCCGCGAATGTGCCGGATCAGCAGCCGCTGGTTCCACCACAAGCCGACGAGGATGACCGCGCCGATCGTGAACGACAGACCGGCCGCGAGCGCCGCGCCCGCCACGCCCATTGCAGGCAGACCCCATAAACCGAACACGAAGCCGTACAGCAGCGGAATGTTCACTACGTTCACGAATGCGCCGACGTAGAGAGGTGTCCACGCGTCTCCGGCCGCGCGCAGCGCGCCGCCCATGATGAAGTTGGCGGCGAACGCCACGTTGAAAATCGACAGCCAGCGGATGTTCGCCGCAGCCAGTTCAACGGTGTGCGCATCGAGCCCGAATATCGACGCGACGTGTGCGGAAAAGAACACGCCCGGAATCGTCAGCACGAGACCGAACACGCCGCCGAGCACCAGCGACGCGATGGTGATGCGTCCGGCTTCCACTTCGTCGTTGCGACCCCAGGCGCGCGCAACGAGCGCCGTCGTGCCGGCGCCGATCGCCATCATTACCGCCTGCAGTGCGAAGAACACGCGTTGCCCGGCGCCTACGGCTGCGAGCGCCTCCGCGCCGAGCTGTCCGACCACTTTCGTCTGCACGAGACCGACGATGCCGTACAGCAGATTGCCGAGAATCGCAGGCAACGCGAGTTGCAGGATGCTCGGACGCTCGTGCACGACGCCCGCTTGTACTTCTTCGGCCATGCTTGCTAGGTCCGACCGGGGATTGTTGCTAACATTGCCGCCCTTTCGATCGCATTAAACAATTCGCATCCAAGCAGTCGCATCCAAGCAGTCGCGTCTAACCAACTCATGTAAGGGGCCGCAACCATGCCAGCACCTGCGTTTACCGACATCGGCGTGACCCTCGACGGTCATGTCGCCACCATCGAGATCCAGCGCCCGCCGCACAACTTCTTCGACTTCAGCCTGATCGGCCAGATCGCCGATGCGTTTTCGGCAATGGACGAAGACCCGCGGTGTCGGGCCATCGTGCTGGCAGCCCAGGGCAAATCGTTCTGTGCGGGAGCAAATTTCGGAAGCGGTCGGAGCGACGGGTCGGGAAGCGCGGAGTTTACCGAGGAAGGGTTCCGCAACACCACCGGCAAGCTGTATCGCGAGGCGGTGCGTCTGTTCAGTTGCAGGAAGCCGGTGGTCGGTGCGATTCAGGGAGCGGCGATCGGCGGCGGACTCGGCCTCTCGCTCGTGCCCGATTTTCGGGTCGTGTCGCCGGAGGCGCGGTTCGCCGCGAACTTCGCGAAGCTCGGCATTCACCCCGGCTTCGGTCTCACCGTGACGCTGCCGCGCTTGATCGGTCAGCAGGCCGCGAACCTGATGTTCTTCACCGGCCGGCGATTGAGTGGCGAGGAAGCGCTGAAGATCGGCCTCGCCGATCAGCTCGTCGATCAGGACAGTCTGCGCGACGCCGCGCGGGCGCTGGCGCTCGAGATCGCCGAGAATGCACCGCTCGCCGTGGTTTCAGTGCGTGCCACCGTGCGCCAGGGGCTCGCGGAGAAAGTGGCGGCTGCCACCGAACACGAACTGAAGGAACAGCAGTGGCTGCGCGCGACGGACGATGCGGCCGAAGGCATCCGCTCGGTTGCGGAGCGCCGTCCAGGCAACTTCAAAGGCAAGTGATCCGATCGCTCTGCCAACAACATTAAGGGGTAGGACATGAATCTCGGAAAACTCGGTGTCTGGTATTTCACCGACACGATGCCGGCGACCAGGGCCGCCGAAACCGCCCAACGCATCGAAGCGCTCGGCTACTCGGCACTGTGGCTGCCGGAAACGGTGGGGCGCAATCCGTTCGCGCACGCGGCGTGGCTGCTCGCCAAAACGCAGAAGCTCGTCGTCGCCACCGGCATCGCGTCGATCTACCACCGCGAACCCGGCGTGACGATGGCGGGGCAGAAAACGCTGGCGGAGCAGTCCGGTAACCGTTTCCTGCTCGGGCTCGGTGTTTCGCACAAGCCGATGGTCGAAGGCGTACGCGGGCTCGAATATGGCAAGCCCGTAGCGACGATGCGCGACTATCTCGCGAAGATGGACGCGTCGCCGTACACCGGCGTACCGCCCAGCGAACCGCCGCCGCGTGTCATCGCCGCGCTCGGCCCGAAAATGCTGGAACTCGCGCGCGACGCATGCACCGGCGCGCACCCGTATTTCACTTCTCCTGACCACACTGCAATGGCGCGCAAAGTACTCGGCGCCAAGCCGTGGTTGTGCGTGGAGCAGAAGATCATTCTCGAAACCGACGCGACGAAAGCGCGCACGCTCGCTCGCGCCGCGGCGGCCGTCTATCTCGGCCTGCCGAACTACCGCAACAACTGGTTGCGGATGGGTCTGACGAATGCGGACCTGGACAACGGCGGTTCCGACCGATTCGTCGACGCCACCTTCGCGTGGGGCAACGCCAACACGATCAAGACGCGCATCAAGGCGCATTTCGATGCCGGCGCCAGCCACGTCTGCATTCAGCCGGTGAATCCGAACGGCACCTTCGGCGATCTGCACTGGCAGGCGCTCGAAGAACTGAAAGGCGCGGCCGGCTGATGGACGATTTCCGCGGCAAGGTCGTCGTCATCACCGGCGCCGCCGGTGCGCTCGGCAAAGCGGTGGCCGAAGAATTCGCGCATCGCGGCGCGCAACTGGCGCTGGTGGACATCGTTGCAACGCCGGGCAAGCAACTGTCGTTGGTCGGCGATCTCACCGACGCGAATGCTGCGCAAAAGATCGTCGCCGACGTTACGCGTCAGCTCGGAACGATCCACGTGCTGGCGAACGTCGCCGGCGGCTTCACGATGGGCGAAGCCGTCCACGAGACCACCGACAAGACGTGGAAGTTCATGTTCGACCTGAACGTGATCACGATGCTGAACATGGTGCGCGCCACGGTGCCGTCGATGCTCGCGGCGCGGCGCGGCAGTATCGTCAACATCGGCGCGCGCGCGGGTCTCAAAGGTACGGGGCGCATGGGCGCTTACTGTGCCTCGAAGAGCGTGGTCATCCGTTTGACGGAGAGCCTCGCCGACGAATTGAAGGACAGCGGCATCAACGTCAACTGCATCCTGCCGAGCATCATCGACACGGCGCGCAATCGGCAGGACATGCCCGGCGCCGATTACTCGAAGTGGGTTGCGCCCGCCGATCTCGCGCGCGCGATCGCGTTCCTCGCTTCCGACGCGGCGCACGCGATTCACGGCGTCGCGTTGCCGGTGGAAGCGCTCAGCTGAAGCGATGAACATCGAGTTCCGGTCTACCGGGCTCCGCTGCTGGCACGCTGGCGACGGCGCGCTCGTGGTTACGCTCGAAGGCGAACGCCCGACGATCTCCGCGGCGGTGCTCGACGCTTATCACCGAGCCATTGCGCTCGCCGAGTCGCGTTTCGAAATGCTCGTGATCGGCGAGGGTCAGAAAGACTTCGCATACGGCGCAGATCTCGGCGACACCGTAACGGCTGCCGCAAGCGGTGACACGACGCCGCTCGATCGTCTGCTCGACTACTACCAGCAGACGATGCTGGCCTTGCGCCACGCGCGCATCCCAACAATTGCAGTGAGCCGCGGGGTCGCCGTCTCCGGCGGCTGCGAAGTGCTGATGCACTGCACGCGCGTCGTCGCGGCGCCGATGAGTCCGATCGGGCTCGCCGAAGCGTCGATCGGGGTGATGCCCGCCGGCGGCGGCGTCAAAGAGATGGCGCGCCGCGCGGCGACGCGCGCCGGCGGGGGCAGTCTGCTGCCGGACCTCGAGCGCGCTTTCGCTGTCGTGTCGGGCGCCCGCATCGCATACGCGCGCGACGCGAACAATTTCGATCTACTGACCGAGCACGACGTGGTCACCGACGAAGCCGATCTGCTCTCCATCGCGAAAAATGTCGGGCGTGAGCTGTTGCAGAACGGCCACCGACCGCCGCCGCGCGATCCACGGATACGCGTCGGTGGGTCCGATGCGTGCGAGCATCTGATCGCGCTGCAGGCAGCAGACCAGGGCATCACCCCGCACCAGCGACGCGTGAACGCCGACATCGCGCGTGTCCTGTGCGGCGGCGATGGCGCCACACCTGAGGTGCCGGAACAGGCGCTGCTCGATCTGGAACGCCGTTACTTCCTTCGACTCGTGCAAACGCCACTGACCCAGGCGCGGTTCGTCCATCTGCGCAACACCGGAACGGCGCTCAGGAACTAGATCGAAGGCATCCGCCGACGCGCCGGGTGGCTGCATGATGACGCACCCATACAGCCGAAGCGGTTACAGTAGCCGCACCCTCAAACGATGAGCCGTCGATGAACGAAATCGCCGCGTGGATCCAACAATATGGCTACGTCGCGATATTTCTCGGTACTTTCGTCGAGGGGGAGTCGATCGCGCTGCTCGGCGGTTTCCTCGCGCACGGCCAGTTGCTGAATCTGACGCTCGTGATGGTGGTGTCGTTCATCGGTTCCTTCTGCGGCGACCAGACCGCGTTCTGGTTGGGCCGCGTGTACGGTTCGCGCTGGAAACCCAAGTCGCCGATGGTGCAACGCCGGTTGGCGCATGCGGAGCAGCTGCTGAATCGCTATCAGGTACCAGTGCTGCTCGGATTCCGGTTCGTGTATGGAATACGCAACGCGACCCCGTTCGTTGCCGGCAGCATCACGGACATCGCGTGGCCGCGTTTCGTTTTCCTGAACGCCGCTGGCGCTCTGATCTGGGCCACGTCCATTCCGGCGATCGGCTACTACTTCGGTCATACCGCCGAGTCGCTGCTCGGATCGAGCAAGATCTACGAGGGCCGCATTCTCGCCGCACTGGTCATCGGCGGTCTGCTGATATGGGCGATACGCTTTCTGCGAGCACGACGCCGGGTTGGACGAGAGACCGTAGCAGACGCTGTGAACCCGCCCCACAAGCAATGACCGTTTGCAGAACGTCGCTTCCCGGCATCGATACGCGCTGCACCTGCGACGGCAACACGTGGAGAATCAAACCGGTAGTCGGATTCGGGCCTGTCGGGACGAAGACGCTCGTCCCCTCAGGACCGTCGTCAGCGAGAAATCCGGTCATGCGCAGGTCTTCGCCCACGGTTACGAGCACCGGCCGCGCGAACGGATTCTGATCGCGTTTACCCAGGTAGCTCACGATCTCTTTCACCGGCTTGTAGCCGGGCACGCGCTGCATGGTGTTGCGTTCGAGCCAGTTGAACGCGCGATTGCCGAACCGCGTACTGACGATCGCCCCGAGTACGAAGCACGCGACCAGTATGGCGGCGATCGTCAGCGACTGGCCCACCCACATCGGTACATCGAAGTCGCGCGAAACGAACTCGGCGACCGGCGCCGTCTTGCCGCCGATCCATGTTCCGAGCCACAGCAGCAGATTCGCGAACACGAACAGCGGCAGAACGACCAGCACACCGCCGATCAGCGTCGTGCGAATGTAGTGATGCTCTCCCGCCATACTCAAATCCAGTTCGAACTGCGTTTCAGCGCCTGTTCTGCACCCCACACCAGTTCCTTGAAGATCTCGGACGCGGGACGCACGGACTTGATCAATCCGATGCCCTGACCGGCGAAGCCCGGATTCACGTCGGCGCGCTTGTCGCGCGTTGCGGCCGTGAGCACCGGTCCGGACACCGCGCCCTGATACGGCATCGGCAACGGCGTTTTGTCGGCGCGCTCCCACGCGTCCGTCCACAAGCTGCGGATGATTCGCGCCGGCTTGCCGGTGACGCTGCGCGATACCACGGTGCCGTCTTCGCTCGCGTCGACAATCGCCTGCTTCTGGAAGTCCTGAATGCCGGCTTCGTTCGACGCGAGAAACGCCGAGCCGACCCAAACGCCTTCGGCCCCGAGCATCATCGCCGCCGCTATGCCGCGGCCGTCCGTAATCCCGCCCGCGCCCAGCACCGGCACGTCGCCGACCGCGTCGACCACCTGCGGGATCAGCGCCATCGTGCCGATCGGAGAATTGTGACCGCCGCCGTCGTGCCCTTGGGCAACGACGATGTCGATGCCGGCCTGAATCACCTGCACCGCGTGTTTCACCTTGCCGACCACGCACATCACCTTCGTGTTGTTCGCGCGCAGCCGTTTCATCCATGGGCCTGGATTGCCCAGACCCGACGCGTACACCGGCACCCGCTCTTCAATCACCACTTCCATCTGCGCATCGAAGAACTCCTTCGACAGCGGTACCGGTTCGCCGGGTTCGCGGCGCTGACGCAACGCCGCCGGATCGACCGGTTCGAGATGCTGCGCCTGCATGAATTGCGCGGCGAACGCCTGCATTTCCGGCAGCAGGTCCATCGGCGTCGGCCCTTCGCTGTGCGAATAATCGGCGCGCCTCACCGATGCCGGCAGCAAAGTGTCGACACCGAACGGCTTGTCGGTGAGTTCGCGGGTGCGTCGGATCCACTCGCGCAGCAGCTTCGGCCCGCAACCGGCGGCACCGAGCACACCCAAACCGCCTGCGTTCGAGACCGCCGCAGCGAGTTCGGGCGTGCTAGCACCGCCCATGCCCGCCAGCACGATCGGAAAATCGATCTCCAGTATCTCGCAGACCCGTGTCCTGAACATGTTTTGGATTCCTAACAATCGACTTGAGGCGCAGCGCCTAGATGAACGTCTCGAAGCGTCCGTACGTGCCACGGAAGAACAGCAGCGGCTCGGCTCCGGGGTCGAGAATCTGCAGATCGCGCACCCGACCGATTGCGATCAGGTGGTCGCCCGCATCGTGTTCGGCTTCGAGATCGCAGTCTATGTACGCGATGACGCCGTCGAGCACCGGCGAACCTGTTACGCCCGCTCGCCAGCCGATATCCGCAAACTGCCCTGGCTTGGCGAACTGATCGCACACCACTTTCTGTCGTGCGGACAACACGTTGATGCAGAAACTGCCGGAGCGGCGCAGCTTCGGCCAGCTCGTGCTGGTTTTGCTTGGGCACACCGCGACGAGCGGCGGGTCGAGCGACAACGACGTGAACGACTGCGCGGCGAAACCGGCCGGCTGGCCGTCGAGCATACCGGTCGCAACGACCACGCCCGTGCAGAACTGCGACAGCGTGTTGCGAAAGGTCCTGCCATCGAAGGCCGCCTCGGTGCCTGCCATCGTTTCCCCGCGTTCCGATCGAAACCGCGGCACTATATCAGAAGGCAAATGCGCGACGCGGCGGTACGACTTCGCTCGCGGAGACGCAGCTTTGCTAGGCGGAGGGCTGCGCGTGCTGCGAGAACCCCGCTAAAATCTCATCCACTCGATCCATCAAGGTGATGTCCGTGACCGATCTCGATACGTTCCGCAGCGAAACCCGCGCCTGGCTCGAGGCAAATTGCCCGCCGTCGATGCGCACGCCCGGCAGCGAAGACGAAACGGTGTGGGGCGGACGCCGCGAGAAGTTCGTCAATCCCGAATCGCGCGTCTGGCTGACGCGGATGGCCGAGAAAGGCTGGACGTGTCCGATGTGGCCGAAACAGTACGGTGGCGGTGGTCTGTCGATCGACGAGAACCGCGTGCTGCAACAGGAACTGTCGCGCATCAACGCGCGGCCGGCGTTGTCGAGTTTCGGCATCTGGATGCTCGGACCCGCGTTGCTCGAATTCGGCAACGAAGCGCAGAAGCTCGAATATCTGCCGCAGATCGTTCGCGGCGAGATCCGCTGGTGCCAGGGCTACTCGGAGCCGGGTTCCGGTTCCGACCTCGCCGGTTTGCGCACGCGTGCCGAAGACATGGGCGACTACTACCTCGTGAATGGCTCGAAGATCTGGACGTCGTACGCGGACGAGGCCGACTGGATCTTCTGCCTGGTGCGCACCAACTTCGACGTGCCGAAGCACGAAGGCATCAGCTTCCTGCTGTTCGATATGGCGTCGCCCGGCGTCAGCACGTCGCCGATCACGCTGATCAGCGGCTCGTCGCCGTTCTGCCAGACGTTCTTCGACAACGTCAAAGTGCCGAAACAGAATCTCGTCGGCCAGCAGAATCACGGCTGGACGATCGCGAAACGGCTGCTGCAGCACGAGCGGCAGATGATCGCCGGTATCGGCGGCAACTCCGCGCTCGGCGCCACGGGCCGCAAGATGGAAGACATCGCGAAAGAATACGTCGGTGAAAACGACGGCCGCATCGCCGATGCCGCGATTCGCTCCAAGATCACCGGCCACCGGATGAACGATCGCGCCTTTCAACTGACGCTGGGACGTTCGATCGAAGAAGCGAAGGCCGGGCGCGCCGACGGCAACCTGAACTCGATGTTCAAGTATTACGGCACCGAGCAGAACAAGCGCAAATACGAAGTGCTGCTCGAAACGATGGGCACGCAAGCGGTCGGCTGGGACGGCGAAGCATTCACCGACCGCGAACTGAACACGACGCGTCAGTGGCTGCGCTCGAAAGCGAACTCGATCGAAGGCGGCACCAGCGAAGTGCAGCTGAACGTGATCGCAAAACGCGTGTTGGGTCTGCCGGACTGAA
>DATJGR010000089.1:0-4600 GCA_035494855.1 Pseudomonadales bacterium | reverse complement strand
CGTATCCGACTGAGGTTTCGATGATGCCCACCCCTCTGTTGATCGGCTTGGGCGTGGTCGGATCGGTGGCGGCGGTGAACGTCGCGTGGCGGTTTGCCTCGCGCCGGGCGTCGTTGCCGTGTCCGGTGTGGCTGCGATGGTTGGTGGAACTCGATAATCCGTTCACGTCCACGAACCGCTCAGACGTCATCGTGCATCTGCTCGGCCTGCGCCCCGGAATGCGCGTGATCGACGTCGGTTGCGGGCCCGGCCGCGTTACCGTCCCGATTGCGCGCGCCGTCGGCCCCGACGGCGAAGTCGTGGCGATCGACGTCCAGCCCGGTATGTTGAAGCGCGCGCGTCAACGCGCGGACGCCGAGGGTCTGACCAACGTCCGATTTCTGCAGACTCACGTCGGTCACGGTGCGCTCGACGTGCAACCGGCGGACCGCGCGGTACTCGTCACGGTGCTCGGAGAAATTCCCGATCGGGAAGCGGCGCTGCGGGCAATCTTCGACGCGTTGAAGCCCGGTGGATACCTGTCGGTGACGGAGATCGTCTTCGATCCGCACTTCCAGACCCGCGCCACGGTGACGCGTCTCGCGCAGGCGATCGGATTTCGAGACAAGGCGTTCTACGGCAACCGGATCGCTTATACGCTGCACCTGGAGAAGCGGCGCTGAGCGCCGCGAGCGGAGCACGCCATGATCACGCTCTACGGCACATCGAAGTCGCGTGCCAGTCGTTCGATGATCGCGCTCGAGGAACTCGGGCTCTCCTATTCGCACGTGGCGTTGTTCCAGAACGGCATCACGGACGCGGATCGCGCCGTGCTGCGCAAACTCAATCCGAACGCGCGTGTGCCGGTGCTCGATCACGACGGCGTCATCGTGTGGGAATCGATGGCGATCAATCTGTATCTGGCCGACGCCCACGGCGGCCCGTTGTGGCCCGACGACGTACGCGATCGCGCGCGGGTCTATCAGTGGAGCTTCTGGGTGCAAGCCGAAATGGATCGGCGCGACTGGCAGAAAGTGTGGCGCACGCGCGACCCGGAGCAGGCGGAGGTTGTCCACCGCGAACGACTGGCCACGCTGCGCATCCTCGATGCAGCACTGACCGGACGAAGCTATCTGCTCGGCGACGCATTCACGTTCGCCGACCTGAACGTTGCGGCGACGATCTGCCAGCCGAACGAAGGGGAGCGCATCGACGGCAATCTCGATCCGGCCGAACACGACCTGCCGGCGCTGACGGACTGGTTGAGGCGCTGCGTATCGCGCGACTCCTGGGTCAAACTGCGCGACTTTCCGTAGGCTCGCCCTAGGAGACTTCGGCGGCGCGAACGCCTTCCAGCATTGCGCGAAGCTCCGCCGCAAAAGCGCGCGCCTGCACGTTCGGCCGCGGCGAACTCGCGCATACGAGCGCCGCTTCGGTGACCGAGCCCATCAGGAGGTGGGCGATCGCGTCGACCCGTGCGGCTTTCGCGCCGGCGCCGAGCGCGTGCGCGATGGCCGCTTTCGCGCCGGCGCCGAAGATCCGCGCGTCGATCTCGCGCCACTTCTGCCAGCCGACCACCGTGGGTCCGTCGATCAACAGAATGCGGCGCGTATGCGGCTCGTTGGTGGCCAGCAGGTAGTGCAGCACGCCGGCGGCGATCTGATCGAGCGGGTCGGTCAGTCGTGCCGCCGAAGCGGGCACCGGCGATTTCGCGACGTCGGCCTGCACCGCCTCCAGCACCGCGGTGAACAGCGCCTCTTTGGATGCGAAGTGATGGTAGACGGCGCCTTTGGCGAGCCCGCATTCTGCAGCGATCCGGTCGATGCTGGTTGCGGCGAAGCCGCGTTTGCCGAACAGCGCGCGCGCAACGTGAAGTATCGCGGCGATCGTCGCCTCTCTGCGTTGCGCCTGGTTCACCACATCGTTTACCTCGACTGGTTGACAAAACCGACTATCAGACGGTAAATACAGACCCTCAGTCGGTATGTTAACCGAAACGCACTTCAGGAGTTCCGCTGATGTCGCATATCGAACACAGATTATGCCTCGCCGGCCTGGCGCTGTTCTTTCTCGCGCTGCTGCAGGGCTTCGCCATTCCGGTTTTCGAGCGGGTAGACGTGGCGCGCGGCGCGCATGCGGCAGCGCTCGGCTCCGGAACGTTTCTGATCGCGGTGGGGCTGCTGTGGCCGAAGCTGTCGTTCGGGCGACTCGCTGCGGTATGGGCAGCGCTGCTCGCCGTTTCGTTGTTTGCGATCGCCGCGGGGTTGATGCTGTCGGCGACCTATCCAGCCGGCACCGAGGCCATTCATCGCGTTGCGTCTGTGCTCGCTGCGGTGCTCACCATGAGCGGCTCGCTCGCACTGGTGGTGTCGCTCGCGGCGGTCATGTTCGCCTGCAAACCCTCCACCACCTGAAGGACGAAAAATCATGCCAACCGCCAATCGCGTTAAGGATTTCCTCGACCGCGTGCAGTCGAACGAGCACGTGCAGGCGATCGAAGAGTTCTATCACGTCGACGCCACGATGCAGGAGAACCTGAGTCCGCCGCGCGGCCCGCGCGCGGCGCTGATGGAATCGGAACGAAAGATCCTGGCCGCGCACAAAGGCGTGGTGACGAGGCTGATCGACCCGGTGTTCATCAACGGCGATCAGGTGGTGATCCATTGGGTATTCGAGTTCACGCGTCCCGACGACACGGTGATGCGCATCGAGGAACTCGCGCATCAGACGTGGCGCGGCGACCGGATCGCGTCGGAACGGTTCTACTACGATCCGGCGCAGATGCGCGCGTGAGCGCGTCGCGAGGAACGGATGCCTCACGCGTTCGCGGTGGGCGCGATCCGCGGATCCATCTTGACGCCGTCGATCACGATGCCGAACGCGGCGGGCCGACGGCCCGACGCGATGTAGGCGGCGATGCGCGGTCGCGCCTGGAACGCGCGATGGAAAGCGAACAACAGCGGTCGCGCCGCGAGCGCGGCGGGAAACAGCGCGTCGATCTCGTCGAGGTAGCGGTACGCGACGAAATCGACGTACGTCAGGACGTCGCCCACCCAATACGCCGGCGACGGCGACGCTCGCGCGAACCAGCGCTCGAGGTCGAGTAGCGTTTCCGCCAGCGGGCCGCGCTCGAACGTCTCGAGCCTCTCCTTGTAGTCCGTTTCCCAATACAGGCGCCAGAGATTCTCGATTGCTTCGTTGACCGCTTCCGCGCCGACGTCGCATTCGATCCGCTCCCGCTCGTCGCGGCCGTAGAGGCCGTGGGTTCGCGCGATGTGGCGATAGATCGCCTGCGTCTGTGCGAACCGCAACTCACCCTCTTCGTAGATCGGCAGCGCGCCGAACGGCGTTTGCGGTTTCATCGCCTTCCATTGGGCGCTGCTGCGCAACCGCTGCTCGTCGTAAGCAACGCCCAGCTCCTCGAACATCAGCCGGATCGGCTCGGCGCGACCGCGAATGTCGAAGTAGATGACGCAGGGTTTCGAGCCCGGCATCGCCGCACCCCTTGATGAATCCGTTAGCGCTTGGCGTTCTGCGCTACCAGCATCGCGGTGAGTTGCCGCGCCATCTTCATGAAATCGTGCGGATACGGTAGATACGGCTCACTGGCCGCGTCGATCCGTTCGATTGCGTCGTTCGGCACCGTGACGTCGAGCGCGGCGAGGTTGTCCTTCAGCTGCTGCTCGTTCTTCGGCCCGATGATCGGCGAGACGATGCCGGGACGCGCGAGATTCCACGCCAGTGCCAACGCGATCGGCGAAACGTCGAGCTTGCCCGCTTCCTCGATCAGCACCGATACGATCGCGTGATTGCGTTCGTTCAGCGAGCGCGTGCGCCAGATGGACTGGAACGGCCCCGGCGCGGCGAACCGCGTGCCCTGCTGCGGCTCTTCATTCGCCTTGTATTTGCCGGTGAGCATGCCGCCGGCGAGCGGGCTCCACGGAATGATGCCGAGACCGAACTTCTGGCACGCCGGCAGAATTTCCACTTCGATGTCGCGCGCCAGAATGCTGTATTGCGGCTGCAGGCTGACCAGCGGCTCCCACCCTTTCGCCGCGATGACGAGACACGCTTCGACGATCTGCGACGCCGTCCAGTTCGATATGCCGATGTAACGCACTTTCCCCTGGCGGACGAGGTCATTGAGCGTGCTCAGCGTTTCCTCGAGCGGCGTGGCATCGTCGTAGCGGTGCATCTGATACAGATCGATGTAGTCGGTGTCGAGCCTGCGCAGACTGTCTTCGCACGCTTTCACTACGTGTTTGCGGCTGGAACCGGAATCGAACGGCCCCGCGCCGAGCGGCGACGACGCCTTCGTTGCGATCACCACAGCGTCGCGGCGGTCCTTCACCGCTTTGCCAACGATCGTTTCCGATTTCGTTCCGGAGTAGACGTTCGCCGTATCGATGAAGTTGTGCCCGGCATTCAGATAAGCGTGGATGATGCCGATCGATACCTTCTCGTCGCAGCCGAACTGATCGTTGCCGAAGTTCATCGCGCCGAGACACAGCGGCGATACTTTGAGCCCGGAGCGGCCGAGCGTTCGCAAACCCTGAGCCATGATCGTTCTCCAACGTGATGCGGGAACGGCGGATCATACTGCCGCGCGCGTTTCCACGGG
>DATJGR010000088.1:0-12603 GCA_035494855.1 Pseudomonadales bacterium | reverse complement strand
ACGATACTTCCCGCGACGGGAGAGGCCTCGTGCTTCGGCGCGCGACCGGGCTCGATCATGCTGTTCGACGCGCTTACCGGTGGCGATCCGGGACGTCCGGTCGTCGACTTCAACAATGACGGCAGGATCGACAGCGGTGATCTCGTCAACGTTGGCGGTGAGGCGTTCGCCGCCGGCCTGCTGTTCAATCAGATGGATCTCGACGGCAGCTTGGTGGACATCTCGACACTAGGCGGTGAGGCCGATACCGACTTCCTGTTTGTTAGCGGCGGAGACACGACGATTGCGTTGCGCATCATCGATGCGGCGACGGATCGACTTGGCCGGCTGTCGTGGCGCCAGCTCGAGGACAACAACCCCTGAGGAGTGGAAGTGCTGTGAGACATTGGCGACTGATGATCTTCTTCGTTGCTGTTGCGACTTCGCTGACGATGCCGACGGCGCAGGCGGCCTACCCGGAGAAGGAGGGTATCGGCTACATCGAGAGCATCGATTTCGACGCTTCGACGCTGATCGTAAATGGCCTGCGTTTCCGGGTGGCAACGTACGCAAAGGTCACGATCGATGGCACCTTCGGGGCTTTCACGTTGCTGCACGAAGGCATGTTGATCCGCTACGACTTCCAGCAGATCTCGCCGACGGAACGGGAAATCTTCGAGCTGGAGACCCGCCCGAAAGGCGAACGTTACGAGTCGAGTTGAGTGCGACGCTATGGACGGACGTTACGGACAGCTGACCGGCTCGCCTGTGGCGTCCTCGACCACCCCATCACCGTCCTGATCGGGCGCGCGGCGGAGACGACCCGCCGGATTGATGATCACCTCGCGAATCAGCGTCGGATCGTTGCCCGGCGGACAGTAGCGAAAGCTGCCGTTCTGCCATGCTGTGAGTCCCGTCGAGGTGAAGCTCAGATAGGAGCGATTGCGGAAGGAACGCCAGTACACGCGGCTACCAGGCGCCAGCGCTGGCAATACGCGCAACAGCGATTCGTCATTTTCCCGCCGGCCGTTGCGGTCGCGGTCGATGAAGACGATCGCGCCGGTGTGCCAAGTGTCGCGAGGGCCACACGCTCGACCATCCTCGGCCGGGCAGAGCGCAACGGTGCTGCGCATGGTGATAGCTGCCGTCCGTGCGAATTGGACGGCCCCGGTGAGCTGGTTGAGAGCCGCGGCAGACCTGTTCTGTTGTACGAAATGTTGAAACGCCGGCAGCGCGAAGCCGGTCATTACGCCGACGATCGCCAGCGCGACGAGCATCTCCAGAATCGTGAATCCCAACGATCTGCACATGGCGCGGATTGCGCCACGAGACGTCTAGTTCGGGCAGTCGTCATTGGCCTGACACCGGGCGCGCCGGCCGCGATGCGCTGTGGCCGACTTACTCCAGGCCGAGTTTCTTCAGCCGGTACCGCAACGCGCGAAACGTGATGCCGAGGTTCTTCGCCGCCGCGGTCTTGTTCCACCGCGTGGCTTCCAGCGCTTCGGTGATCACGCGGCGCTCGATCCGTTCGAGAAAGTCCTCGAGCGACGTCCCGGGTGGCAGCTGCACTGCGTCGGCATCGACGTCTGCCGTGGCAAGGGGCACAGCCGCTGCGGCCGGCGCTGCCGCAGGTGCGACGTGTCGTGCAGCCGACAGGTTCAGATCGGTTGCGCGAATCCGGTTGTTTTCACAAAGCGTGAAGGCGCGCTCGAGCACGTTCTCCAGTTCCCGCACGTTGCCCGGAAACGCGTACGACTTCAGCGCCTCAATGGCGTCGTCGGCGATCTGCGGCGCCGCGGCGCCGTATTCCTCGGCCAATCGCGTGAGGATCTCGTTTGCGAGCATCGGTATGTCGTCGGCGCGCTCGCGCAGGCTCGGCACGGGCAGCTCGATGACGTTGAGCCGGTAATACAGGTCCTGTCTGAAACGGCCCGCATCCACTTCACCGGCGAGATTCTTGTGAGTTGCGCTGAGGACGCGAACGTCGATCGTCGATTCCTGCTGGCTGCCGACCGGCCGTACGGCCTTTTCCTGTATCGCGCGCAGCAGTTTCACCTGCATCGGAAGCGGAAGATCTGCCACCTCGTCGAGAAACAGCGTGCCGCCGCTCGCTGCCTGGAAGAGTCCCTCCTTGTCGGCGACCGCGCCGGTGAAACTCCCCTTCTTGTGGCCGAAGAACTCGCTCTCCATCAGCTCCGATGGAATGGCGCCGCAGTTCACCGGAACGAACGGCGCGTCGGCGCGCGGTCCCTGTTCGTGAATCAGTCGCGCTGCGAGTTCCTTACCGCTGCCGGACTCGCCGCTGACGTAGATCGGCGCCTGGCTGCGCGCGAGTCTCTGGATCTGATCCCGCAGGCGTTGCATCGCACTCGACCGCCCGGTTAGGCGGATGCTCGTCTCGGGAGGGGCGTCGAGTCCGGACAGCTTGAGTGCCGTGTCGACGAGTGTACGCAACTGATCGAGGTCCACCGGCTTCTGCACGAAATCGAATGCGCCGGCCTTCAGTGCTGCGATGGCCGTATCCATGTTGCCGTACGCCGTGATGACGGCCACCGGCAATCCGGGATGGTCGGTGCTGATCCGGCGTACCAGCTCGATGCCGTCGCCGTCCGGAAGATGCATGTCGGTCAAGCAGAGATCGAATTCGTGCGACGCGAGCAGCTCCACCGCGGTGCGCACGTCTTTCGCGGCCTTCGTCTCGATGTCCATCCGCCCGAGCGTGATTTCCAGCAACTCGCGGATATCCGGCTCGTCGTCAACGATCAATGCGCGCTTGCTCATCGTTGTCCTCAAAAGCTACGCGGTGATTCGATCCGGATGCGCGAAGGTGATGCGGAAACAGCTCCCACCGCGTTGATCGCGGGAGTATGTAACCCGGGCCTGATTCGCTTCGCACATTTCGCGTGTGATGTAGAGGCCGAGTCCGGTTCCGGTGCGCTCGGTCGTGAAGAACGGCTCGAACAGGTTGTCGACTCGGTCGTCAGGCACCCCCGGACCGTCGTCGACGACGTTCAGGTAGGGCCGGTCGGTCGATTGATCGATGCCGCCGTCGATCGCCAGCGTGGCGCGGCCCGTTTTTTCCTTGCTGTAGCGCAAGCCGTTGACGGCAAGATTGGTGAGTGCCTGGCCGAGCTGACCCGGGTCCACGCGCACCTCGGTTGTGGCGGGCTGTACGTTGATGCGAATGTCCACCGCGTCGGGCATCGACTGTCGGAACTCCGTCACGAACTCGGTCAGCCAGTTCTTCAGGTTGAGTCTAATCGGCGACGGCGGCTTGCGCCGTGACAGCTCGAGCACATTCTCGATGACGCCGTTCATCCGTCTCGACTGCATGTTGATGATGTCGGTCAGGCGGGTATCGCCCTTGTCGAGATTGCGGGACTCGCTGAGGAGCTGACCCGCGTGGCTGATCGCGCCGAGCGGATTACGGATTTCGTGCGCGATGCTGGCGGACAAACGGCCCAAGGCGGCGAGTTTCAGCTGTTGCGCCCGCTGCTGAATCTCCACCGTGTCTTCGAGGAAAACGATCACGTCTGCGTCGGGCCGCTCCGGCCGAACGGCGCTGAAGTTGGCGCGGATCTCCGGTGTGGTCGGCGCGATTTCGAACGGCCCGGTTCGCACGCCAGTATCGGCGCGCCATGCGCGGAGTCGTTCGAGTAGCGGATCCGGCAATGCGGGCGCCGTTTGGTCGTGTGCGGCGAGGCCGAGTAGCGACCGCGCGGACTGGTTCAGCATCCGCGGGCGATCGTTGTTGTCTACGACGATGATCCCCGTGCGCATCCTCTGAACGATCGAGCGGTTGACGCGCTCGAGATCGGCCACTTCGGCCGCGCGGGACAACGACGTGATCTCGGTTCGCCGCAACCGGGCCGAGAGCGTCTGGATCGCAAACGACGTCGCGAAATAGATGGCGCCGAGGATTCCGGCCTGAAAGTAATCGCTGCGATAGTCGGGTGGCATCAACGAGACGTAGAACTCCTCGTAGAGCACCACGATGCTCGCGACGGCAGCGATGAACGCGCTCACGCGTCCGGTGACGAGCACCGAGCCGGCCGCGACTGCAACCAGAATCACCACGCCGAGTCCGCTGCCGACGCCGCCTGACAGGTACATCAGCCATGCGAGCGTGGAAATGTCGTACAGCACGAACACAACGGCGGCGAGCTGGCGCCGGAACAACCGCGCCGGCAGCGCCTGTGTGCTCATGGCACTCAGCAGATTGATGCCGGTGTAGAACAGCGCCACCCACAGGAACGTCTCCGGCCGCAAACGGCCGAGTCGCGTTTCGGTGTAGTGCTGCAGAAACATCGCGAGCAGCGCGACGCCCACGAACACGCGATAGTAGTTGTAGACCTTCAGCAGATTGATGTTGAGCTGGAAGCGCCGTTGCTCGATTTCGGCAACGATGTCGTCTGCGAGCCAGTTCATGTTCCGGTCAGCCGAACAGACGCCACCAGGGCTTGTTCTGCTTTGGAGGCGGAGCGGAGTCGGCCGGACGCGCGGGAATGTCGACGTCCGCAGGTGCATCGATGGTAATGGGCGGCGGAACCTTCGGCCGGTCGACCAGACCGAACGTCACCATGTTGAGCCAGGAGCGGTCACGATCGAATGTCTGCTGGCGGAATACGAAGTGACCTTTGTCGTCGAACGCCGGATAGCGAGGGTCGTTTATGGCGAGTATGCGCACGGCGTCGTTCGCGGCGTCGGGAAGACCCAAGCGCCAGTTCGCCTCGATCAGAATCGCCAAGGCGTCGTCCACTGATTGCGACTGCGAATAATGTTCGACCACGTTGCGCGCGCGGTTCGCTGCCGCGACATAGGCGCCACGGCGCATGTAGAACTGCGCGACGTTGATCTCGTACTTCGCGAGGATGTTGACGAGGAACACCATGCGCTGTCGCGCATCGGCCGCATATTCGCTGTCGGGGTGGCGTTGAAGAAAGTCCGAGAAATCGTCGAACGCCTGTTTTGAGGAGGTCGGATCGCGTCTGCTGATGTCGGTCGCGGCGAAGCGGTCGAGCAGGCCACGGTCCTTCGTGAACTCGGCGAGCCCTTTGATGTAGTAGGCGTAGTCGACGTTAGGATGCTGCGGGTGCAGGCGTATGAATCGATCGGCGGCGCTGCGCGCGGCCTCCGGTTGGTACGACATGAAGTTGGCGTAGATCAACTCGAGCTGGGCCTGTTCGGCATAGCGGCCAAACGGAAAGCGTGCTTCGAGCTTCTGCAGTTTCGTGATCGCGTCGCGGTAGTTGGCGGAGCGCAAGCTCGATTGAGCGCTGCGATACAGCATCTGCTCGGACGACTTCTGGTCTTCGTCCTGTTCCTTGTCGTGATCACCGAAAGGCCACAACGAACAACCGCCAAGGAGGCTGAGTAGCGCGGCGAGAACAACGATGCGTGTCATCTCTTCGAAGCCGAACGGTAAAATCGGCGTAGTTTACCCGGACTTGCCCGAAAGTCTGGTCCATTCTCGATATCAGAGGCTCACGTGCCATCCGAGACGAACATCAGCCGTGCGATTCGCATCGACGCAAACCTCGCTGGCGAACGCATCGACAAGGCGGCTGCATTGCTGCTGCCCGAGTTCTCGCGAACACAACTCGTCGAGTGGGTAAGGGACGGCAGCCTGACGCTGGATGGCCGCGTCGTGCCGGCGAAGCAGCGCGTGTTCGGTGGGGAGGCCCTGGTGCTCAACGCGGCCGCGCCGACCGCACCCCGATGGGATGTGCCGCAGCTCGTGCCTTTCCGGTGCGTCTACGAAGACGATGCGCTGCTGGTGGTCGACAAACCGGCAGGCGTGGTCGTGCATCCGGGCGCCGGCAACCCGGATCGCACGCTGGTGAACGGATTGCTGCAGGTTCTTCCTGCGCAGGCCGTGCTTCCGCGCGCGGGCATCGTGCATCGCCTCGACAAAGATACGAGCGGGTTGCTCGTGGTCGCCAAGTCCGCTGCAGCTTTGCGTCAGCTGACCCGTGCCCTTGCACACCACGATGTCACGCGACGCTATCGCGCAATCGTCGAAGGTGTGATGACCGGTGGTCGGACGATCGACGCACCGATCGGGCGCGATCCCGGCAATCGTCTGCGGCAACGGGTCACGGCGATCGGGCGACCTGCGCTGACGCGCGTGCAGCTGGTGGAGCGTTATCGGGCTCACTGTCTGATCACGGCTGAACTCGAGACGGGCCGCACCCACCAGATCAGAGTGCACCTGTCGTCCATCGGTCATCCTCTGGTCGGCGACAGCCGCTACGGTGCGCGCGGTCGCCTTCCATTGCGCCCCTCAATCGAATTGCTGGAAGCGATCCGCGGATTCGATCGCCAGGCGTTGCACGCGGCCGAACTCGAGTTCGCGCATCCGATCACCGGGGGGCCGTTGAGTTTCGCATCGCCGCTGCCGGACGATCTCGTCCGGTTGATCGATACGCTCTCGCGTGACCGCGCGGACGCCGAAGAGTCGGTCCGTTGAAGATCGGCGACACGATCGTGCCGAACTGGCCGGCATCGGAGCGTGTTCGTGCACTCACCACTACGCGGCACGGAGGTGTCAGCACCGGTGTTTACGCATCGTTCAATCTGGCCATGCATTGCGGCGACGAGATCGCGCGAGTCACCGAGAATCGCGAGTGGCTGAGAACGCGTCTCGGGGTGCCCCTGGTCGTGTGCTGGTTGAAGCAGGTGCATGGCACCGACGTGGTCGATGCCGACCGCGAATATACGACGCCCCCGACGGCGGACGCGGCGCTGGCGCAAACCCCGCGTCGGGCCTGCGCGATTCTCACTGCGGATTGCGTGCCGGTGCTGCTCTGCGATCGGGCGGGGACGATGGTCGGAGCCGCGCATTGCGGATGGCGAGGTCTGGCGCAGGGCGTTCTGGCGGAATTGGCGCAACGACTGCCGACCCGCGCCGCAAATCTGATCGCATGGCTGGGGCCGGGGATCGGACCGGCGCGCTACGAGGTGGGTCGCGATGTTCGCGACGCGCTGCTGCGCAGCCTGCCGGTTTCGCTCGTCGCGCGGGCGCTGCGCCCATCGCGCGACAAATGGCTCGCCGATCTGTACGAACTCGCGCGCGCGCAACTGCACGCACTCGGCATTCCGGAGGTGTATGGCGGAGGGTTCTGTACGTACGAGGACGAGCGGTTCTACTCGTATCGCCGCGACGGAGTGACGGGTCGAATGGCTACTCTGATCTGGCTGGAGGACGACGCGGGCTGAATTCAGCCGCCGGCGTTTGCGATCGCAGGTTGTGACGCATCGTCGTCCTGTTGAGGGAGATTGCAGTTGGCGACGATGCCTCGCTGGGCTTCTTCGATGCGCGACACCCGCTCTTCTTCGGGCATCTTCACTTCCTGCCCGTCCGCTCCTTTCACGCGAATGCGGCCGGCCGACGAGAGGCGCTCGAGCACTTCCTTCGAGCGCGTGCAGTTCGCTTCGCGGATTCGGGCAATCTCTTCTTTGCGGGCCGCTTCAGTTTTCTTGAGATTGTCGAGCATCGCTTGCTGTTGCGGGCTCAACGCTGGCTGCTCGGGTGTGTCGGTTTTCGGTGCGGTCGCCGGCATCGCGAGGCTGGGCGCGCCGGCCATCGTGCGGATCTGTTCGCCTTTAACGCCGTAAGGCAGCTGCTGTGCGTACGTGACGACGCCGTTGGCGTCGACATATCGGTAGATTTCGGAGCCCATCAGGAACGGCAGTGATACCGCGAGAACGATCAATCGGACGCACATCTGCGGTCCAAATCCTTTCGCAAACCCGGGCCGAAGAATAACACGGGGACTCGGGCGCCAAAGGCCGCGTTTCGTGGCTTGGCGCACATTCCCGAGCGTGCGGGCTACAAGGCGGATCAAATTGACATGGATCGTGCGTCGCACAAAAATACGCGGCTATTTCGCCGGAGCGAAAACAGCGCGTCGACGACGTCACGCGCTGTTGTTGTTTTTGCGAGATTAGGTTCGGTGGTTTGACGGTGATTTCTTCGAGGACCCCATGACGGAGCATCTATCCGGTGGCGATATGTTGATCCGCGCTCTGCAGGACGAGGGCGTCGACTACATATTCGGCTATCCCGGCGGCGCGGCACTGCACATTTACGATGCGATCTTCCGGCAGCAGCGCGTGGAACACATTCTGGTGCGCCACGAGCAGGCTGCCACGCACATGGCCGACGGCTATGCGCGCGCGACCGGTCGTCCAGGCGTGGTGCTCGTGACCTCCGGACCCGGAGCGACCAACGCGATCACCGGTATCGCCACCGCCTATATGGACTCGATTCCGATGGTCGTCATTTCCGGGCAGGTGCCGAGCGATCTCATCGGTACCGATGCATTTCAGGAAACCGACATGGTCGGCGTGTCGCGCCCGGTCGTGAAACACAGCTTCCTCGTCAGGAGCGCTGCCGACATTCCGATGGTGGTGAAGAAGGCGTTCTACATCGCGACGTCGGGCCGTCCGGGTCCGGTCGTGATCGACGTACCGAAAGATACGACCGATCCGGCGATCACCGCGCCGTACAAATATCCGAAGTCGGTCTCGCTTCGCTCGTACAACCCGGCGCTGCGCGGTCACACCGGACAGATCCGCCGTGCGGTCGAGGCGCTCGCGCGCGCGAAACGCCCGGTGGTCTACGCGGGAGGCGGCGTCGTTCAGGGCAATGCCGGCGAACTGCTGACGCGGATCGCGAAGCGTTTGAACTTCCCGGTGACCACCACGCTGATGGGATTGGGTGCCTACCCCGCATCTGACCGTCAGAGTCTCGGCATGCTCGGCATGCATGGTACGTTCGAAGCGAACAACGCGATGCACGCCGCCGATCTGATCCTTGCCATCGGCGCCCGGTTCGACGATCGCGTCACCAACAACCCCAAGAAGTTCTGTCCTCAGGCCACGATCGTTCACATCGACGTCGACCCGGCGTCGATTTCGAAGATCATCCCGGCGGACATCCCGATCGTCGGCCCGGCGCTGGCGGTGCTCGAAGAGATGGAGCCGATGCTCGAGCAGGAACTGACGAAGCACGGTCTGCCCGACGCCGCGGCATTACAGGAATGGTGGAAGCAGATCGACGGATGGCGTGAGTCGCACGGTCTGAATCACCACATGCTCGACCGCATCGATCCGAGCGCGAAGATTCTGCCGCAACAGGCGGTACAGGCTTTGCTCAAGGCAACGAGCGGCGACGCATACGTCACGAGCGACGTCGGCCAGCATCAGATGTTCGCCGCGCAGTACTACGCCTTCAACGCGCCGCGACGTTGGATCAATTCCGGTGGACTCGGCACGATGGGTTTCGGTCTGCCGGCGGCGATGGGCGTGCAGTTCGCGTTTCCGCACGCCACGGTCGCGTGCGTCACCGGCGAAGGCAGCTTCATGATGAACATGCAGGAACTGTCCACGTGCCTGCAGTACGGCTTGCCGATCAAAGTGGTGAACCTGAACAACGCCGCGCTCGGGATGGTGAAGCAGTGGCAGGACATGCAGTACGGCGGGCGTCACTCGCACAGCACGTATCGCGACGCGCTGCCTAACTTCGTCAAACTGGTCGAATCGTTCGGCCATGTCGGTATGCGCGTCGAGCGTCTCGGCGAATTGATGCCGGCAATGACCGAAGCCTTCAGCGACAAATACAGGATGCGGCTGGTCTTCCTCGATGTGCATGTCGATCCGGAAGAACACGTCTACCCGATGGCGATCAAGGGCGGCTCGATGCGCGACATGTTCCTGTCCCGCTCGGAGACGAACTGATGCGGCGGATCATCGCGGTTCTGCTCGAGAACGAGGCCGGCGCGCTGTCGCGCGTCGTCGGTTTGTTCGCGCAGCGCAACTACAACATCGAGACGCTGACCGTGGCGCCCACCGAGGACGAAACGTTGTCGCGCCTCACGGTGACGACGACGGGTGACGCATCGAAAATCGAACAGATCACGAAGCAGCTGAACAAGCTGATCGAAGTGGTCAAAGTGATGGATCTGACCGACGGCGATCACGTCGAGCGCGAGCTGATGCTGATCAAGCTGCGCGCCGAAGGCACGACGCGCGCCGAGATCAAACGCACGACCGACATCTTCCGCGGTCAGATCATCGACGTAACCGACACTACCTATACCGTGCAGCTCACGGGTCCGTCAGGGAAACTCGACGGCTTCATCGGCGCCATCGGCAAGGCGGTGGTGCTCGAAGTCGTCCGCAGCGGTGTATCCGGCATCGGTCGCGGCGAGAAGATTCTAGGTCTCTAACGTATCAGTTAAGGGGAAGCAGTCATGCAGGTTTACTACGACAAAGACGCAGATCTTTCGATCATTCAGGGCATGAAGGTCGTCATCGTGGGCTATGGCTCGCAAGGACACGCGCATGCCAACAACCTGCGCGACTCCGGGGTGAAGAATCTCGTCGTGGGGCTGCGCAAAGGCTCGGGTTCGTGGCGCAAGGCGGAAAACGCCGGGCTCAAGGTCGCCGAGGTTCCGGCCGCCGTGAAAGACGCCGACGTGGTGATGATCCTCACTCCGGACGAACTGCAGCCGGCGCTGTATCGGGATCAGATTCAACCGAACCTGAAAGATGGTGCGACGATTGCGTTCGGCCACGGCTTCAACATCCACTTTCAGCTGATCGAACCGCGCAAAGACCTCGACGTGATCATGATCGCGCCGAAAGGCCCGGGGCACACCGTTCGTTCGACGTACGTAGAAGGCGGCGGCGTGCCGAGCCTGATCGCGATCGCGCAGGATTCCAGCGGATCCGCCAAGGAAACGGCCCTTTCGTATGCGTCAGCCAACGGCGCCGGTCGTGCCGGTGTGATCGAAACGTCGTTTCGCGAAGAGACCGAGACCGATCTGTTCGGCGAACAGGCGGTGCTCTGCGGCGGCGCTGCCGCATTGGTTCAGGCCGGGTTCGAAACACTGGTGGAGGCCGGCTATGCGCCCGAAATGGCGTACTTCGAATGTCTGCACGAGCTGAAGCTGATCGTCGACTTCTTCTACGAGGGCGGCATCACGAACATGTGGTACACGGTGTCGAACACCGCCGAGTACGGCGGTCTGACACGCGGGTCGCGCATCGTCAATGCCGAGACCAAGGCCGAGATGAAGCGTATTCTCGACGAGATTCAAACCGGCAAGTTCGCGCGCGAATTCGTTTTGGAGAATCAGGCAGGTGCCCCGTCGATCAAGGCCATGCGGCGGATCAGCCAGGCGCACCAGATCGAGCAGGTGGGAGAGAAGCTGCGCGCGATGATGCCGTGGATTCACGCGAAACGGCTGGTGGACCGCGAGAAGAACTGAGCGGGGTAGCGATTTGACCGATCCCTTCAGGGAACCGGAACGAAAGAGTCCGCTGCGGGCAATAGCACCGCGGCGGGCCGACGATCTGGATGAGGGGATCGCGCCGGCGCGGCGTGGCATCTACCTTCTGCCGAATCTGATCACCACCGGGGCGCTGTTCGCCGGCTTCTACTCCATCGTGGCAGCCATGAACGGCAACGTCATCCCGGCGGCAATCGCAACGTATGCAGCCGTTTTTCTCGATACGGCGGACGGCCGCGTCGCCCGAATGACCAGGACGCAGAGCGCGTTCGGCGCCGAGTACGACAGCCTTTCCGACATGGTCGCGTTCGGCGTGGCGCCGGCGCTGGTGGCGTTCACCTGGTCGTTGTCGCAACTCGGACAGATCGGTTGGGTGGTCACGTTCATATATATGGCATGCACGGCGTTGCGTCTGGCGCGGTTCAACACTCACGGCGGCGAGATCGCGTCGTTCACGGGTCTCGCGAGCCCGGCGGCGGCGTGCGTGGTCGTGACGACGATCTGGGTGCTCGAAGACAGCCGTAGCCCCGGGGAGCTGGTCGGATTTCTGCAGGCATGCCTCATCGCGTTCGTCACCACGATCGTAGCGATGCTGATGGTCAGCAATTTCCGTTACTTCTCCCCGAAGATGCTGACCATGCGCGGCCGCGTGCCGTTCATCGCGCTCGTCGCGGTGGTGCTCGGTTTCGCGATCGTGCTCGCGGACCCACCCCGCGTCCTGCTCGGGCTCAGCGTGCTGTATGCGATGAGCGGTCCGGCCCAGTGGCTGGTGCGCTCGATGAAGGGCGACCCGGGCGACGGCAGTGGCGGCGAGCACGCTGGCTGACGAGCACTGCGTTCGCGTCACGCGCGCGTCGGAGCGCGTGACCGATTCCGGGCGCGATACGTTGCTGAGTCAGCTGCCCGATTGGCGCGTCGTGACGCGCGACGGCATAGAGCGGCTGGAGCGGGTGTTCCGGTTCACAGACTTCGCACGCGCGCTCGAATTCACCAATCGCGTCGGCGCGCTCGCCGAAACCGAAGATCACCATCCCGCGATTCTCACCGAGTGGGGCCGAGTCACGATCGGCTGGTGGACGCACGTCGTCGGTGGACTTCATCGGAACGACTTCGTCATGGCGGCCCAGACGGACCGCAGTCAGCCGAACACGATGTCCTGATCATTCTCGTCGAGCGGTGCGCGTCGTACCGAAGGGCCGTTGCGCCTGGCGACGGCGTTGGCGAGCTGATCGAGGCACGCGAGCGAATCGTCCCAGCCGATGCACGCGTCGGTGACGCTTTGACCATATGTCAGCGCGCGCGCGGTGCCGATGTCCTGTCGCCCCTC
>DATJGR010000087.1:0-33137 GCA_035494855.1 Pseudomonadales bacterium | reverse complement strand
GCGCGCGCGGAGCGACCAGGGATGGCTCGAGCGCGTCCGACGCAGCACATACCCACCTCCGCCGCGCTCGAAGCTCCATCCCACATCCCATCCCACATCCCACATCGACGCAGACGCAGACGGCGGCTACAGTCGTCGCAGAATTTGTTCGCCGGAGAAGCACATTGCCCGCGTCGGAACGCATCATCATTCGGCACATCGAGGGACGCCGCTCGGAGCGGGTTGCGTGGCTCCTGGAGGAACTCGGTGTTCCGTACGAACTCGACTTCATCCAGGGCGACATTCTCGGTTCGCTGCTGGCACTCGAAAAACACCACGAGATGCGGATGACGCCGATCGTGCACATCGGCGACGTGGTGATGGTGGAATCGGGTGCGATCCTCGAGTACCTGCTCTCGAAGTTCGGGAAAGGCTCGGGATTGCGGCCCGACGATGCTTCTCCCGAGTTCCCGGCGTATCTCGAGTTCCTGCATTTCGCGGAGGGCACGGCGCTCGCAAAAATCATCGCCGACGTGAGCAGAGCCCAGGTGAGAAAGGCATGCGCCGATGCCGGCGTGCTGCCGCCGCCGGACCCACCGAACCTACCCGGCCTCGCCGGGTCGCGCACCGGCGCGCAGCGCGTGATGCATTACGCGAACAACACGCTGGCGAAGCGGCCGTACTTTGCCGGCAACCAGTTCACCGCCGCCGACATCATGATGCACTTTGCGATGAAGCTGGGTGCGCCGATCGCCGCCGGCGCGGAGTTCAACACGAAGGAACTGCTGGCGCGAAAGAAGGATTACCTCGACGACTTTCCGAACGTGAGGAAATTCATGCAGCGCGTCGAGGCGCGCCCCGCGTACCAGCGCGCGATGAAGACGACAATGCCGAAAGGCCCACCGCCGATGTAGCGGGCGCAAAGCAACATGTATTCATTCGAAGACAATCGCGTCGTCCGCCACACCGGCACCGAGTTTCCGATCTTCCAGGCACCGATCGGATTGATATCGCGAGCGGATCTCGTCGCCGCAGTCTCAGCGGCTGGTGGCGTCGGCTTGATGGAAACGGCGTCGCTCGCCATGCCACAGATGCAGGAACAGTTCGATCTGATCCGCGCGCGCTCGAACCGCCCGTTCGGACTGCACCTCATGATTCCGGTGCTGGCACATCGGCCGGAGCGGGAGAAGGACGTCCTGGACTGGGTGCTCGACGGCAGGACGCACTTCGTGACGACGGGGTACGGCGACCCCACGCGCTACATCGCGCGCCTCAAGGATGCCGGTGTAGTCACCTACCACCAGACGGATTCGCTGGACGAAGCACTGCGCGCACAGGACGCGGGCGTGGACGGCATCGTGCTGGGCGGCGCCGAGAAAGGCGGCGGCCATTCGCGCGACCAGCTTCACACCTTCGCGATGCTGCAGAAGGCACGCCGGCGCATCGACGTTCCGATCGTGGCGACCGGCGGTATCGTCGACGGCTACGGCATGGCCGCCGCGTTCGCGCTCGGCGCCGAAGGCGTGTGGATGGGCACGCGCTTCATCGCTTCCACGGAGTGCCCGTGGCACGACAACTACAAGCAGGCGATCGTCGACGCGCAGCAGGTGATCAGCATCGACATGAACCTGCCGAACATTCCGTCGATGCGCGCGGTGCGCAACGAATTCGCCGAAGCCGTCGCGCGTGGAGATGCCGGGCACAAGAAGAATCCGTATGCGGGCGAAGCGATGAAGCTCTTCTACGACGGACGCACCGATCTGGCGTTGGTAGGATGCGGCGAGAGCGCCGTGCTCATCGATGAGGTGAAGCCGGCCGCGCAGATCATCCAGGAAACCGTCAGCGAGTTCTGGAGCGAAATCGAGAGGTTGTCCGCATTGTTGAAACCCACGGAAGGCTCTGGCCTCAACATCCGCTGATGGCACCGGGAGAAGCACAACTCGAAATCCGACTCTTCGGTGGGCTGGAAATACGATGCGGTGGAAGCCCCGTCGTATTTCCGAATTCGAGGAAGGCGCGCGCATTGCTCGCCTATCTGATCGTGAAGGCCGCGCCGCAGCGGCGCGATGCGCTCTGTGACCTGCTGTGGGAAGTAACGGACGATCCGCGCGCCGCTTTGCGCTGGTGCCTGAGCAAACTGCGCCCGTTGGTGAACGACGACGAGGTCGAAAGGCTGCGAGCAGACCGGGAACGCGTGACGTTCGTCGCGACCGGTGCGCGCGTCGACCTGTACGTGCTGCGTCAAGCGGTCGATCGCGATTTCACCAGCCTCGATGTCCACGAGTTGGCGGCCCTGGCGGAAACGCTGCAGGCTCCATTTCTAGCCGGCCTCGATCTGCCGTCTCAACTCGAGTTCGAATCGTGGCGCATTGGCCAACAGGAATGGGCACGACGTGTTCAGTCGCTGGTTCTTCGCGAACTGTGCCAACGCCCCCTTCCCGACTCGTCGCGACGAACCCAATACATCCGAGAGTGGATCGCCATCGAGCCTGACGCGATCGAAGCGCATGTCGCTCTGATCCAGCACCTCGAAGGAACGGGCCGCAAAGCGGAAGCGGCAGCACAGACCGAACTGAGCAAGCGTCAGCTGAACGAGAGTGGTGAGGGGCGCGCAGATGCATTGGCGTGGACGCTCCGCACTGCAACTCCCGCGCCGCCGCCTCGCGTGACCCTCTCCGACGTGGCACCAGACATGAATCAGACCATTCGCTTCTGCACCGCGTCGGATGGCGTGCAGATCGCGTATGCAACCGTCGGCAATGGGCCGCCGCTCATGAAGACCGCCAACTGGCTCAACCACCTCGAATACGACTGGGAAAGCCCGGTCTGGCGCCATCTGTTTCGCAGACTGGCGCAACACTACCAGCTGATCCGTTACGACGAACGCGGCAACGGCCTGTCGGATTGGAACGTACCCGAGATCACATTCGACGCTTTCGTGCGCGACTTCGAAGCCGTCGTCTCCGCCACCGGCCTGAAACGGTTTCCGATTTTCGCCATGTCGCAAGGCTGCGCAGTTGCGATCGACTACGCGGCGCGCTTCCCCGAGCGGGTCAGTCGCATGATCCTGTTCAACGGTTTCGCGCGCGGCTGGCGCCATGCCACGTCACGCAGCTTCCTCGTCTCGGCAGAGGCGATGATGACGCTGACGCGTTTCGGTTGGGGAAAGAACAATCCGGCCTTTCGTCGCATGTTCACCACGCTGTACCTCCCCGCAGGAGGCGAACGGCACTACGAATGGTTCGACGAACTCGAACGCACCACGACGTCGCCGGAAAATGCGGTCCGTCTGCTCGAGGCTTTCGGATGCATCGACGTCCGGCACCAGCTTCCCCATGTGCGCGTACCGACGCTCGTCATTCACAGTCGCGGCGACGTCTTCACGCCGAGCAATCTCGGCAAGGAAATGGCGGCAGGCATCGCCGGCGCGCGCTTCGTCAGCCTGGACAGCCAGAATCATCTGCTGCTGGAAGGCGAGCCCGCACTGGAACACCTGTACTCCGAGATGCGGGCGTTTCTTTCGGAAGGCGACTGACCGCCTGATCGCTTCGACATGAGCTCGCCTTGCGGATGCCCGTTGCGCCCGATACGGTCGTGTCACGATCAAGGGTGAGAGGACCTTCGTGACCACACCGCTGCCCCCCAGAATCCGCGTGTTCGTCGGCGTGGCTCGTGTGCTCATGAAGCTCCGGCTCATGCCCACGCCGGAGAAGGCGCTCGAGCAGCCGCACGCGCAGCGACTGCAGCGCAGAGCGCTCGGTTTCGCGTGTGGTCCGGGCGATCAGACCATCCGGACCTGGGATGTGCGGGTCCCAGGTCGCGGCGGCCCCATCCCGGCGCGCGTTTATGCGCGCCCCGATCTCCAGCCCGGCGCGCCCGGATACCTCTTCATTCACGGCGGCGGTTTCATCGACGCCGGCCTGGACTTCACCGACTACGTTCAGCGCGGACTCGCAGCGCGCACCGGCGGCGTGGTGGTCGGTCTGTCGTACCGGCTCGCACCGGAGCATCCGTTCCCCGCGGGGCTCGAAGACTGCCAGGACGTGCTGCGCTGGATGGCCGACAGTCGGCCACAAGGCATGGACGCCGCGCGCATCGCCGTTGCAGGCGAGAGCGCGGGCGCCAACCTCGCCGCGGCACTGTGCATCTGGGCGCGCGACCACGACGCCCCGCGGATCGCTCACCAGACCATCGTCTATCCGTTCACCGACACGACGCTGACCTCGCCCGACTGGGACAGCGGACTCATGCCTGGCATCACCCGGTCGGCAGGCGAGCTGATGGTGAGGGTGTATGCGGGCGCGGAGAACGCCGCGAATCCGCTCGTCAGCATCCTGCACGCCGATCACCGCCGATTGCCGCCGGCGCTGGTGGTTTCCTGCGGGCACGACCCGTTGCGCACCGACGGCATCAAATTCGCCGAGGCCTTAAAGGCGGCCGGCGTCGACACGAAGCACACGCACTACGACGACATGCCGCACGGCTACCTGCTGTTTCCTAAGCTCACCCGCACCGCCGACGACTCACTCGACGAGATCGCGGCCGAGTCCATGCGCCATCTCGGTACGCCCATTGTTGCGTCAACGGTGAAACGCGACTCCGTTGCGCAAGTGTCGCACCTGTAATTCAGCCCGGCATTCCGAAAGAGCAGCGCTCAGCGCAACGTTCCATACGCGACGCGGTCGCCGGAAAACGTGCCGATCCAGAACTGCTGGCCGATCGTGAGCACCATGGTCGCGTTACTGAAGGCCGGATTCGGCGGCCTTTTCACGAGCAGTGTTTCTTTCATCGTCACCGGATCGATCGCCATCGCGACGAATCCCCGCGGGCAGGACGAGAACTGTTCGAAACCCTGCTGCGCACCGGGCCGGCCGCCGCATGCAGGCTCGTCGTCGTTCATACCGGCCGTGAACAGGCGCCCGTCCGGCGCCCTGTGCACGTTGTCCGGCATGAATGGCAGTAGCGCGGTCGTGCGGAGTTGTTTGGTCGGATTTGCACGCGAAAACGCGACGACCGTTTGAAGACCGGTCGAGGCGACGAAGAGTTCACGTTCATCGGCCGAGATCTCGATGCCGTTGTTGCCGGGCAGTTCGCTGCCGCGTATCTGCCGGAATTCGCGCATACCGGGCGACCACTCCAGCACGACACCGGTCGGTTGGCCGCTGAACAGGTCGCCGAACGTCTTACCCGGCATCAGCAGCACCGTGGCGACGAGCGATCCGTCGCTGAAGGACGCGACGCTATTCGCGGCCAACCCGTCGGGCATGGGCACGCACCCTTTCCAAGTCAAGGCAGGTCGATTAGCCGTTGCGTCGACATCGAACACCTCCACCGCCTCGCGCGAACCGTGCCCGACCACGTACAGCGTCGAATGACCGTCGCCTGCCGGTCTCAGGCTCAACCCGTGCGTAACCCACGTCGCCGCCGGCGGCGGCGCATCGCAATCGGCGAACAGCGGATCGTGTTCCGCACGCGGCCTTTCATCCGGATAAAGCCTCGAATGCGTGGCGTTGCGCGAGTCGATCAGTGAGATCCCCGCGGCGGCAGCGAAACCACTCGCGATGATCCACGGCGTGGCGGGAACCCGCACGAGGTCTTCCGCATTCTTGATGTCGCACACGAACTCGAGTTCTCCCGATCGTCGGCACTCAGGCTCCGCCGCTCGAGCCGCGTCGAACGCGAGCGATGCGCCGAGCAGCACGACAAGCATCAACGTTCGCATCGAGCTCCCCCCATCTGTATGGCTGCCGGTGGCGTAGGTCCACCGCCCAAAAGAATGCGACGACACAGAACGTGAAGCAATCGCTCGCGCGCCCGCCTTGCGAAGATCGCAAACCCCAACGATCGAACCGTGGCGCGGCCGGAACAAGGCGCTCGACTACATCCGTCGCTTGACCCGCTTCGCCGTGTCGCAGTATTTTTCGGCGCTCGTTCACCGCGCCCTGCGGTGGGCCGCGGAAATTCGAGTACGCGGTAGATTGAATGCGCCGGAGTCCGTCCGGCGCGCGCAATCTGCCGCGGGCGCCTTCAACCAGGAGGCCGCCATGTCACTTTCCCCAGCAGAAATAGAACGTTTCGAGGTCGATGGATTCCTCGTCGTCAAAGGCGCGTTCGCGCGCGACGATGCCTTGACGATGCAAAGCGAGTGGTGGTCCGAACTCGCCGATGTCTACGACATCCGTCGCGACGATCAGTCCACGTGGCGCCAGCCCGCACGCGATCTGAGGCGCGCCAAACTGAGCCCGGTCCAAGCGACCATCGCAACACCGCGCGTTCGCGGTGTGATCGATGATCTGCTGGGGCCGGACGCGTGGCTGACGCCGAAGCACTGGGGCCGCGTCATCACCACGTTTCCGGTGGGCGGCGATTGGAGTCTCCCCGCCGGACTCTGGCACTGGGACAGCCCGTGCGCCTGGCATCGAGACGCCATGAACGGCCTCCTGGTTGCAATCTTCGTCGGGGCGGTGGAGACGCACGGCGGCGGAACCCTGCTACTGGCGGGGTCTCACCGCTTGCTGCTGAAGCAGGAAGCCGCGCTCGCGCGTGACGGCTGGCGCGGCCACACAAAGGCCCGTCGCGAACTGTTCTATCGCTCGCACCCCTGGCTCATGGCGCTGACCGGCGTAGAGACATCGCTTCGCGACCGGATCGCTTCCTCCATGGAGAACGGAACAACGATCGATGGAATTCCCATCCGCGTAGTCGAACTCACGGGTGAGCCGGGCGACATGGTGTTCTGCCATCCGACGCTCGTTCACTGCGTTTCGCCCAACCACGGTACTCAGCCGCGCTTCATGCGGATCGCGATGCTGCAGACATTGCAACTCTCGCGGGTTCGCGCGACAGGGCGCCTTAATGAGGTTGGTTAGACTCAAACAACGCAATTGCTTGCCTTTGGCACGAATAAAGCGCAGCCTACGCGGGCGATCTTCGTTTTGGCCTGCCTTCAGCTACCCGTCCGATCCACAGACGGTCCAGTCCAAGTCATCGACAACACTCAGATTGTTCGTTTCCGCGTCCGATTTGCGCGCGGCATTTTGTTATGGAGGCCAAAATAATGGCTATTGGAACCGTCAAGTTTTTCGATGCGGGCAAGGGCTTTGGATTCATTCGGCCGGAAGACGGCGCGAAGGACGTCTTTGTACATGTGAGCGCGGTGCAGAACGCCGGAATGGACACGCTGTCCGAAGGACAGCGGGTCAGTTTCGACGTCGTGACCGAGCGCGGCAAACTGGCTGCGAGCAACCTTAAGGCAGCCTGACCGTAAGATCCGTTCTGCCCGGAAAACCCGGCCTCGGCGCCGGGTTTTTTTTATTTCCAGCCAAGCGTCGCGAGTTGCTCGCGGTTAGGCAGTTCTCCGGATGCGCTGCGTTCGTTGCCGCACAGAATCGCGTGTGATGAAGGGTACATGCTGCCGCCCCATACGTTCGAGGCGACGGAAATGGTCGATGATTACTTCGGTGTCGTCGAATCACCCGGACAGGTTCCGGTGAACAGGCTCGTCGACGAGAGCCCTGAAATGACGTCCATCCGAGAAGCGATAGAAAACAAGGGGCTCGAGCCCATCTGGGCGACGCTGATCGCCCAGTTCGGAGCGCTGATGTACACGCGCGGCCGCCTGTCCACTTCGCCCCTTTTTCGACCCGTCAGGGTCGTGTCGAAGAAACGCGACGAACTCGAAAACCTGACCTCCTGACGGAGAGAAATGGCACACATTCAACGGAGCCGTACACGTCACGGCGAGCGATTCCGCGCATCGAACGATCTCGGTGGCATCACCGTGCAGGAAATCATCACGGAGACGGACGCTGCATCACTCGACAAGCCGGGCGACTGGATTCGAGGATCGTCGGAGTTTCGCCGCATGGACAAGGGTATGCCGTTGAATTGCAACGACGCGCACACCGAGTTCACTGACCCGGTCGATGGAACCGTGTATCACCGTCGCACGTCACCTCAAGCCCCTGACGCGAGCGCCACGTAGGCGCAGCGCCCGAACTCAATTTCGCGGGATTGAATCCCCCGCACTTCGCGCCGTTCCACGACCGCGCGCGATGCGGCCGCCGGTCATCGCACGAGGCACACCCGTGGTCGCGGGGAAGCTCAGCGGCAAACCCTTCAGTACGCGAACCGCGAGGAACGCGAATACCTCCGCTTCCACCGCATCGCCACGCCAGCCGACCGAATCGCTATCGATTGCGCGCGCACCGGTGCGCTTGTCCAGTTCTCGCATCAATACAGGGTTTTTCCGGCCGCCGCCGCACACGATCAGTTCACGCGGACGCGCCGGCAGCAGATCGAGCCCGCGTCCCACCGCTGCCGCGCTGAAAGCGGTAAGCGTGGCCGCGCCGTCTTCGAGACTCAACCCCCGCACGAGGTCTGCGCTGAAGTCGAATCGATCGAGCGATTTGGGGAACGATCGTGCGAAAAACGGATGCTCCAGCAGGCGCGCGAGCAATGCTTCATCCACCTGGCCCCCGGCCGCACATGCGCCGTTGACGTCGAACGCACCTCTACCGTTGCGTTCCATCCATTCATTGATCGGGCCGTTGGCCGGTCCGGTATCGAACGCAACGATGTCGTCCGCGCCCCCCCAGTAGCTGACGTTGGCCACACCACCGAGATTGAGCGCGACGGCCGGTGCCTCACACCGCGCGTAACGCAGCAGCGCCGCGTGATAAACCGGCGCCAGCGGCGCGCCTTGACCTCCGGCCGCCACATCTGCCGCGCGAAAGTCATACGCAACGTCCATCCCGAGTTCGCGCGCGAGCAGTTCACCGTCGCCCAATTGCCGCGTGCGCCTCACCGAAGGGTCAGGGCGATGCAGCACGGTCAAACCGTGCATGCCGACGACTTCGACCTCGGTAGCTGGAACATCCGCCTCTCCGAGAAGGGCGTGCACCGCTTCGGCGAGCGCGAGCGTGTACTCGCGCTCGACGGCGGCGATCGCCGTTGGTTCAGCGCCTCTAAACTCCCAGGCTCGAGCAGCGGCAACGGCCTGCGCGAGGCGCGTTCGCAGCGCGCCACCGTAAGGGTGAAGCCGCCAGCTTCCGAGTTCGTGGACTTCGACGCCGTCCGTGCGTATCAGCGCCGCGTCGATGAAACCATCGAGCGCCGTACCCGTCATCAGACCCAAGGCGAGCATTGATTAGTCCTCGTGGCGCCGGTCACACCGATCGAGACGTGTCGACCGGCTCATGAGATCGCTGCTTCAATTATCATGCAGCGGCTCGGCCCACGTTCGTGGCGCTTCAGCAGGACGCACGGATGCAGGATACACAACTGGTCGCGCTCGACATCGACGGCACGCTGATCGCGCCGGGTGCCGGCCACGAAGCGGTACCCGACGCGGAGATGACTGACGCGGTCGGGCGTCTGCTGGAAGCCGGAGTCAGCGTAGTGCTGGCGAGTGGCCGCATGTATCCGGGTACCGTGCGGATTGCGCGTCACCTGGGCATAAAAGGCCCGTTGATCTGCCAGCAGGGCGCGAGCATCCATCACATGGACGGGAGTCTGCTGCACCGGTTTGCAATCGATCCCGGAATCGCGGATCAACTCGTGGCGTTCGCGCTGGAACACGACTGGCCGTATGCGTGGTTCGATGCAGTGCGATATCTCGTTTCGCGTCCGAACGAGGCATCCGCCGAATACGGTCGCGTCTCGGGCGTCATACCGGAGTATCGGGCCGACGCCGATCGCGCGGGTGTCGTCCCGACCGGCATCGACATCATCAGCACGTTGGAGCATGCGAGCGGCGTGCATCAGTTTCTCGCAGCGCGCTTCGGCGACCGGATAAACCTGTTGGACTTTCCATCCGTCACCGCCGCGCACGCACCCGAGGCGAGCAAAGGCAATGCGCTAGCGCTGCTGGCGCATGACCTGGGGATCGAACAGCGCGCGGTGCTCGCGATCGGTGACAGCGTCAATGACGCGTCGATGCTGCGCTGGGCGGGGCGCGGCGTGGCGATGCCGCACAGCGATCGTTACGCGCGGGACGCTGCCGACGAGATGCTCGGCGGTGCCGGCGTATCCGGCCTGGCACCGCTGCTTCGCTCCATATCGGGGACCGCTTCAGCCAGCCGGCAGCGATAGCGAACGTCAGTCGGTCAAGCTCGCGGTCTGCACCCGCATCCGCGGATTGGTCACGTCGAAAATCGCCGACTCCGGCGCGTGCTTGTGGAAGAAGCGCTCGACCGCACGGTTGAAGCGCACGGGATCGTCCTGCGGCGCCATGTGCGTTGCGTTGCGCAGGACTTTGAGCGCGCCGTTCGGCAGGTGCTCGTAGATCTCGACCGCGTGTTCCGGACGGATCACATCGTGGTCGCCCACCATGATCAGGGTGGGCGCTTCGATCGATCCGAGTTCAGATGCATCGATGTTCGGCTCGACCAGCAGCATTTCGGTCGTCTTCAGTTCGCGACGCCCCTGTGGCGTATCGCGCGCCTCCGGCGGCATCGAGTCCAGCGCCTCGCGTGTCAGTTCGATAGCCTCCGGGTACAGCGCCCGGGCGCTCGGGTTGAGGTTCGGCGCCATGGCAACCAGCCGTTTCACCTTGTCCGGATACCGCATGCCGAGCAGCAGCGCCTCGATGGCCCCGTCGCTCCAGCCGAGCACATCCACCGGACCGACACCCAGGTGGTCGAGCAGCCCTGCGAGGTCGTCGGTCATCTTCTCGTACGTGAGCCGCTCCGCACTATCTCCCGAGCGACCCTGATCGCGACTGTCCATCGCAATCACCTGCCGACGATCGCGGAAGTATTCGATCTGCGCAGCGAGCGAACCGATGCTGCCGCCGTTGCCGTGCACGAGCAGCAGCGGCTCGCCGCGGCCGTAGACCTCGTAGTAGAGCGCGACGCCGTCGTGCACGAACGTGTGTCCGGCCGCGGCATTGGCGCCGTACTGCGGCGCGTGCTCGAGCGTCGGCGCGGCAACTTCCGCGCCGCCCAACGTAGCGGTGCCGAAAACCAACAGCACGCTTGTGAGGAATTTGGCCATCGGCGCGGAGTCGCGAGTGTGGTGTGACACGCTGCACAAATTCGCGCAGCGGCGCAAGCCGGATGCGTTCGACAATTGTGGCGCGACTGCAACTGCGGGCCGATTGTTGCAGTGAGCGTGGCGTTGCGCCGAGGATGTCGCGATGCAGACGCTGCGGCTCATCGTTCATGGCGACGACTTCGGGTTTTCGGAATCGATCAACGCCGGGATCGTCCGCGCGCACACCGACGGAATTCTGACATCGGCATCGCTGGCCGCCGCGGGCTCCGGGTTCGATCACGCGGTTGCGCTCGCGCGCGCTCATCCCAGCCTCGATCACGGCGTTCATCTGACGTTGAGCGGCGACCGGCCGGCGGCGCCGCCGGCGTCGGTACCGAGCCTGCTGTGCGATGGCGCGGTGCTGTGGCCGAACCCGACCGAATTCCTGAAGCGTTTCATGCGTGGCGCGATCTCGATCAGTGACGTCGAGCGCGAGTTGCACGCACAAGTCGCCCGCGCGCTCGATACGGGGCTGTCGATCAGCCACCTCGACGGTCATCAGCATCTGCACGCGCTCCCGGGCATCCGCAGCGTCGTGGCCGAACTCGCACGACGACACGCGATCGGTTTCGTGCGCCGTCCGCGCGAGCGTTTGCGAACGTTCATGTTGCGCGATCCGCGCCGGTTCGGCCGAGCCGCCGCCATGCTGGCGCTGCGCATGCTGTGTGCGTCACCACCGCGCTGGCACGCGCGATCGACCGATCATTTCGTCGGCTTCTACTTCGGCGGGCGGCTGAATCGGTCGAATCTCGCGACGCTGATCGACGCGCTGCCCCGTGCCGGCACGTGCGAGCTGATGTGTCATCCGGGCGCAGACCCAAGCGACCGCGGACACTTCGCGGCCGACTACGACCGCCGCGCGGAGTGCGACGCGTTGTGCGACCCGGACATCAGAAGAGAGCTACAGAAACGTGACGTCCGACTCGTTTCGTTCGCTGATATCGCCGCCGGCTGAGCGCATGCTGAGGCACATGGCACCGAATGGACATTTGCGCCGCCCCATGCGAATTTGCCGCTCCCCAATGCGTCCGCGCCTGAGAAGAACCGTGCGCCCACAACGCCAAACGATTTCGTTCATCGTCCCGTTCTGCAACGAAGCGTCGTGCCTGCCGACGTTGCTGAAGTCGCTCATCGAATCCATTCGCGAACTCGCAGAGAAGCGTTCCATCCACGCCGACGTGATCTTCATCGACGACGGCAGCGTCGACGGTAGCCACGACGTACTGCGCGCCGCGGTGCGCGCGCAGGAGCCGCGCTTCAACATCCGCGTCATCCGGCTGAGCCGCAACTTCGGCAAGGAAGCGGCGCTGACCGCCGGTTTGAACGCAGCCACTGCAGACGCGGTGGTACTGATGGACGCCGATCTTCAGCATCCACTCGAGTTGGTGGATCGCTTCCTCGACGGCTGGCTGAACGAAGGCTTCGACGTCGTCTACGGCTACAAAGAGTCCCTCGCCGACGAGGGCTGGCTGCGGCGCGCTGCACGCCGTTGGTACTACCGCACGATCAACGCACGCACCGACGTGGAAATTCCACCGAACGCCGGCGACTTCCGCCTGCTGACGCGCCGCGCCTACGAAGCGCTGCGGATGCTGCCGGAGCGGCAACGATTGATGAAAGGGCTCTACAGCTGGATCGGCTTCACGCAAAAAGGCATTCCGTTCCGACCGGCCGAGCGCGCGGGCGGCAAGACGAAGTTCTCCGCGGTGAAACTCGCGCTGCTCGCGATCGACGGAATCACGTCGTTCTCGATTCTGCCGCTGCGGCTCGCGACATGGTTCGGGCTCGTGCTGGCACTGATATCGGGCGGCTACGGCGTCTGGACGATCTTCGAGAAGTACTTCTTCGGCATCGCGGTGCCGGGCTATCCGACGCTGATCACGACGATCGCGTTCATCGGCGCCGCGCAGCTGATCTTCCTCGGCATCATCGGCGAGTACCTCGGCAAGGTTCTGGTCGAGGTCAAGGGTCGCCCGATCGCGATCGTCGAGTCCGACGAGCGCCTGGTCGACATGCGACTGCCTGTACAGGTCGCGCTGCCTGCGCCCGGATCGCGCGTGGAAACGATCTCGCGTCCCGTTGTCGAAGGTTGACTTCGAAACACGGGATGCGCGATTTCCATGCCGATAACCGCTGATATCACCGCCCGCGGCGCAACCGAACTGCGTCGCGAGTTGCCGCACCCGCGGCCACGCTGGCCCGCGATCGACGCGCGCCGGCTGTCGCAACTGGTACTCGCGGTGCAGGCATTGCTGATCGTCGCCACGTTCGCCCAGTACGGCGTGTCGTGGGACGAGCGGGTGCAGAACACCTACGGCCTGCACCTGCTTTCGTATTACCTCACGGCATTCCAGGATCAGTCGGCGTTTCACTACATCAATCTGCGCTACTACGGCGGCGCGTTCGATCTGATTGCGGCGACGCTCAATACCGTTTCTCCGTTCGGTGAGTACGAGACGCGGCATCTGCTCGGCGGCGCGGTCGGCTTCATCGGCACGATCGGCGCGTGGCGCCTCGCGCGGTTGCTGGCCGGTGAACGCGCGGGTCTCTTTGTCGTCGCGCTGACGGCGCTGACACCGCTGATTTACGGCCACAGCTTCATCAATCCGAAAGACGCGCCGTTCGCGTGCGCGGTGATGTGGTCGATCTACTACAGCTGCCGCGCCATCGTGGAGGCGCCGGATCCGCGGCGCGGTACCGCGATCGGGCTCGGCGCAGCGCTCGGACTCGCGCTCGGTACCCGGGTCGTCGCGGTGATCGCCCTGCTGTACTGCGCACCGGCGTTCGTCGCGTACACGATCGGTCGCTATCGCGAATCGCGCAGCGTCAGCGTGGTGCTGAGCGAGCAGCGCAGCTTCTTCGGCGGACTGTTGCCGGCGGTGCCGATCATCCTCGCGTTCACCGCGCTGTTCTGGCCGTGGGTAGTGCAAGCGCCGGGCAATCTACCGACGGCCCTGCGCCTGTTCGCGCATTTTCCCTGGCAGGGTCAGGTGCTGTTCGACGGACACCTGTATCCGGCCGACCAATTGCCGGCCGTCTATCTGCCGCAACTGATCGCGTTGCAATTACCGGAGGTCGCGTTGTTCGGCCTGCTCGCCGCCGCCGTGTTCATGGTGCGCGCGGCACTCGAACGCGGCTGGAACGCGCTGACCGATCCGCGCAGCCTCTGCTATTCGGTGCTGATCGCGGCAACGCTCGTTCCGCTGGTGCACTTCTTCGTCACGCGACCGATCGTCTACAACGGCATCCGCCACTACCTGTTCATGGTGCCGCCGTTGATCGTGCTCGCCGGCATCGGTCTCGACCGAACGTACGCGTTCCTGCGCGCGCGGAGCGAGTGGCTCTCGCGCGCTTACGCAGCGCTACTCGCGGTCGCGGCCGTCGTACAGATCGCGATCATGGTCGAGCTGCACCCGTACGAGTACATCTACTACAACTCATTCGCGGGTGGTGTCGCCGGTGCGGCCGGACGCTACGACCTCGACTACTGGGGTTTGTCGCTGGCCGAGGCGACGCGCGACCTGGAACGCATCGTCGCGAAGGAGCGGGTGCGGGCCGGTGCCAACGGTCTTGCCGAGGCGCGACCGCTCGCCGTTTACGTCTGCGGCGACAAGGAATCGGCGACCTACTTCTTCGATCCGACCAGCAATCTGCACTACACCGATGAACCGTCGCGCGCCGATTATGCGGTCGGCATTCGCGGCGCCGAGTGCACGTGGGAAATCAAAGGTCCGCGACTGCTCGAGGTGAAACGTGGCGGAGCATTCCTGAGCTACGCGACCGATCTGCGCCACCGTTCCGACTAGGCGCTGCCATCCAGCACCTGCATCAGCGAAGCGTATTCCACCGGTTTGATGAAATGGTGATCGAAGCCGGCTTCGTTCGTCCGTCGCCGGTCCTCGGGACTACCCCATCCGGTCAGTGCCACGATCATCACGCTGCGGCCCCACGGTAGTTCGCGAATGCGTCGGCACGTATCGAAGCCGTTGAGGTTCGGCATGCCGAGGTCGAGCAGCACGACGTCCGGATGGAACGCATCCATCAGTGCCAGTGCCTGCGCGCCGTCGTGTGCGGTACGGGTCTGGTGCCCGTGCAGCTTCAACAGCGCATCGAGGGTCGACACCGAGTCCCGATTGTCGTCCACGACGAGGAAGCGCCTCGGTACGACCGTCGGTGCCGGGGCGCTCTGAACTGCATTTTCGGCGACTCCCTCGTCGGTGAGAATCGGCAGCCGCACGATGAATTCGCTGCCACAACCGCTCCCCGCGCTGCGCGCCTCTACGGTACCGTCGTGCAGTTCGACGATGCGCTTCACGAGATAAAGGCCGATGCCGAGCCCGCCCTGCTGCTGCTCAACTGAGCGACCGGATTGCGTGAATATCTCGAACACCGACTCGAGTTCCTCGCGCGCAATACCGATACCGCTGTCGGTCACCCGAACGACCAGCGCGCCGTTCTCGCAAGCGGCGCGCAACTCGATACGGCCGTTAGGCGACGTGTACTTGTATGCGTTGTTGAGCAGATTGCCGAAAACCTGCACGAGCCGCGCCGGGTCGGCATACAAATGGACCGGTCGCGGATCGATGGAAACCATCAGTTCGTGACGGAGCGTACGCGCGAGTTCAGCACAACTCTCGATCGCCTGGTCGATGATCGGACGCAGCTCGACGCGGCCTTTGCGAAGCTCGAGTTTGTCGCGCGAAATCCGGCTGACGTCGACCAGATCGTCCACGAGCCGCGTCAGCTGGCGCATCTGGCGCAGCAGAATGCTGCGCGCCCTGGCTGCAATGGCCGCGTCGTCACCGGCCCGGTCGAGCAGTTCCAGCGAGTTCATCATCGGCGCGAGCGGGCCGCGCAACTCGTGCGCCAACGTCGCGATGAACGCGTCCTTGTGCCGATTCGAATCGCGCAACGCCTGCTCGGCGGACGCGCGCTCGATCACGTCTGCGGTCATGCGTGCAAGCAGATCGACGTAGCGCAGTTCACGCTCGGTCGGCTGATGCGGCGTCACGAAGTGATTGCTGAGTCGCCCGAGCAGCTTCCCTTCGCGGTCGACGAGCGCCGTGGACTGAATGGCGCGGATGCCTTCGCGTCGCAGCAGCGCGACCTCGGGCACTTGGGTCAAACCCGGCGGCAGACCGTCGATGTCGCTCACGATCAACCGTTCGAGCGCCGTGCTGGCCGGGTGCGGCGGCGTGATTTCCCGCTGCCCGAAGTAGTCGCGCACCGCTTCGCCGTAACCGCAGTGAGCGGCGATACGCAGACGCTGCGTGGTCGGGTCCCACAGCAGAATGCTGCCCATACGCGTGCCGGTGAGCTCGGCGGATGCGGCCACGATCTCGCCGAGCAGCGTGTGCAGATCGCCGGCGGGAACCAGCTTCGTGCTCAACGACTGCAATCGCGTGAGCGCTACCTGGTCCTGCTCGAGTTGGTGTGCCGTCAGGTTTCGCTCGGTCAGCGTATCGGTCAATCGGCGCTCGGACTCGCGCAGCGCGCGCTCGTGGCGCGAGATGGTTGCGATGGTCCATCCGACGAGCGCACAGAGCGTGGCGATCATCAGCAGCGAGAAGATCGCGATGCCGAAGCGCGAGTCGTAGAGTCCGAGCGACTCTCCGGCCAACCGCAGTCGTCCCAGCAGCAGGGGCAACACGATGATCACCGGCAACGTGCGCCGCGCGACCATGCCGGTGGCGCCGTCGGCGAGCAGCCAACGCATCGGTAGATGCTCCGGCACCGCTGCGACGAGCGCGATCGAAACCGCAAGAATGAACGTCGCGGTCTGCAGGGCGATCACGGTCAGCTGCGCAACGGAGTAAAGCGGATCGGAGTCGTACAGGTAGCCGATGATCGACAGCAGCGCGAGTGCGAACGTCGCCAGCCCCAACGTTGGCACGACGCGCCGCGCCGCGCTCGACGGCCGCGCCGCTAGAGCAAGCGCTACGCCCACCAGCGTCCAGCAGACAGCGCCCGGCGGACCCATCCGGCCCGGCGAAACCACCGCGATGCGCCCCCACGCTCGATCGAACATGAGCGCGGTGTTGACGAACTCGAGGTCGATGCCGGTCAGCCACTGAAAGAGCGCGGTTGCGCCGATCAGCGCCACCAGGACCGCGAGTACGGCCGCCACTCGCGTGCGGCCGCTCGTCAGCGCAATGAGTCCGAGGCTGGCACAGATCGCCGCCAGGGCCGCATTCGGCTGGATCGCTATGCCGTCGTGGTCCCAGTCGGCCAGCGACGGGATGTCCGCCGCCCAACCCGTCAGCGAGGCGATTCCGCCAACGAGCGCGTAAAGGCTCACGCCGGTCACCAGCAGTCGCGCGCGATTCTGCATTGCGGTAGCTCGACCCGAGGTTCCCCGCGAAAGTGTAACAGTGGGTTCCGGCCAACTCTCCATACGGCGTCGATCGATCTGCTACGCGCGGCAGACTTTTTTTTGTCGATTTGCGCGAGTACATTCGTGTCGGGGTTTGAGACTCGCGTGCCTTCGCGAGCCCGGTTCGAGGTTCACTCTGGGGAGAAACATCATGAACCTACCGTTTCACGCGGGATTTCCGCTCGCGATTCTACTCATCAGTTCGGCTTCATCCGTGCTAGCAGAGGAAACATCGCCTCCCGCCGCGCGCACCAGCGGCGTCGAAGAGATCATCGTCACGGCGCAGAAGCGCGAGGAGAACATCAACGACGTCGGTATGTCGATCCAGGCGGCGACCGGGCGGCAGCTCGAACAAATGGGTATCAACGACACCTCGCAACTCGACCGGGTCGTCACCGGGTTCAACTCGAACGTCACGTATTACGGCACCGCGATCTACACGATCCGCGGCGTCGGATTTCAGGACACCGCACTTGCATCCGGCCCGACGGTGAGCGTGTACATCGACCAGATGCCGCTGCAGTTTGCCGTACTGACCCAGGGCGCAATTCTGGATCTGGAACGGGTCGAGGCGTTGAAGGGCCCGCAAGGTACGCTCTTCGGGCAGAACGCCACTGGCGGCGCGATCAACTACGTCGCGAAAAAACCAACTGAAGAATTCGAATCGGGCGTCGATGCGAGCTACGGGCGCTACGAAACCGTCGACGGAATCGCCTTCGCGAGCGGACCGATCAGCGACACGCTCCGCTACCGCATCGCCGGACGCGTGATCGACTCCGGAACCTGGCAGGAGACGTACGTCAAAGCGCAGAATCTGCCGCCCGATCCGTACTGGACCGCAGCCGGGCAGACGTACTCTTTCGACAACGAATGGGGCGAACAGAAGTACTACAACGGCCGCCTCTCGTTGGAGTGGGATCCGTCCGAGGCGCTGAGCGCGCTCTTCACGCTGAACGGCTTCTGGGATAAGGGTCAGTCACAGATGCCGCAGCTCGTGGGCATCACGCCCCTCAATCCGATCAATGCCGTGAACCCGTTGGTCGCGAACTACCCATCCGCACCCCGACGCGCCGACGCCGGTAGCTGGGGGCCGTGCGTCAACATCTCCGGCGGTACGCCCGCAAACGTCTCCGGGCAGATCAACCTCTCGAACCGGCTCTACGACACCTGCCACGACGCCGAGAAGGACAACAAGTTCTACTCGCCGTCGCTGCACGTCGATTACAACCTCACCGACGATCTGACGCTGACGTCGTTGACGAGCTACAACCATTTCGAGCGCGATCAGCAGCTCGAAAGCGACGGAACGATCTATCAGGACTACGAATCGAGCCAGGACGGCAAGATCGAGACGGTCTTCCAGGAGTTGCGCATCGCCGGCAGCGTACGAGGCAAAGGCAGCTGGGTGTTCGGCGTCAACTATGAACACACGCGCACCTGGGACAGCTTCATGCAGACCTACGGCATCTCGACTGCCGTACCGACACAGGTGATCACCGCGACGCCGCTCGGCCCGACGAATCCGAACAATCTGCAGCGCACCGACACGTACGCGGCGTTCGGTAACATCGAATACCCGGTGTGGGACACGATCACGCTGCAAGGCGGCTTGCGTTACACCAATCAGCAGCGCGACTACCGCGGCTGTGGCTCCGACGGCGGCGACGGCACGTGGTCGCACATCTCTCAGGAGATTCAGACCGTGCAGCAGATCGTCGCCGGCACGTTGGCATCGGTCGGCGGCGGAATCGACGTGGGTCCTGGCAAATGCGCCAGTACCGGACCAGGCCCGACGTTCTTCCCGGTTGCGAGCGGCTTCGAGGACAAGCTGAACCAGGACAACGTCTCGTGGCGCACCGGAATCAACTGGACCCCCACGGACACCATGCTCCTTTACGCGAACGTTAACGAAGGCTACAAATCCGGCAGCTTCCCGACGGTCGCGAGCGCCGCGTTCTTGCAGCTGTTCCCTGCGAAACAGGAAAAGCTGCTCGCCTACGAAATCGGCGGCAAGTTCGGATTGTTCGACGGCCGGCTACAGCTCAACGCCGCAACTTTCTACTACGACTACACGGACAAGCAGATCCTCGGCGCGATCAACGACGCCGTATTTGGTTCGCTGCCTGCCCTCGTGAACGTGCCCGAGTCGCACGTAATCGGCTGGGAGGCATCCGCAACCTGGGAGCCGATCGACGGCCTGGTATTCTCGCCGTCGATCAGCTACTCAAAAAGCGAGATCGACGGCCACTTCCGCAACTTCGATCCGTTCTTCAACCCGGTCTCCAACAATTCCACAAAGGCTTTCGCGGGCGAGCCGTTCCCGAACGCGCCGAAATGGCAGTCGAACGTCTATCTGCAATACCAATGGCAACTTCGCGGTGACATGACGGCGTTCTTTGGCGGCAACTACAACTATCAGTCCAGCACGAAGGGCTTCTTCTATGACCGCTGCAACGAGCCGCCGGGATCGATCGATCCGGTTACGGGATTCCCGGTAACGTGCACGAAGACCTTCTTCGCGTCGAATCCGGTTGCGTACGGCGACACCGATCTCGAGATTCCGTCGCGCGGGCTGGTCGACCTGTGGGCGGGCGTGGAGGCGGGTTCGTGGCGCGTATGGGCGTGGGGTCGCAACGTCACCGACGACTACTACTGGAACCAGGTACAGCACGTGAACGACGTGTTGCTGCGTTACGCGGGAATGCCGGTGACTTATGGCCTTACCGTCAGCTATCGCTCCGGTGTTCGCTGAAGATCTGGGTTATCGTCGTGTGTCACTCGAACCGCACGCAGAGCTTGCCGAAGAAGCGGCCGCTTTCCATCGTCCGCAGCGCTTCCGGAACTTCTTCGAAAGCGAACGTGCGGTCGATCACCGGCTTCAGCCGCCACTTCTCGATGTGCGACAGCATGTCCGCGAATTGCGCGCGGCTACCGACCGAAATGCCGATCAGGTGCAGGTTGTTGCTGAACAGCATCGGCAGCGAGATGGTGCTGCCGAAGCCGCTCAGCACGCCGATCACGACGATGCGCCCGCCGACTCGCGAGGCGAGCATCGCCTGCTGCAGCGTGTTCTCGCCGCCCACTTCGACCACGACGTCGACGCCGCGTCCGTCTGTGACGCGGCGCGCCTCGGCAGACCAGTTGGGCTCTTTCGCGTAATTGATGCCGTGGTCCGCGCCCAGCGCCCTCGCACGCTCGAGTTTCTCGTCGCTCGACGATGTGACGATCACGCGCGCGCCGAGTGCCTTCGCAAACTGCAGCGCGAAAATCGATACCCCGCCGGTGCCCTGCACGAGGACGGTATCGCCCGGACCGACAGGCGCCTCCACCGCAACGGCACGCCACGCCGTCAGCCCCGCACACGGCAACGTAGCGGCCTCTTCGAAGCTCATCGCCTGCGGAATGGGTATCACGCCTTCGGCGCGCACCGCGATGCGCTGCTGCAGCACGCCATCGAGCGTTCCACCGAGCGCGAGCGAGCGCGCCTCCGCAGTGACCGGGCCATCGATCCAGCTCTGAAAGAAGGTCGGCGCCACGCGATCGCCCTTCGCGATGCCGGTCACGCCTTTGCCGACGACCTGCACCACACCGGCGCCGTCAGAAAACGGCACCAGCGAAGCAGGGGCCTTCGCGCCAGGAAACCCGCGCACCGTCGCGAGGTCGCGAAAATTCAGAGAGGCTGCGTGCATCGACACGATCACCTGGCCGTCGCCCGCGGTCGGTTCCGGCAGGTCTACGCACTGCAGCTTGTCGATGCCGTATTCGCCGCGAATCTGCCAGGCTTTCATCCGCCCCCCTCATTCAAATCGTTGGCAGTCCGCTGCATGCGTTCAGGCATGAAGTGGCGCGACGAGGGGAGCGGCGTCAGCCGACGCGCCTCAACACTTCCGGAACCAGGCGTTCCGCTTCGGTCTGCGCCTGATCCGGCGTCAATGCTTCGGAGTACTGCCTCGCGGCCGTGAGTTCGCCGAATGCGACGTGCAGGGTGCACCGCGCCGGACCGCGAGGAGAACCCTCGCGTAGCTCCCAATGAAACCGGATATCGTGGACGTCGACGATCCCTTCCATACCCATACTGTCCCTCCCCTGCTGCGCTTCGTTGGGCGCAGTCAGCCGAGACTGTACTACGAATCGGTGAATCGAGGCACCCGTCACCGGACCCCCGAATCCGTCCGTCAGTCAAAGACCGTGAACTCGATGTGCTTCACGTTCTCGGGCTCCGCGACCGCGTCCATGGCGGCGATCCGGCCGTTCCTTACGGTAACGTCGATGACGATCCGTAGCTTGCCATGTGGCGCCACCACGATGCCGACGGCGCCTTCGACCAGTGCGGCGCGCGCTGCCTGCGCCCGGCCTACGAAGGCGCGGGCCACCATGTCGGCACCGCGCCGCAGACCGCCGCCCAGCCGCAGCGCCGCGGCATCGCCGTCGACCACCACATCGGGGTCGAGCACGGCGATCAGTCCGTCGAAATCCCCTGCGCGCGCGGCCGCGAGAAACGCCTCGATGATTCTGCGGTTCTCCGAGAGTTCGGCGTCGGGCATTTTGTCAGCGCCCTGCACCCGGCGCCGCGCCCGACTCGCGATCTGACGGGTTGCCGCTTCCGATCGTCCGACGATCGGCGCGATCTCGTCGAACGAGAGATCGAACATGTCGTGCAGCACGAAGGCGATCCGCTCGGCCGGCGCGAGCTTCTGAAGTACCACGAGCAACGCTAATCCGACGGAATCTGCCATCAGCAGCTGCTGCTCGGGATCGATGTCGGTTGTGACGACCGGCGCGGCCTCTCGTTCATCCAGCGGCTCCTCTCGCCGCGCCTTGCGCGATCGCAGCATGTCGAGGCAGATGCGCGCCACCGCGGTGGTGAGCCAGCCGCCGGGATTGTCGACCTCGCTGACGTCGCCACGACTGAAGCGCAGCCACGTCTCCTGCACCGCATCTTCGGCTTCGGCGACCGAGCCGAGCATGCGATACGCGACCGCCTTGAGATGCCGCCGGTTGGCGTCGAATGTCTCGGCCTGCAATTTACTTCCTCCATCGGTCACATTTTCGTTCAACGGTCCGTCAAAGGGATGACGGACGAAGTCGAACCGATGTGACAACGGCTCGGCAACGAAACCCAACAGGAGACTGCCATGCACAATCGAATGAACAATCCGGTACTCGTTCTACCCGAGGCGCTGAAAGCGCTGCACGCGCTCGACAAGGCCACCGAGAAAGCCGAGGTGCCTCACGTGACGCGCAACCTGGTGCTGTTGCGCGCGAGCCAGATCAACGGCTGCAGCGTGTGCACCATTCTGCACGCGCGCGACCTGAAGAAGGCCGGCGAGTCCGACGACCGCCTCTTCGCCGTCGCTGCCTGGCGCGACACGCCCTATTTCACCGACGCCGAGCGCGCCGCGCTCGCCCTCACCGAGTCGGTCACGCGCCTCGCCGACCGCTCCGATGCGGTACCGGATGAAGTCTGGAACGAGGCCGCGAAACACTGGACCGAAACGCAGCTCGCGGCGCTGGTCATCCAGATCGCGCTGATTAACGCATTCAATCGCATCAACGCCGCCGTGCGCCAGGATGCCGGCGCGATCCCGCGAACCTGAACTCGTCTACCGTTTCCAGAATCCCTGCGAAGGAATGCGAAATGCCCGGTTGAAGCGAGAGGACGCGTTCTCCCACGCGATGATCATCGTCAGCTCCGCGATCGTGTCGTCGTCGTAGTGCCGCTGCAGACGTGCAAACAGTTCGTCGTCGACGTCGCGGCTGGTGTCCGTCATGGCGTCGGCATATTCGAGCGCGACCTTTTCCGCGTCGCTGAACAGCGGACTGTTCGCGTACTCGTGGAGCACGTCGATCTTCTCCGACGAGGTGCCGAATCTGCTGCTCACGGCAGCATTCACGTCTTGTCAGAAGAGGCAGCCATTCCAGGACGCGACGCGACGGTTGAGCAGCCCGCGCAGCGCACCGGGCACGCGCTTCGTCTCCTGTTGGAGAGCGGCCCACATCGCTTGGGCGGCGCGGAAGTACGCCGGGTTGCGCGCGTAGAACAGATACGGATGGAGCGGCGCACCGTAAATTCCGCGCTGCTCCTCGAGCGCGTCGCGCAGGTCGTCGGGGAGCGTCGCGACGTCGACCGGCGGAATGCGCGTTTTCTCTTCGGACATCTCGACTCCTCCTTCGTGAGCGGTCACGCCATTTGAACCTCTTCGGCGGCGATGACAAACGAATGCCGCTGCGTTATGTGATCACCGATCACGAATCCATGTCCACGACGCGCCGCATTTGGCCCCGCGGTCACGCGCGCGCCGTCGCCTCGAGCAGCGTCAGCAGTCCGATCAGCAGCTGCTCGGGGGACGGCGGGCAACCCTGAATGACGAGATCCACCGGCACCGCATCGGCGATGCCGCCTGCAACCGCATAACTACCGGCGAAGACGCCTCCATTGATTGCGCACTCCCCGACGGCGACCACCCATTTCGGTCCCGGCGTCGCCACGTAGGTGCGTTGCAGCGCTTCCCTCATGTTCAGCGCCAACGGTCCGGTCACGAGCAGCACGTCGGCATGTCGCGGCGACGCGACGAAGTGGATGCCGAAACGTTCGAGGTCGTAGATCGGATTGTTCAACGCATGGATTTCGAGTTCACAGCCGTTGCACGAACCGGAATCCACCTCGCGTATCGACAGGCTGCGGCCCAACCGGCGCCGCGCTGCTACGTCGACGCGCGCCGCAAGTTCCGCGAGTTCACCGTCGTCGAGCCTCGGCGCCTTTTCCGTAACGGGGCGGTTGATCAGGGTTTGAAACAGAAGTCTGCGCATGACTACCTACAGATCGTGGCCGGAGTAGGAGCAATTGAACGATTTGTTACACAGTGGGAAATCCGCAACGATGTTGCCTTCGACCACAGCCTCGAGCAGGGGCCACTGGAACCACGATGGATCGCGCACATGACATCTCGCCAAGCGACCGCGATCATCGATGCGCACCCAGGCGAAGACGTCGCCGCGAAAGCCTTCCACCAGGGCGATACCCTCGCTGACGGTTGCATTGCGTCGCAAGGCGACATCGGCGACGAGTTCTCGTCCCTGCTCCAGAGCCAGGCGATCGACGATCTGACGGACCAGCCCAAGACTCTGGTCGACTTCGAGGATGCGTATCCACACGCGTTCGTTGACATCGCCGAGCGTTCGCACCGGAACGTCGAAGGTCAGGGCGTCGTAAGGCGCGTAGGGAGTCGCACGCCGCGCATCGAACCCGCGACCGGACGCCCTGCCGACGAATCCTCCGGCCGCGTACTGCGATGCGAGTTCGGCGGAGAGGACGCCGGTGCCGACCGTTCGATCCTGCAACGACGGCGTGTCGTCGTAGAGTTCGACGAGCTGCGGAAAACGTCGCGTGATCTCCTCGATAACGTATCGGATCGCCTCGATACCGTCGCTTCCGACGTCGACACTCACTCCACCGGGCACCACCTTGTCCATCATCAGGCGATGACCGAAAGCGATGCGACACGCACGAAGCACGCGTTCGCGCAACACGCCACTGTGCGCATGCAGCAGCGTGAACGACGCGTCGTTGCATATTGCGCCGATGTCGCCCAGATGATTCGCGATGCGCTCGAGTTCTCCCATCAACGCACGCAACCATTGCGCACGGGGCGGCGCGACCACGCCCAACGCTGCCTCGACGGCCCTCGCGAACGCGATGGAGGTTGCAACCGTGCTGTCGCCCGATATTCGTCCGGCAATGCGCGCACCGCGCTCCAGATCGCAGTCGCACCAGAGCGACTCGATGCCTTTGTGTACGTAGCCAAGCCGTTCTTCCAGCCGCACCACGGTTTCACCGTTTGCCGTGAAGCGGAAGTGTCCGGGCTCGATGATTCCAGCATGCACGGGACCGACGGCGATCTGATGCAGCCCATGACCCTCCGCGGTGAGAAATGAATACGGCGGCAAGCTCGCCTGCCCGGTGGGCATCGCGGCCAATGGATGTCGTTGGGGCCACGCGCCGTGATCGAGCCACGGGCGCGGGTCCGGGGAGTGTTCCGATTCGAGGCCGTACAGATCGCGGATGGCGCGCTCCAGGCGGATCGCGGGCGGATGCAGGCGCCCGATCGATGGATAGCGACGACTCGGGCACGGCAGGCTGACGACTGCAGTCGACTGGTCCGCGGAATCCAGCAACGCCATGTGCACCGTGTCAGGCTCTGCCCACTGCGCGAGCAGCGACCAGTTGCGATTACCGGCCAACGTTACCGCCAACGACTCCCACGCGATTGGATCGACGACGGCGCGATGCAACGGGCCCTCCCCCAGCCGATTGCCGGCGAATTCCACGGCGTCGATCAGGCGAGAATCAGGCATGTGCATTCATCCCAATAGACTCGCGATGGTCTGAAACCAGCGCACGAGTGCCGCGGGAAGATAGATCCCGGCTACGAGCACGATCGCGAGATGGCCGTAGAGCGGCGCATACGACACGTCGCTCGGCTCGACGCGCCCCAACGGTTCGCCGAAGGCGACCTCGTTGAGCAGGCGCAGCAGCGCGCCGAAACCGACCAGCAACCCGAGCACGAGCGGGACAGCCAACCACGCGCTTCGCGCCATCGTCGAGGTGACGATCAGAAACTCGCTCATGAAAATACCCATCGGCGGCATTCCGGCGATTGCGAGTACACCGATGACCAGACCCCACCCGAGCAGCGGATGCGACTGCGTCAGTCCGCGGATCTCCGCTATCTTCTGCGTGCCTTTGATCTGCGCGACGTGACCGACGGCATAGAAAATCGCCGACTTGGTGAGGCTGTGCATGGCCATGTGCAACAGCCCTGCGAAGTTCGCCAACGGTCCGCCTACGCCGAACGCGAACGTGATGATGCCCATGTGCTCGATCGACGAGTAGGCGAACAGCCGCTTGATGTCGCGGCGGCGATACAGCATGAATGCGCCGAAGGTCAGCGACGCGAGCCCCATGCCGATCATCAGCGGACCCGGTGCAACTGCACCCTCGTTCCCGGCCATCAGCATCTTGAATCGGAGCACCGCATACAGCGCAACGTTGAGCAGCAGTCCGGACAGGACGGCGGATATCGGTGTCGGACCTTCCGCATGTGCGTCGGGCAACCAGCCATGAACCGGCACGAGGCCGACTTTGGTGCCGTAACCCAGCAGCAGAAACACGAACGCGAGATTCAGAATCGCCGGTTCGAAGCTTGCGACGTGCACGATCAGATTCGTCCACGCCATTGTCGGCAGACCTTCGCCGAGGACCGGCAACGCGGCTACATAGACCAGCGTCGTTCCGAACAGCGCAAGCGCTATGCCGACGCTGCCGAGGATGAAGTACTTCCACGCCGCTTCCAGCGCTTCGTGCGTCCGATACAGCCCCACCATCACGACCGTCGTCAGCGTGGCCAGCTCCACAGCCACCCACATCAGTCCGATGTTGTTGGCGACGAGCGCGAGGTTCATGCCGAACATCATCGACTGGAACATCGCGTGGTAGAAACGGATGTGATTTTGCGTCAACCGGCCGCTGTCGATTTCGTGTCCGATGTAACTCGCACTGAACACGCTGGTGGTGAATCCGACGAACGCGTTGACGACGATGAACACGACGTTCAGGTCGTCGATGAACAACAGCGTTCCGATCGGGGGCCTGATCGCGAGGAACGACGCCGCACCGAGCAGCGTGGCAAACGACGCCACCGCATTGATTCGCGCCGAGACGCGATAGTTCGCGATGCAGGCCAGCGTTGCGGCCGCAATCACCGGTATCCCGAGGACTCCCAGGAACGGCCATGCAGACGACGCGATCAGCGCAGTTCTCCACGCACCCGATGCAAGGCCGAGAGATCGACGCTGTCGAAGCGTTCGCGAATCCGGAACAGGAACAGTCCGATTACGATGAACGCGATCAATACCGAGAACGCGATGCTGATTTCGACGACCAGCGGCATTCCGCGTGCACCGGACGCGGCGAGAATCAGTCCGTTTTCGAGCGACATGAATCCGACCACCTGACTGACGGCGTTGCGCCGCGTCACCATCATCAGCAGCCCCAACAGAATCACGGCCAGCGCGAAGGCCAGATCCTGGCGGCTCAGCGGGTCGACGCCGGCGGTCACCTTCAGCATCAGCACGATCGACAACGCAACGAGCCCGACGCCAGCCAGCATGGTCAGGCCGATGCCGACAGCCGTTTCGACTTCGCGATGGATGTCGAGGCGGCGGACGATGCGCCGCAACGCCGACGGAATCAGCATCGCCTTGAGTCCGAGTGCGATGAATGCAGTGACGTACAGGTGCGGCGCGCTCTGCACGAAGGCTTGCCACGCGACGGAAAGTGCCAGCACCGCCGCGTGCAGCGCAAAGACGTTCAGCAGCGCCGACATACGGTCCTGATACAGCAGCATGAAACTGACCAGCACCATGCCGCCGGCCAGCAGGTGCGGCACGTCGTACGAAAGCAGATCCGTCACAGGCTGCGCGTCACGAACATCAGCAACGCCCCCAGCAACGCGAGCATCAGGGAAATACCGAGAAATTCCGGCACGCGGAAGACGCGCATCTTCGCGATGGTCGTCTCGAACAGCGCGAGCAATGCGCCTGCTACCGCTACTTTCGCGAAGTAGCTGACGAGCCCGACCAGGTATTGGCTCGGTTGCGACTCGGCCGGCGCGAGCCCCCATGGCAGAAATACCGACGCGATCAACGAGACATACAGCAGCAGCTTCAGCGATCCGGCGAACTCGATGACCGCGAGGTGCCGGCCCGAATATTCGAGCACCATTGCTTCGTGCACCATCGTGAGTTCGAGATGGGTCGCCGGATTGTCGACCGGCACGCGCGCGTTCTCGGCGATCGCCACGATGATCAGCGCGGCAAGCGCGAGCCCCAGCGAGACGCGCAGGCCGACGTCGCCCGACGTCATGAACGCTGCGATCACCGACAATTGTGTCGAGCCGGCGATCAGGCCGAGCGTGAACGCCACCATGATCAACGCGGGTTCCGCGAGCGATGCGATCATCACTTCGCGGCTCGAACCGATACCGCCGAAACTGGTTCCGACGTCGAGTCCGGCCAATGCGAGAACGAAGCGCGCGCTGCCGAGCAGCGCCACGATGGCGATGAGGTCGGCCGAGATGCTGAACATGAGCCCGGTGGCGAACGTCGGGACGAGCGACGCCGCCGTCCACGTCGCGGCGAAGATCAGGTACGGCGAGACACGGAACAGCCACGACGCGTTGTCCGCGAGCACCACGTCCTTGCGCAAAAGCTTCCAGAGATCCCGGTACGGTTGCAGCACCGAGGCGCCACGGCGTTGTTGCAGGCGTGCTTTCACCTTGCGCACGAACCCCGTCAACAGCGGCGCCAGCATGAGCACGATCAGCATCTGGCCGAATTGAAGCGCCAGGTCGCGGATCATTGGGTGAACGCCAGCAGCGACAGCAAGCCGACCAGCGCGATGAACACGAGGCCGAGGAACTGCCGGATGGTGAGCAACTGCAGCGCATTGGCGCGCTCGCTGACGAAACCGACGTAGCGCGCAATCGGCAGATACAACGATTCCCAGATCAGATCGCGCGTCGAGACGTGAAAACGTGCGGGTGCAACATCGCCGGGCTTCGGCATCGTGACCGTTTCGCGCGCCTGAAACAGCAGCGTGCCGAACACGCGACGGATAGGCTGCGCGAAACTGCCCGCGGAATACTGAAGTGCCGGGCTCGAGTCAGGGAATCCGCAATCCCACGCGGGTGCTCGTCGAACGGTGCGCGACGCAACACGGTGTATGACGAACGCCGCCAGCGAAGCAGCGAGCGCGGTGAATAGAAAGACGAAAAAGCCGTTGTACGAACTGCGCGACTGGTCGATCGGCACGATCGTCAACCACGCCGCACTCGCCTGTGATGGCAGATGACCACCGACGAGCGAATCGGTGAGCGGCGATAGGGCGTCGATGACGTAGCCGGGGAAGATGCCGGCCATCAGACACATTGCGACCAGCGTGAGCATTGCGGCGAGCGCGGCTGGACTCCCATCGTGCGCAAGCTGCGCCGCCGACGACCGCGGTCTACCGAGAAAGGCGAGTCCGAAAGCGCGCACGAAGCACGCGGCAACGAGCGCGGCCGACAGCGCGAGCATCGCGCCCACCGCCGGAATCAGAAACTTCAGGCCCCAGGCCGCAAGCTGCGGGCTGACGAGAATGGCCTGAAACGTCAGCCACTCCGACACGAATCCATTCAGCGGCGGCAGCGCCGAAATCGCCATCGACGCCACCAGAAACGCGAACGCCGTAACCGGCATGCGGTGGATCAGGCCGCCGAGGTGTTCCATGTCCCGCTCGTGCGTCGTCGCGTGCACCGCACCGGCGCCGAAGAACAGCACGCTCTTGAAGAGCGAGTGATTGAACGCGTGGAACAGCGCCGCCACGAGAGCGAGCGCCGCGGCGGAATGGATGCCTCCGGACTCGAAGGCGAGCGCCAGACCGAGTCCGATGAACACGATGCCGACGTTTTCCACCGTGCTGAATGCAAGCAGCCGCTTCAGATCGTCCTGCAGCACGGCGTGAAGCACCCCCATGACCGCAGTGACGCCGCCGATCATCAGTACCACCACGCTCCACCACGTCTGCGGTGGACCGAGAAGGTCGAATACGATGCGGATGAAGCCGTAGATCGCGACCTTCGTCATCACGCCGCTCATCAACGCAGACACGTGGCTCGGCGCCGCGGGATGTGCGAGGGGCAGCCACGCGTGCAACGGCACCAGTCCCGCTTTGGAGCCGCAGCCGATCAGCACGAGCAGGAACACGATGCCGCTGCGCACGTGATCGTGATCCAGCGCGCGAATGTCCGCGAACGCGTACGCACCGGCCGGCGCAAGCAATCCGAACGCGAGCAGCAACGCGAGCGTTCCGAAGCTGGCCATCACCAGATACAGATATCCGGCTACGCGATTGTCGTTTTCTTCATGGTGCGCCATCACGAGCGCCCACGACGTGAGCGACATGAACTCCCAACTCAACAGATAAGTGAACGCATCGCTGGCGAGCACCAACAGATTCATCGCGGCGAGATACAGCGGGAAGAATGGCACAACCCTCGATACCGCGGGTTCGTGGCTGCCGATCCCGAGCCCGTAGAGGCTCGCCGCGGCGCCGCCGACATTCGTCACCAACAGGAACACCGCAGCAAGCAGATCGAGCTCGAAGTGAGCGCCAAGCCACGGCAATCCGACGGGAAGCAGCGCCGACTGCGGAAGTGCGGCGGAGCCCCTCAGCAGATATGCCAGCGCCATCGTCGCCAATGCGGTACATGCGACGAGTGCCGACGCGTAGACGAGCGTGGAACCCAGGCGCCGTCGCGCACCGAACACCGCGGCGATGCCAGTCGCCAGCAACACCGCTACGCCGCACAGAACGCCGCCGAGAAGAGTTGTGTTCATTTGTTCGTGGCCGGGTTCTTGAGCCGAACGCCACGACCGCCGCCGCTGCTGGTCGCACCGGGGCCAATCAACTCGATGCCCGCCGCGTCGAGGGCGGCAATCAGCTTCATCAATGAGTCGACGTTGGATCGAATGACGCCCTCGCTCGCCTCCATGCGCTGAATCGTCGGCACCGATAACCCGGCCGCCCCGGCGAGCGTACGCTGGTCGACACCGAGCAAAGCCCTTGCGGCCTTCAACTGCATGGCGGTAATCATAGATTGCCAATCATATATGATGTTTTTTACATATATAACAGCAGACTGTACATCACCGCCCTTCGGCAGCTATGCAACCGGGCGGACCGGATACGTCCCGGGCGTATGATCGGCCCCTGCGAAACGACCGCGTAGGAATCGATGAAGCGTCGAGCTGGTGCAATTCTGGGAATGGCCCTCCTCATCCCGTCCCTCGCGATTGCACACGCCGAACTACCGAAACATGCGTGCACCCAACCGATCCGGCCGCCGGACAAGACCGACTCCGAGCGTTGGAATCATTTCATGGACCAGGTCGACGTCTACCGGGAATGCATGAGCGCCTTCATTGCCGAAAACAACGAGGCGGCGGATCGTCATCGCGCAGCTGCGAACGCGGCTACGGCCGAGTGGAACGCGTTCGTGCACGGTTCGTTGAACGTTCCCGAAGATTTTCCCTGGCCGCCACCCGCCAAGGAATCGAACTAATGGAACCCGTCAGGACTTCTGCGGCGTCTTCGGCAGCAACTGCGACATGAACCGCTCTTGCGCAGCGACCCGCTCCGGATCCGCTTCGCCGAACGAATCGAGTAACTCGCCGACGCGCTGCTGCGCCGCGTCCTTCATTTCCGGGTGCGGGAACAGGTAGAACTGGTTGGTCTTGATGCCTTGCACGACGAGGTCCGCCACGTCGGCGGGATCGATGCCGGTATTCATCGCGAGATTCATCATTTCGCTGTGCGCCGCCGCGGCCGCCTGCGCCGCTTGTTCCTTCACGTCGAATTGCGCGGGTCGCGTACGCTCGCTCTCGAGGATGCGCGTGCGCACCATGCCGGGACACAACACCGAGACGCCGATGCCGTGCGGTTCCATGTCTTTGCGCAGCGCCTCGCTCATGCCGACCACCGCGAACTTGCTGGTGTTGTACACGCCGAGACCCGGCGACGTGGTAACGCCGGCCATCGACGCGGTGTTGACCACATGGCCGCCTTCGCCGTGTTTCCGCATGCGCGACAGGAACGTCTGCAGACCGTTGATCACGCCGCCTACGTTCACGCCCATCACCCAGTCCCAGTCGGCGTACGTGACGGCATCCAACGCGCCGCCCCGGTAGACACCGGCGTTGTTGCACAGCACGTGCACGTTGCCGAGTTCCGCCTCAACCTTGCGTGCAGCCGCTTCGTACTGCGCGCGATCGGTGACGTCGAGCTGCACCGCGAGTACGCGAGCGTTGCTGCCCGATAGCGCGGACTTCGCTCGCGCGAGCGCGTCGGGGTCCACGTCGGCGATCGCAACATTCATGCCTTCGTTCAGAAACGCCTGCGCCATCGCAAATCCGATGCCGCTCGCGCCACCGGTGATGAATGCATTCTTGCCTGTCAGGTTCTGCATGATCTCGACTCCTCGCCGCTACTTGACCGAAATACCGCCGTCTACGGCGACGACCTGCCCCGTGATCATTCGCGCTTTGTCGGAGGCATAGAACACCGCGAGGTTACCGATGTCCTGCGGCGTTTGCTCGCCGCCCAACGGCGTTTCCGCGGCCACCATCGCTTCGAACACCTGGCGCTCCGTCATGTTCGCGAATTCCGGGCTGCGCGCCTTGATCCGCGCTGCCAGCATTTCCCACGCGCGCGTCCACAGAAATCCCGGGCAGATGCAGTTCACGCGGATGCGACGCGGCGCGAGTTCCATCGCAAGCGTACGCGTGAGATGAACGACCCCGGCCTTCGCCGCACCGTACGCCGGCAGCTGCGGTGTGGGTCCGAGTGCTGCGATCGACGCGATGTTCACGATGCTGCCATCGCGCTCGATGTGCGGCGCCACCGCCGCCGCGGACGAGAACGCCGTTCGCAGATTCGACACGAGCTGCGCATCCCATGCGGCGTCGCCCATCGCGAGCAACGATTCCGCTTGCGCTGCCTCTTCGAACCCGAGCACCGGCCCGCCAATGCCGGCGTTATTCACCAGCACGTCGATGCGGCCGTGCAACGCGAGCACGTGCTGCGCGGCTTGTGCCATCGAGCGTTGATCGGCGGCGTCTGCAATGACGCCGGACACCTTGCCGGAGATGCCGG
>DATJGR010000086.1:0-4547 GCA_035494855.1 Pseudomonadales bacterium | reverse complement strand
GCAAGGCTGGCGTTGGCTGGTGGTCGACGATCCGAAGAAGAAGAAAGCACTGGCCGATCTGTATCGCAAAGGCGGCGAGGCGTATCTGTCGCAAGCCGGCGAACAGGCGAAGCAGGCCGGCAACGTGCAGACTCAGCGCGTGTACGAGTCGGCGTTGTATCTGATCGACATTCTGCACAAGGTACCGGTGCACGTGATTCCATGTCTCGAAGGGCGGCCGCCACCGAACACCCCAGTGCCGCTGTTGGCAGGCGCGTTCGGCTCGATCTTCCCCGCTGTGTGGAGCTTCCAGCTCGCGGCGCGCTCGCGCGGCCTCGGCACAGTGCTGACCACTCTGCATCTGATGCACGAGAAAGAGGCGGCTGAGATTCTCGGAGTGCCCGAGAACGTGATGCAGGTGGCGCTGCTGCCGGTGGCGTACACGAAAGGCACGGACTTCAAGCGCGCCGAACGGCCGCCGGTATCCAACATCACGCACTGGAACACCTGGTGAAATGATCAGCGCGTCGCTCGTCGATGCGAACACGTACGAAGTGGTGGTGTCCGGCGCCGTCGAAACGACGCACCGCGTCCGCATGTCGCCGGACTACTACCGAAAGCTGAGCGGTGCTCAGTTCACGCACGAATGGGTGCTGATTCAGGCGTTCCAGTTCCTGCTCGAACGCGAACCGAACACGTCGATTCTGAAAGAGTTCGACCTGACGGCGATCAATCGGTACTTTCCGGAATTCGAAGACGAAATGGCGACCCGATTGGGCCGTTAGCAACTCATGAACTCGCTCACCGAGTTTGCGAAGCGACACTCCCTGGTGCTCGGCATCGGTCTGATGTTCCTGTTGACCTGGCCGATCGATCTGGCCAACTCGGGTCGCCTGCCGTTCAAGGTTCCGTTTCCGGTCTATCTGTTTCTCGGCTGGGGTTTCGTCGCTGCCGCGTTGATCATGACCGCGTTGACGCACGGCAGAGCGGGTGTGGTGGCGTTGCTGAAGCGCTTTCTGATCTGGCGCGTCGGTTGGGGCTGGTGGCTCGTCGCCCTTCTGCTGTATCCCACCGTCCTGTTCTGCGCGGTTCTCGTCAACCGCGGCATCACCGGGATGCCGCTCGACTTCAGCGCGGTATTCGCGCATCGGATCTTCGGCGCTTCCGCGTTCCTTCCGATGTTCATCGTGCCGTTCTTCTTCGTCGATGCGATCAGCAACGGCGAGGAAATCGGCTGGCGCGGTTATGTTCTGCCGCGTTTTCAGGCGAACCACAGCGCACTGGTCGCGAGCTTGATCGTCGGCGTGATCTGGGCGCTGTGGCATCTGCCGAAGTTTCTCGCTCCCGACAACACCAGCCCGTTCTGGTTGTTCATGATCCGGACGATATCGGCCTCCGTCGTGTATGCCTGGGTATACAACAACACCCGGGGCAGCCTGCTGATGACGACGATGCTCCACGCGGCCGCGAACACCGCCGGGGTGTTCCTGCCGATCGCCAACACCGCCGTCGGCAGCAACGTGGATGCATTGGTGATTCAGGTGATCCTGGAAGTCTGCCTGGCGATCGGCGTCACCGTGTATTCCGGAGCCGAACGGCTGTCGCGCAGCGAGCCGAAGCAGACGCAGACCTGACTCCGCATCGCGCGTCGCCGACTGTGCGATCATCGGTTCGTTCCGTAGAGGAGACTCCAGATGCTGACGGCCGAAGAGAACCGCACGCTAACCCTCACCGGACCCGGCTCAGCGATGGGCCACGTGTTCCGCCGCTATTGGCAACCGGCGTTGCTGTCCCGCGAACTGCCGGAACCTGATGGCGCGCCGCTACGGGTAAAGCTGCTTGGCGAAGATTTCGTCGCGTTTCGAGACAGCGACGGACGCGTCGGCATCGTCGAACCGCAGTGCTCGCATCGCGGCGCGAATCTGTTTTTCGGCCGCAACGAGCAGTGCGGCCTGCGCTGCGTGTATCACGGCTGGAAGTTCGACGTGCACGGTCAGTGTGTGGACATGCCGACGTTGTCGGCCGACGTCGCCGAGCGCGTGCGCGCGAAAGCACGGGTTCGCGCGTTGCAGGTGCGCGAGTGGGGCGACGTGATCTGGGCGTATCTCGGCGACGGCGACGCGCCGGAGCTGCCGCAGTTCGAGTTCGCAACGGTGCCGGCGTCGCATCGCCACGTGTCGAAGAAGCTGCAGCAGTGCAATTGGGCGCAGGCATGCGAAGGCGGCCTCGATACCGCGCACTTCTCGTATCTGCACGCGGGGGTGCGCGACGGCGAGAAGATCAGCCTGCTGGAAGCGCTGCCGGGCGCACGTCCGGCAGTCTCGGGACAGAACGAACCGCCCAGCGTCGCGAGTTTTCGCTGGATGGCCAACGACGGCATGCCTCACTTCACGGTCATCGAGCATGATGCCGGCCTCGTGCTCGCTGCCTCGCGCAGAACGGACGACGACGCCCTCTACTGGCGCGTCACGCAGTTCCTGATGCCGAATCACTCGCTGGCACCCGGGAGCTGGCCCGGCGGCAACCAGCTGGGCAACACGTGGGTGCCGATCGACGACCATTCGTGCTGGATCTACTGCTACGCGTGGAATCCGGACCGTGCGCTGACCGACGACGAACGCGTGCGCTGGCAGCAGGGTTCCGGCATCTTTCCCGCGATGGACGGGAACTACGTTCCGATCCGCAACCGCGACAACGACTACCAGATCGACCGCGCGCAACAACGGCAATGGAGTTACACCGGCATCGCCGGCATCTCCGAGCAGGACGCGGCCATCGCAGACAGTCAGGGTTTCATCGTCGACCGCACGCGCGAACTGCTGGGGCACACCGACCTCGGCATCGTGCGTTTCCGGCAGATGATGCTCGGCGCAGTGAAAGATCAGGCCGCCGGCCGGTCGCCGCGCGGCGTGAACGCAGCGGACGCCTATCGACTGCGATCCGGCGACATCGTGGCGCCGGCCGGAACGAAGATCACGGATGCGCTGAACGCGCGCTTCGGCGACCGCTGGGGCATCGGCGCAAATCGCTCATGAACGAGCTGTGTCTGCGCAGCGCGGTCGATCTGGCCGGCCTGCTGGCCAGGCGCGAAGCCAGCTGCGTCGACGTGATGGACGCGCACCTCGCACAGATCGCCGAGTTCGATCCGCGCCTCAATGCGATCGTTACCATCGACGCCGAACGCGCGCGCTCAATTGCGGCGGACCACGACGCGAACTACCGCGCCGACGGGCTGCCTCCACTATGGGGCCTGCCGACGGCACACAAAGATCTGGTGCTGACACGCGGTATGCGCACCACGTTCGGCTCGACGCTGTTCGCAGACAACGTTCCCGACAGCGACGACCTGATCGTGGCGCGCATTCGCAGCGCGGGGGCCATCGCTGTCGGCAAGACGAACACACCGGAGTTCGGCGCCGGTTCGCAGACCTTCAACCGCGTCTTCGGCGCCACCCGCAATCCGTACGATCCGGATCGCACGTGCGGCGGCAGCAGCGGCGGCGCCGCGGTCGCACTCGCGGCGCGCATGTTGCCGCTCGCCGACGGCAGCGACCTCGGCGGTTCGCTGCGCAATCCCGCCGCTTTCTGCAACGTGCTCGGGCTTCGCCCTACACCGGGCCGCGTGCCGGCGCATCCGACCTTGAATCCGTGGTCCGACATGTCGGTGCTCGGACCGATGGCGCGCAGCGTCGACGACATCGCCTTGTTTCTGTCGGTGCTCGTCGGTGACGACCCGCGGGTGCCGTTAGCGCTGACCGATCCCGGCTCGCGCTTCTATCCGGTGACGCCACTCGATCTGCGCGGCGCGCGTGTTGCGTTGACGCCCGATCTGGAGCTGCCGGTGCAGACAACGATCCGGTCGCGCATTGAAGCAACCGGCGTGTTGCTGCAATCGCTCGGTGCAAACGTGGAGATCGCCTGCCCGGACCTCTCCGGCGCCACCGAAGCGTTCCACGTGCTGCGCGCAAACGGATTTCGCGAGCGCTTCGCCTCGCTGCCTGCGGCATCGCGCGCGCAATTGAAGGACACCATCCTATGGAATCTCGCCGCCGGTGAAGCGCTGACGGTTTCGGACCTGGACCGGGCATGGGCTGCGCGCCGCGCCGTGTACGCTCGCGTGGCTGCGTTCTTCACCCGCTACGACTTCCTGCTCGCTCCAACGACGCAGGTGCTGCCGTTCGACGTCGAGCAGCCGTATCCCACGGAGATCGACGGCGTGCCGATGAAGGATTACCTCGGGTGGATGCAGAGCTGCGCGCGCCTCACCGTAGCCAGTTGCCCGGCGTTGTCGCTGCCGGCCGGCTTCAGCGACGACGGGTTGCCGATCGGCATGCAGATCGTCGCGCCGGTGCGCCAGGAAGCGCGGCTGCTCGCCTTCGCGAAATCGGTCGAAGCGGCCACGCAGCACGCCGCAACGTTGCCGCGATTGCTGCGCGCAGATCGGTATACTGCGCGCCCATGAAAAACCTCTGCGCAGAACTCGAACGGACCTGGCACGAAGAAATTCCCATCAGTAAGGCGATGGGCATCCGCGTGACCGACTTCGCCAACGATCAACTCGTGGTGCG
>DATJGR010000085.1:0-47614 GCA_035494855.1 Pseudomonadales bacterium | reverse complement strand
TCGCGTCGTCGCTCAGCGCGTCGGCACCGATCACGTCGGCGTTTATGAAACGCTCTTCCAGCACCTGAAGGTGGAGCGCCGCTTCCTGTTCGAACAGCGCGAACGTTTCCGCGTCTTCGATCGACATCTCTGTCAGATCCGTCTGCGGCAACTCGTCCAGGCTGATCTCTTCGGCCGGTGCGGCGCTGCGGATCGGCACGACCGTCGCATCGACCGGCGTTTCGTCCGCGAACTCTTCCAGGTGCCCGCCAGACGCGAGCACATCGGCCTTCTCCATGATCATCGCGATCTGGCCGTCGGCCACGGGCCTGCGGTTTTCGAATGCCTGACACAGCGCCGGCACCGCCATGCGCGCTTCGCGCGTGACTGCGGCGATCTGCTGATTCGGCTCTACCGTACCGTCGATCACCCGGTTCAGCATGTTCTCGATCGACCACGCCATCTCTCCGATGACGTTCGCGCCGACGATCCGACCGCTGCCCTTCAGCGTGTGGAATGCGCGGCGAACTTCTGTGAGCGCTTCTTCGTTCGAGAATTCCGCCGACCATTGCGGCAACCACTGGTCGATACGATCCAACACTTCGCCGACTTCCTCGACGAAAATCTCGAGGATGTCGTCGTCGATGTCTGACGCCGCATCGGCCACTTGAAGTGCAGCAGCCGGACGCGGTGCAGCCTGCCGCGCCGGCGTCTCAGCCTGCGGCGATGGTGCTTTCGCGTTGACCTCGGCGCGCTTCGGTGGCTCGCTCGCGTCGCGCGCTTTGGGCGCTTCTCGCGCGCTGTCGATGGAACGGGGCGGCGGCGCATCGAACGGCGCGTCCGGCCCGCTCGTTTGCGGTTCCTCCGCGAGCAACGCTTTGGTCAGGTCGAACGCTTCGTCGTCGAGTTCTTCGATGCTGACGGCACCGGTGGACATCTCGTCCGGATCGTCGATCACCAGGTCGAACTCGGCGGTCGGCGCGGCGCGCTTCGCGGCCGGGCTCGGCGCGCGCGCCGTGGCTTCTTCGACCTCCGGCTCATACGTCCGCGCCGCAATCGGTTCGAGCGCCTCTTCCGGCAGTTCCTCGATGACCACTTCTTCCTGAACCGGCTCCAGCGCCACTTCGTCGACGACGATTTCCTCTTCGCCTTCGACCGGCGTCGCAACCGGTGGCGTCGACGGTGCCGTCGGAACTGGTGTCAATTTCGCGATCGGGCGCGTCGCGCGTTCGCTGCCCACACCGTATCCGAGTTCCGTCAGGCTGCGTTCGACGACGCCGAGGATCTCATCGCCCGGATGGACCGCGTCTTCACAAAGACGTTCGAGGTAGTAGTCGATGCCGCTGATCGCGTCGGCAAACGCGTCGAGCGCCGTCCAATCGGGCGTGTTTCCGGCGACGAGTTCGTTGCTCACATAAAGGCCGCATCGGCCGAGCTGTTCGGCCGCGACCGCGAGCGGCACCATTGCGAGCGCGCCTTTCACCGCAGCCAGCAGTGCCGGCACATCGGCCAGGCGATTCGTATCCCACTGCGCCGACACATAATCGACCACGGCCTGTTTGACCTGTTCGAGACCGGTTCGCGCCTCGCCCAACACTGCGACCTGCGCGTCGTTGATCAGACCCGACGCCTCGGACGTGCCGCTGAGACCGCTGCGCTGTTGTGCGATGCCTGCGAGGTTTTCGTCGACCTGCAGCAGCGCGGATGCGACGCCGAGTAGCAGCACGTCGTCGAACGAACCACTATTCACCGCAGCGTGAATCGCTTCGACCTGGTCGGCGATTACCGCACGAGAGCTCTCGAAACCGAGAATCGACAGCGTGCTGCCTATTTGTTTGAGGGGCGTCGCAAGCTGCATCAGCGTATCCGTCGGGCGCGAATCGCCGCGCACGAAGAGATCGAGCGCGTCCTTCACGCCGGCGAGTTCTTCGCGCAACGCGGCGGCAGCCGTGTGGATCGCTTCGCGCTTCGAGATGGCCAGCCGTTCTTCCGCCGGCTCCTGCGCGATGACCTCGCTCAGCTGCCTGATGTCGGGGCTATCGTTGCCGTGCTCGCGCGCCGAATCGACCAGCTGCTTCACCAGCTCGAGAGATACCGGCTGCGTGAGCGCCTTCGCACCGTTTTGGGCGAGCTTCTTCATCTCCGCATCGACGCGCCGCAACAACCGCACCACGTCGCCGGTCAACGGTGCGCCGCTGTTCGAAAGCGCAGAGACGAATGCGGCGAACGCCCGCCACAACGCCGTGTAGGGCGTCCGCTCGCAGAGTCGCTCCAGCCCGATCGCCACCTTGGACAGCGTTGCGAGCGCTTTGCGCGAATCCTCGCCTTTCAGAACGGACAACAGCACCTGCTGGTACGCAGCACGAATCCGCCGCGCTTTCTCGATGCCATTAATTTCGTCGAAGCGCTTCAGGGTTGCGCTGCTGGCGGTGCCGTGCAGCACGACCCCGGAGCGCGCACCCGGGTCGGGGAATCGCTCTACGCCGCGCGCCCCACGCAAATCGTTGGCGAGCGGTAGCACCGCGCGACGGGAATCGGGAAAGCCTTTCTGAATCTCTTCGAGGAACGCCGGCAGTTGCAGAATGCCCTGCATCAGCAGCTGCTGCGCGTCGTCGACGTTCGAAACGGAACCCGCAAGCATCGCCTGCGCGAGCTGCTCCATTTCGTCGGTGAGCACCGTGACGCCACTGAGCTCCAGCATCAGCAACGTGCCGTGCACCTGGTGCAGGTACGTCAGGCACGCGCGCATCTTCGTTTCGTCGCGGTCCGACTCCGCATAGCCTTCGAGCGCCTGGCGCGCCGCCTTCAGCGTTTCGTCGATCTCGCGCTTGATCCAGTCCAGCGCGAAATGTTCTCGGCTCTCGCTCATTCGCCTATCCAGTCCGGGCGTTCAACGGGGTCGTGCAGCGTCCGTCCATACGTTGTCGTTCAACGAGACTTCGAATCGCCGGGCAGCTTGAAGAATTCCACGGACACGCGCATCTCGTTCGCCATCTCCGCCAGCGCACCGACCGATTTCGCCGTGGCCTCCGTTCCGTTCGCGGTCTGCGACGTGATTTCCTGGATGACGCCCATGGTGTTCGAAACGTGCCCCGCCGACGCGGCCTGCTGACGCGCGGCGTTGCTGATGTTCTGAATCAGCTCGGCGAGCGAGGTCGATACGCTCTCGATTTCTTCGAGCGCTACGCCTGCATCCTGCGCGCGCTTCGCACCGCTGACGACTTCCGTAGTCGTCTGTTCCATCGAGATGACCGCTTCGTTGGTATCGGTCTGAATCGTTTTTACGAGCGCTGCGATCTGCTTGGTTGCAGCGGATGAACGTTCGGCGAGACGCTGAACTTCGTCCGCAACCACCGCGAACCCTCGGCCCGCATCGCCGGCCATGGACGCCTGGATCGCCGCGTTCAGCGACAGGATGTTCGTCTGGTCCGCGATGTCGTTGATCAGCGAAACGATGTCGCCGATCTCCTGGCTCGACTCGCCGAGGCGCTTGATGCGCTTCGACGTTTCCTGAATCTGGCCGCGGATGGTGTCCATTCCACCGATCGTCGCCTGCACCACGTCGGCGCCTTTGTTGGCGATCGCAACCGCGCGCTCTGCTACCGCCGCGGATTCCGCCGCGTTCGACGACACGTGGTCGATCGACACCGCCATCTCGTTGATCGCGGTCGACGCTGCGGTGATTTCGCGTGCCTGGTTTTCCGATGCGTTCGCGAGGCTGCGTGCGGTCTGCTGCGTTTCTTCGGCGGCACGGGCGACGCGCACCGATACGCGGTTGATGTTCGATACCAGCCCGCGCATCTGGTCGATGGCGAAGTTGATCGAGTCGGCGATGGCGCCGGTGAAGTTTTCGGTCACCGATGCGTGAACGGTCAGGTCACCCTCGGCGAGGTCAGCCAGTTCGTCGAGCAGCTGCAGAATGGCGGCCTGGTTGCGCTCGTTCTGCTCGGCCTGTTCCGTCAGCTTGCGCCGCGCGTCGCGCAGCAACAGCATCGCGATCACCGCCACCAGCACGATGCCGCCAACGGCCAGCAGGAGGGGGTAGTTGCCCGTTGCGGAGCGGTCGTCCGTAATGATCACGAAGCCCATCGCACCCAGCGTCACCGTCAGCAGGACGATGAGCGCGCTCAACAGCGGACTCGCCGAAACCTTGTTCGTCTTCATATCCCTTTTCCGTTATTCCGCTACGTTTAAAAACCGTTCGTCCCGAACGAGTGCCGCCAGACTCACCACATAGAACACTCGGCCACCGTGTCGATATGCGCCCTTGATGAAAGGGTGAATTGCGTCGAGACCCTCGGGCCGTCCGCTTTCGAAACCGTCTTCCTGAAAATGCTGCATGCCGAGCGACTGCTCGACGATGAGACCCACGCTGATCCCGTCGCCGTCGACGATCAGCAACCGCCACTGCAACCGTTGTACGGTCGCGGTCACACCGAAGTAGCGATGCAGGTCGACCACCGGAATCAACCGCCCACGCACGTTCGCGACGCCGGCGATCCAGTCGCGCACGCGCGGCAACGCCGTGACGCGCGGCAACTTCAGAATTTCGTTGACCTCGCCGAGCGGCGAAACGAGCCGCACGCCGCCGAGCTGGAAGCCGATTCCCTGCCACTCTGGACGCGTATCGCGCTTGTGCGGTAATGGCGCGGCATTTCGAAACGTATCCGCCTCGATATCGCGCAGAATCTGCAGTACCTGACTCGCTGCCATCGCCCTGACCTAATCGTCTTCCAGCACGCCGTTGACCGCGGAGATCAAAGTCTTCTCGTCGACGGGCTTCGTCAGATAGCCCGACGCGCCCTGACGTTCGCCCCAGACGCGGTCGGTGTCCTGATCTTTCGATGAAATGATGATCACAGGGATATGGCGCGTCTGATTGTTGCGGGTCAGTTGACGCGTGGCCTGAAAGCCGTTGATGCCAGGCATGACGACATCCATGAGGATGACGTCCGGCAATTCTTCGTTCGCGAGATCGATACCGTCGTTACCCGACGCAGCGGTCAGCACCTGGTGACCATGCTTCGCCAGGACGTTGACGAACTGATGGGTTTCCGTGGGTGAGTCGTCGACTACGAGAATACGAGCCATTTCGTCGCTGCCTCGAATCCGTTGCTTAGCTCACCAACGTACGGATGGTGCCGAGGAGCTCTTCTTTGCTGAACGGCTTCGTGATGTATCGATCCGAGCCGACGATGCGACCCTTCGCCTTGTCGAACAGACCGTCCTTGCTGGACAGCATCACCACCGGCGTCGCCTTGAACTCGCTGTTGTTCTTGATCAGCGCACAGGTCTGATAGCCGTCCAGACGCGGCATCATGATGTCGACGAAGATGATCTCGGGATGCGAATCGGCGATCTTGGCGAGCGCGTCGAACCCATCTGTCGCAGTGATGACGTCGCATCCGGCTTTCGACAACAGGTTCTCCGCACTGCGTCGAATGGTCTTGCTGTCATCGATGACCAACACCTTGACGCCCCGAAGTTCCTCTTCCATGGTACGGTCCTTGTTGTGACCCTGTTACGGGCACCATTTCAGGTGTCTGAACGACTGCGGCGGGATGCCCGGCCAACAGAACATCCGCGTTGTAACACGATTTCTGGGGTCGATCTATAAGTCGCCGACTGTAAAGGGAATTCTGTCTCATTCTGCTTGCTCGCCAGTACCCATGTGAGTACTTTTGACAGCCGTCACGCGAGTGCCGTAGTCCGATGCGCAAAGCTGTCTTCGTCATCGACCCGATCGACGGAATCAATCTCAAGAAAGATAGCACCCTGGCCATCATTCGCGCCGCGCAACGTCTCGGCTGGGACGTTCGTTGCGTGCAGCAGGGCGATCTGTTCTACCGCGACGAGCAACCGTGGGGATTCCTTCGAACGTTTTCGCTGAGCGCGGCATTCGCCGAACGACTGGATCCGGCCGCGGCCTACCCCGACTGGTACTGCCTCGGCGAGGAAGTCGCAGAGCCGCTGCGCGACTGCGACGTCATTTTCATGCGCAAGGACCCGCCATTCGACATCGAATACATCTATACCACCTACCTGTTGGAGCGCGCCGAGAACGCCGGAGTGCTGGTGGTGAATCGCCCGGCGAGTCTGCGTGACTGCAACGAGAAGTTCTTCGCAACCGCGTTTCCGCAGTGCGGTCCGCCGCTGGTGGTCACGCGACGCGCCGACGTCATCCGGGAATTCCAGGCGAAGCACAAGCACATCGTGCTGAAACCGCTCGACGGGATGGGCGGCGCCAACATCTTCCGGCTGATGGAGGGCGACCCGAATCTATCTGTGGTGATCGAGACGCTGACGAACCACGGCACCCAACAGATCATGGCGCAGGTGTTCCTGCCCGAAATCAAAGACGGCGACAAACGCATTCTGATCGTCAACGGCGAGCCGATTCCCTATGCACTCGCCCGTATCCCGAAGGCCGGAGAGGCGCGGGGAAATCTTGCGGCCGGCGGAACCGGCGAGGGTCGTCCGTTGACTCAACGCGATCGATGGATCGCCGAGCAGGTCGGGCCGGAATTGGTGCGACGGGGTTTGTATTTCGTAGGAATAGACGTCATCGGAGACTATCTGACCGAAGTGAACGTCACGTGTCCCACGTGCATTCGCGAACTGGATGCACAGTTCGGGCTCGACATTGCCGCTAAACTCATTGATTGCATCGATGCAAAACTCAACGAGAGGGCGCGCCGCACCGGCCGCTGAAGGCGACTCGAGAAGACAGAACATGGATGCGGTCATTACGCCGCGGGATCGGTTGTCGTTCACCGTCTTTCTCGCGGCCTCTCTACATGCGGCGCTGATCCTCGGCGTCGGATTCGCGTGGCACGTCGAGCACGAGCGGTCGCCTACGATCGAGGTCACCCTTGCGCAGCACGACGATCGGGTTGCACCCGACAAGGCAGACTTCCTCGCCCAATCGAACCAACTCGGCAGCGGCGATGCAGCCGAGGCGCGGGAGACAACTACCACCGAAGCCGCCGATTTCCACGACAGCACGGTTCAGCAGGTCGCGGCAAACCCGACGCCGCAGGCAGAGCGCGTCGCCGCCCGAGCGACACTCACCACCTCGTCTGCCCGCGAAGAACAGGCGCCGATCGAATCGCCGCAGGACGCAGTGCAACCGCGCCTCTCGCCGTCCGATCAGCGGCGCCTGATGGACCTCAGCCAGGAAATCGCGAGCCTCGAAGCGCGCGTCGATACCGAGGCCAACAGCGAAGCGAAGTCGCCGCGGGTGCGCCGGCTGACGAGCGTGTCGGCTCGCGCCGCGGTCGATGCTTACTACCTCCAGTCATGGCGTCGCAAGGTGGAGACGGTCGGTAACCTGAACTATCCGGAAGAGGCGCGCCGCGAACAGTTGTACGGCAGCCTCCGGTTGATGGTGTCGATCACACCCGACGGCGGACTGAAAGAGGTACGCATCCTCGACTCGTCCGGCTTCAAAGTGCTGGACGATGCGGCGATCCGGATCGTTCGCCAGGCTGCACCGTTCGCGCCTTTCCCGGAGGAAATGCGGCAATCGACCGACGTGCTCGAAATCATCCGTACTTGGCAATTCCGAAAGAACCACTATTCGTCCTCCTAAAGCGGGTCCTGGCACCTGCTATCATCCCCGCGCCATGGCACTCGATACCTGTCTGAAGCACCATTTCCTGCTCGCGATGCCGAGCCAGCGCGCCGACTACTTCAGCAACACGATCACGTACGTGTGCGAGCACAACGAAGAAGGCGCGATGGGCTTCATGGTCAATCGTCCGATGAACCTCACCGTGGCCGAACTGCTCGAACAGCTCGGGATCAGCGGCACGGTGACCGGCGAACAGCCGGTGCTGGAAGGCGGTCCGGTGAAGACGGAGCGCGGTTTCATCCTGCACAGCGACGACGTGCACTTCGACGCAAGCCTTTCGCTCGGTAACGGCCTGATGCTCAGCACTGCGCGTCAAACGCTCGAAGCGATCGGCGGCGGCAACGGCCCGAAGCGCTACCTCGTCGCACTCGGTTATGCCGGCTGGGGCGGCGGACAACTCGAGAACGAAATGCTCGAGAACATCTGGCTCAGTTGCCCGGCCGACGCGGACATCCTGTTCGACGTGCCGTTCGACCAACGGGTCAATCGAGCCGCAGCGTCGCTCGGCATCGATTTCCGCCTGATCGCCAACCAAGCCGGACACGCGTGACCGCGACGCATCCGTCGACCGTACTCGCCTTCGATTTCGGACTGCGCAACATCGGCGTCGCGACCGGCCAGGCCGTCACTCACACCGCGAGCGAACTCGGCATCGTTCGCGCACGCGACGGTGTGCCGAATTGGGATACGCTCGACGCGCTCGTGCGGGAGTGGCGGCCCGATGTGTTGCTGGTAGGGCTCCCGCTCAACATGGACGACACGTTGGGCGACATGGCCGAGCGCGCAAAACGCTTCGCTACGCGCCTCGAGGCGCGCTATCACCTCGATGTGGAACTCGTGGACGAACGCTTGACGAGCTTCGAAGCCCGGGGACTCTCGCGCGATCTCGACGCGCAGCATGCGATCGCCGCCCGCCTCATCGCCGAAACCTATCTTCGCGGTTTGAAGAAGCCGGAGTAGATATGTTCAGCGTCGATAGTTGAACGACGACTCGGTGTCCTCGAGAGTCAGGTTGCCGGTCGCTGCCGCCAGCGCCTCCTGGCCGGACGCATCGGCACCGAGCTTGATCATCAGGCGCAGGTCGTTCGCCGAGTCGGCGTGCGTGAGCGCGGCGTCGTACGAAATCTCGCCGGCCGCGTACAACCGATAGAGACCCTGGTCGAACGTCTGCATGCCGAGTTCGGTCGATTTCGTCATCAGCTCTTTCAGCAGATGCACTTCGCCTTTGCGGATGTGGTCGGCCATCAACGGCGTGTTGATCAGCACTTCGACCGCGGCGCGGCGACCCTGTCCGTCCATGGTCGGAATCAACTGCTGCGCGATGATCGCCTTCAGGTTCAGTGACAGGTCCATCCAGATCTGGTCATGCCGGTCGCTCGGGAAGAAGTGGATGATGCGGTCGAGCGCCTGGTTCGCGTTGTTGGCGTGCAACGTGCACAAACACAGGTGACCGGTCTCGGCGAACGTTACCGCCTGCTCCATCGTTTCGCGCTGACGCACCTCGCCGATCATGATGACATCGGGCGCCTGCCGCAGCGTGTTCTTCAGCGCCACTTCGAAACTGTCGGTGTCCATGCCCACTTCGCGCTGCGTGATGATGCAGCCGCGATGCTGGTGAATGTACTCGATCGGGTCTTCGATGCTGATGATGTGGCCGCTGGAATTCTCGTTGCGATGCCCGATCATCGCGGCGAGCGACGTGGACTTACCGGTTCCGGTCGCGCCGACGAAGATGATCAGGCCGCGCTTCGTCATCGCGAGCTGTTCGAGAATCGGCGGCAGACCCAGCTCGGCTACTTTCGGAATGTTGACTTCGATGCGTCGCAATACCATGCCGATCAGGTTGCGCTGATAAAAAGCGCTGACGCGAAAACGGCCGAGGCCGCGCGTGTTGATCGCGAAGTTGCATTCGTGGTCGCGCTTGAACGCGTCCTGTTGCTCCTTGTTCATCACGCCGAGCACGATCTCGCGCGACTCTTCGGGTGACAGCGCGTTCTTCGATGCGGCAAACAGCTTGCCGTTGATCTTGATCGTCGGCGGCCGACCGGCGGTGATGAAGAGGTCGGATGCCCCCTTCTCTACCACCAGCTTCAGTAACTTATCGAACTCCATCGGTCACCTCAGAAGCTCTCTGGAATCTTCGCGACTTCACGCGCCGTTTCGCGACCGATCACGCGCCGCTGCACAAGCCCTTGCAGACATTGATCGAGCGTCTGCATGCCGTTTGCGGCGCTGGTTTGAATAGCGGAGTACATCTGCGCGACCTTGCCTTCGCGGATCAGGTTACGGATCGCCGGCGTCGCGATCATGATCTCGTGCGCCGCAACCCGGCCGCCGCTCACTTTCTTCAGCAGCGTCTGGGAGATAACCGCCTGCAGCGACTCGGACAGCATCGACCGCACCATGTCTTTTTCTTCGGCTGGAAACTGGTCGATGATCCGGTCGATCGTCTTCGACGCCGACGTCGTGTGCAGCGTTGCGAACACGAGGTGTCCGGTTTCCGCTGCAGTCAGCGCGAGGCGCGTAGTAATCAGGTCGCGCATCTCGCCGACCAGAATCACGTCGGGGTCTTCCCGCAACGCGACCCGCAGCGCCTCAGAGAAACCGTGAGTATCGCGGTGCACTTCGCGCTGGTTGACGAGACACTTCTTGCTCTCGTGCACGAATTCGATCGGATCTTCGATCGTCAGAATGTGCTGATAGCGGTTGTCGTTGATGAAGTCGACCATCGCCGCCATCGTCGTGCTCTTGCCCGAACCTGTGGGGCCTGTTACCAGCACGAGACCGCGCGGCGCCATCGAAACGTCCTTGAAGACCTGACCCATGCCGAGGTCTTCCATCGTCAGCACTTTCGACGGAATCGTTCGGAACACCGCGCCGGCGCCACGGTTCTGGTTGAACGCATTGACGCGAAAGCGTGCGACACCCGGCACTTCGAACGAAAAGTCGGTTTCGAGGAATTCTTCGTAATCCTTACGCTGCTTGTCGTTCATGATCTCGTAGACGAGCGCATGAACTTCGCGATGTTCGAGCGGCGGCAGGTTGATGCGTCGAACGTCGCCGTCGACGCGGATCATCGGCGGCAAGCCGGCTGACAAGTGCAGGTCGGACGCGCCCTGTTTGGCGCTGAAGGCGAGAAGCTCGGTGATATCCATAGCAGTCGCAATCCCTTTCTGCTCGCGCTCTCCGTGGTGAGAGAGTCCGTGGAGAGAGCCCGTATAGTATTACCTCCCCCCGCGGTTGCACATGGCGGATGGATGACGCTCCCGACCTCCGTGGCTAAACTGCGACGCCGTTTACACAACCACCATGCACTCGATCAGCAACCATGTAGCCGACGTTCAGACTCGAGTCGCGCACGCCGCCGAGCGAAGCGGTCGGACGCGCGACTCGGTCCGCCTGGTAGGAGCATCGAAAGCGCAGTCTGTCGACGTGATCCGGGCTGCAGCAGCGTGCGGCATCACCGAGTTCGGCGAAAATTATCTGAATGACGCGCTGCCGAAGATCGAAGCGCTGCGCGATCTGTCGTTGCAGTGGCATTTCATCGGTGCCGTTCAGTCGAACAAGACGCGCGATATCGCGCGCCATTTTCAATGGGTGCAGACGCTCGATCGCGCCAAGGTGGCGCAGCGTCTGTCGGATCAACGTCCAGACGACAGCGATGCACTCGATGTACTGATTCAGATCAACATCGACGGCGAACCGCAGAAGGCAGGTATCGCACCGGAGGCTCTGGCAGAATTCGCCGCGCAACTGCTGCACCTGCCACGGATCCGACTGCGCGGACTCATGGCGATTCCGCGCCCGGAGTCAGGCGCAGACGCGCAACGCGTTGCATTCCGCCGCATGCGCGAACTGTTCGAGCGCGAACGACCTGCGGCCGCGACACACTGGGACACGCTGTCGATGGGTATGACACAGGATTTCGAGACCGCGATTGCAGAAGGCGCGACCATGATCAGAATCGGTACTGCACTGTTTGGACCGCGAGGAGCGCGTCGCGATGGCTGACAAGATTGCTTTCATCGGCGCCGGCAACATGGCGAAGAGCCTGGTCGGTGGACTGTTGCGTCACGGTTATCCGGCGGCGTCGATTGTCGCGGCGGATCCCGACGCATCCCAACGAGCCGGTATGGCGGCGCTCGGCGTTACTGTGGTCGATTCGAACGCGCACGCGATCGACGAGGCTGCTTCCATCGTGCTCGCCGTGAAGCCTCAGCTCATGCGCAGCGTCGTGCAGGATCTGAAGGGCGCTCTGAGCGTCGATCAGCTGCTGATATCGATCGCGGCCGGAGTTCCGAGCGCTGCGATCGCGCGATGGTCGCCGAAAAGCATCGGCATCGTTCGCTGCATGCCGAACACGCCCGCGCTCTACGGGGCCGGCGTAACGGCGTTGTTTGCCAACGAGCGCGTCACGGCGCGGCAGACGGCGGCGGCCGAGTCCATTCTCGCTGCCGCAGGACACGTCATCTGGGTTGAGCGCGAGTCGGCAATCGACGCCGTTACGGCCGTCTCGGGAAGCGGGCCGGCTTATTTCTTCTACCTGATGGAAGCGATGATCGACGCCGGCATCGCGCTGGGCCTCGATGCCGAGACGGCCCGCACGCTGACGTTGAAGACGGCCTACGGCGCCGCCGTGATGGCGAACGAAAGCACGAATACGCCGGCCGAGCTGCGCCGCAACGTCACCTCTCCGGGCGGTACGACGGAGCGCGCGATATCGGTGCTCGATGGCGGGCAAGGCAAGCCACTGATCGAGCGCGCGGTGCGTGAAGCCGCGCAACGCTCGGTCGAACTGGCGAAAGAGTTCGCCACTCAGTGACACACGCTGCAGCGTTAGACAGAATCGTCGTCTGCAGCGATCCCTCGAAGATGAGTCAGGACTGTATTCAATGAGCAACCCGTTGGTCTTCATCGTCGACACAGTCTTCGACGTCGTCTGCTTTCTGTTTCTCGCGCGGCTGATCCTCCAGGCGAGCCGCGCCGATTTCTACAACCCGATATCGCAAGGCATCGTAAAAGCGACCGATCCGATCCTGCGTCCGCTGCGCATGCTGATACCGGGTTATCGCAACCTGGATTTCTCTGCCTTCATCGCCGCGTGGCTGATCAAAGTGCTGGCGCACACGATGTCGATCGGAATTCAGTCCCAATACATGCCCGGGTTGGCTTACCTGTTCGGCATCGGCCTGTTCGATACGTTGCGGCTTCTCCTGACGGTGTACTGGTTCGCGCTGATCGTCGTGATCGTGCTGAGCTTTCTCGCACCGGGCTCGTATCACCCGGCGGCCGCATTGCTCGCGCAAGTTACCGAACCGATCCTCGCGCCGGCGCGCAAACTGATTCCGCCGCTCGGCGGATTGGACTTTTCGCCGATTCTCGTCTTCATGATCCTGATCCTCGTCCGCGACTATCTGCTGCCCGCGATCTTCACGAGTCTGCTGACGTAACCGCACGGCGGCGCACCCGCGACGCTCTGTTGTTGGTGCCTCGGCCACTCTTGTACTGATTGAAATTGATTTAGACTCCGCCGTCCTATGCCAGACCGCATCCCTCCCGACTCCGTCGGCGTCGTCACGCCGCAGCACCTGACCTTCCACGAGCCGGTCGCATTGCTGTGCGGCCGCGTGCTGCCGCACCTGGAACTCGTGTACGAAACGTACGGAGAGTTGAACGCTGCGCGTTCCAATGCCGTGCTCGTCTGTCACGCGCTATCGGGGCATCACCACGCGGCCGGATATCACAGCGCCGACGACGAGCGCCCGGGCTGGTGGGACAACTGTATCGGTCCCGGCAAACCCATCGACACGAACCGCTTCTTCGTTGTGAGCCTCAACAACCTTGGTGGCTGCAACGGCAGCACCGGACCGCGCTCGATCAATCCGGAAACCGGCCGCACCTACGGCCCTGATTTCCCCGTGGTCACCGTACGCGACTGGGTGGCGACGCAAGCGATGCTGGCCGACGCGCTGCACGTCGATCGCTGGGCGGCCGTCATCGGCGGCAGCCTCGGCGGCATGCAAGCGATGCAGTGGGCAATCGACCTGCCGGAACGCGTTGCGCATGCCGTGCTGATCGCGTCCGCATCGCGCCTGTCCGCGCAGAACATCGCGTTCAACGAAATCGCGCGGCAGGCCATCGTCTCGGATCCGGAGTTCAATGGCGGTCGCTACCTCGATACCGCAAGCAACCCCGCGCGCGGACTGATGCTGGCCCGCATGCTCGGACACGTGACGTATCAATCCGACGATGGTCTGCGCGACAAATTCGGCCGCGACGTGAAATCGGGCGATCTGGCGGCAGCGCGCGACGTGCAATTTCAGGTCGAGAGTTACCTGCATCATCAAGGTCGTTCGTTCTCGCAACGGTTCGACGCGAATACCTATCTGCTGATGACGCGCGCGCTCGATCATTTCGATCCGGCGCGCGACTTCAACGACGACCTGGTCGCCGCGTTGAAACGCGCGCAGAGCGATTTCCTCGTCGTGTCGTTCACCACCGACTGGCGTTTCGCGCCGGCGCGATCGAAGGAAATCGTCGACGCGCTGATCGCGGCGCGAAAGAACGTCGTCAGTGCCGTAGTCGACACGCCGCACGGACATGACGCCTTTCTGTTGGAGGTGCCGCGCTACTTCAGCGTGTTGCGCGCCTATCTCCAGCATGTCGCCGAACGGGTGAACGCGCGATGAGACCCGACATTTCGATCATCGCTGATCTCGTTACCGCCGACTCGCGCGTGCTGGACCTCGGTTGCGGCGACGGCGAACTGCTCGCTCATCTGCGCCGCACGAAGGGCGTAAACGGGTACGGCCTCGAGATCGATCCGGAAATGATCACGAGCTGCATCGCTGCAGGCGTCAACGTGATCGAACAGGACCTCGATCAGGGGCTGACGAATTTCCCGAGCGACAGCTTCGATCTGGTCGTGATGACCGATACGCTGCAGAGCGTGAAGCGACCCGACGTGATGCTGGACGAAATGTTGCGGATCGGGCGCGAATGCATCGTGACGTTTCCGAACTTCGCGCATTGGCGGTGTCGACTGTATCTGGCCTCGCGCGGCCGCATGCCGGTGGCCAAACACCTGCCGCACCACTGGTACGACACGCCGAACATCCATCTATGTACGTTCGCCGACTTCGAAGCGTTGTGCACCACGAAACGTCTACGCGTGATCGAACGCCTCGTCGTAGACAGCGACTACGCGAATCACTCGCTGATGAGTCGGTTCCCGAACCTCATGGGCACCACCGCGTTCTATCACCTTGGGCGGCCGCAATGATCAAACACCTGTTTTGGTTCATGCTCGCGTTCGCTGCGTTGCCTGCCGCCGCGGACCAGTTCAAATCGTTCGACGGGATCGACGTACACTACATCGTCGTCAACACGCTGTTCCTTCAGCCGGACGTCGCGGCGAGATACAAGGTGGTCCGCGCGAACGATCGCGCCATTGTCAATCTGTCGGTCATCGACGAGAAGGGCTCGGCGATACTCGCTGAAGTCACGGGATCGACCGTCAATCTGCTCAGCCAGACCCACCCGTTACAGTTCGCGGTCATAAACGAAGGCGACTCGATCTACTATGTCGCGCCATTCCAGTATACCGATCAGGATGTACTGCGATTCCGCGTGAGCATCAGCGTTCCGGGTCGCGCGCCGATGGATCTGGAATTCCAGCAGCAGATGTATCTGGGCATCCCCCAGTGAACGTCGTGCTCGCCAGCGGCAACGCCGGCAAGCTGGAGGAGCTGGGCGCGGTGCTGTTACCGCTCGGCGTTACGTTGTGCACGCAGCGACAACTCGGCATATCCGACGCAGACGAAACCGCGATCACGTTCGTCGAGAACGCGTTGCTCAAGGCACGTCACGCCGCTGCCGCCAGCAACCTTCCGGCCATCGCCGACGACTCCGGTCTGGTGGTTGCCGCCCTCGACGGTGCACCTGGCGTACTGTCGGCACGCTATGCAGGCTCGCCTTCCGATGCGGCCGCGAACAACCGGAAACTGATTGCATCGCTCGCCGGCGTGCGCGATCGACGTGCGTATTTCTTTTGTTCGCTGGTGTTCCTGCGCAGCGCAGCGGATCCGGCGCCGCTCATCGCCTCGGCCACCTGGAACGGTCGCATCGTCGACGAACCCGCCGGCAGCGGTGGATTCGGATACGACCCGCATTTTCTGGTCGATGGTTTCGACAGGACCGCGGCCGAGTTACCCGCGTCGGTGAAGAATCGCGTCAGTCACCGCGGTAAGGCCGCCGCCGCGCTCGTTGACGCGATCCGTACCGCGCTCGGCGAGATGCAACGACATCGCTAGGTCATGATGCAGACACCGCCGCTATCGCTGTACGTCCACTTTCCGTGGTGCGTGCGGAAATGCCCTTACTGTGACTTCAATTCGCATCCGGCGAAAGGTGAACTGCCAGAGGCAGCGTACCTCGATCAGCTGTTGCGCGACCTCGATCGGGACCTGAACCAAGTGCCGCACAGAACGATCGAGACCATTTTCATCGGTGGCGGCACACCGAGCCTGATCTCTGGACGCACCATAGCGGCGCTGTTGGGCGGCATCCGCGATCGAGCCTTGGTCGCCGATGACGCGGAGATCACGCTGGAGGCGAACCCCGGAACGGTGGATGAAGCGAATTTTGCTGCCTACCGCGCTGCTGGCGTCGACCGGCTGTCGATCGGCGCACAGTCGTTCGATGCGTCGCACCTCGCGGCGTTGGGCCGGATTCACGATCCCGACGACATCGAGCACGCGGTCGCCACCGCGAAAGCCGCGGGATTCGAGCGCTTCAATCTCGATCTGATGCACGGCCTGCCGGGTCAGACTGCGGACCAAGCCGTACGCGATCTGAAACGCGCGCTGGTGCTCGGCGCGTCGCACGTCTCCTGGTATCAGCTGACCATCGAGCCTCGCACCGAGTTCGCGCTGCATCCGCCGCGGCTGCCAGACGAAGATGCGCTGGCGACGATCGAGGCGGCCGGGCTTGCCACCCTCGAAGCCGCGGGCTTGCGCCGATACGAAGTATCGGCCTTCGCGCGCGAAGATCAGGCGGCCCGCCACAACGTCAATTACTGGACGTTCGGCGACTATCTCGGCATCGGTGCCGGCGCGCACGGCAAACTCACCTTCGCGGAACGCAGTGCCATCATTCGAACCAGCAAACCGCTGGCGCCCGCCCGATACCTCGGCGCCGCGCCCGACGACCTCCGTTCAGAAGCCGCAATCACGGCTGACGCCCGGCCGGGGGAGTTTCTGCTGAACGCATTGCGACTCGTCGATGGCGTCGAACCGCAGCTGTTCGAGCAACGAACCGACTGCGCCCTGTCGACGATCCACGACACGTGGAAGCGTTTGCACGCGCGTGGCCTGGTGCAGCGCGATCGGCTCGCCGTTACCGACCTGGGTCTTCGCTACCTCGACACGGTCGTTGGCGAGTTCATCTGACCTCGCGTTTCCGGTAGGCCAGATCCCATACGCGGTGGCCGAGGCGCACACCGCGCGCCTCGAAACGGGTAGTTGGGCGCTCTTCGTTCCGGGCCGCAAACTGCCCCTCACCCGCGACGTTCTGCAGTCCAGGCTCGGCTTCGAGCACCACCCGCATCGCGTCCGCATAGTGCTCCCAATCCGTGGCGACCAGTAATTCGCCGCCTGCACCGAGCCTCTGTGCAACCAGCGCGGCAAATCCGGCGTTGATCAGGCGTCGTTTGTGATGCTTGGATTTCGGCCACGGATCGGGGAAGAACACCATCACGCGATGCAGCGTTTCCTCTGTCATCATGTTGGCTAACACCACGCGCGCATCGCCTTCGATTACGCGAACGTTCGGTAGCCCGGCAGCCTCTACGGCGTTCAACAGCGCGCCGATCCCGGGTCGGTACACCTCGACGCCCAGGCAGTTCCACTCCGGGTGTCGTTGCGCCGTTTCGAGCAACGCGTGTCCCATGCCGAAGCCGATCTCCAGCGCCAACGGCGCCGCGCGTCCGAATTGCGCGCTCCAGTCGATTGGTTCCGTGGCGAGCGGTATGCGGTAACGCTCGAGCAACTCGCGCAGCGCGCGAGCCTGCGCGACGGTCATGCGACCTTGCCTGCGGATGTATACGCGACCTTGCGTCAATTGCGCCAGGCGCTCCACGCGAACGACGCCCAACCGACGATGAAAGCCACACCGCCGAGCGGCGTGATCGGCCCGAGCCAGCGCGGTCCGCCGAGCGACAACGAATACAGACTTCCGGAGAAGAAGACGATGCCGACGAGAAACGCCATTCCGGCGATCGCGGCCGCGTCGTTCGCGGGGACGTCGCGGCCGAGCTGTCGCAGCCAGAGCGCGACCAGGCACAACGCGATGCTATGGAAGAACTGGTAAGTGACGCCGGTTTGGAACGCGCTGAGCGATGCGACGTCGAGCCGCGCCTTCAATCCGTGCGCGGCGAACGCACCCAACATCACCGAGACGCCAGCAGTGCCGGCGCCTACGGTGAGAAAAAGTCGGGAAAACTGCACGGGCAAACCGTTAACGGCGTTTTGGCCACCTTAACAGTTGGACCGCGCGAGATCAGGCCGCGATGACCGTCTCCTGCATCGCGTTCTTCAGCTTTTTCAGCGCGTTCTTCTCGAGCTGACGGATCCGCTCAGCCGATACGTCGTACCGAGCCGCCAGTTCGTGCAGCGTGGACTTCTCGTCGGTGAGCCAGCGGCTCTCGAGAATGTCGCGGCTCCGCGCATCGAGCGTGCGCAGCGCGACGCTGAGGCTGTCGCTGGACGTGGACGACAGCTCCTGATCGGCGACCACTTCGGCGGGATCGGCACCGGTGGATTCCAGATACTGCGACGGCGCAGTCCATGCATCGTCTTCGTCGTCCGACTCGCCGTCGAACGCCATGTCGTGCGCTGACAGGCGCCCTTCCATCTGCGTGACGACTTCCGGCGATACGCCGAGATCTTTCGCCACTGCTTCGGTCTCGGCCTGATTCAGCCAACCGAGCTTGCGCTTGTTGCTGCGCAGGTTGAAGAACAGCTTCCGCTGCGCCTTCGTCGTGGCGACTTTGACGATCCGCCAGTTGCGCAGGATGAACTCGTGCATCTCGGCTTTGATCCAGTGCACCGCAAACGAGACGAGCCGTACGCCGACCTCCGGGTTGTAGCGTTTCACGGCCTTCATCAGACCGACATTACCTTCCTGAATCAGATCGCCGTGCGACAGCCCGTAACCGGCGTAGCTGCGCGCCAGGTGCACGACGAATCGCAGGTGACACAGCACCAGTTTGCGCGCGGCCTCGAGATCGTTCTCGTAGTAGAACCGCTCGGCCAGCGCCTTCTCTTCTTCGGCGGTCAGAATCGGGAAGCCGCTCACCGTCTGGACGTACGCATTCAAATCCCCGCCCGGCGAGAGACTGTTGAAAGCCAGTAAGTTGGTCATGGTTGCTACCTCCCGTAACACGGCCGCGATATTAGCAGTCTCCGTCTTAGAGTGCTAACCCGCAGTGAGGTTCAACCCCTTCTGCGATGCATTCCATAAGAGGAACCGCCTAGAGGATCTGCAGATGGGTCAGCCGCTGGCGCGCGGCCAGCAGGGCTCCGGCGATACCGAGCGCCCCGCCCGAGAAGACGAGAACCCCGAAGAACGCCGCGTTCAGGCCACGCGGATCGAGGCTTTGCCCGTAGCTGCCGAGCAACGCCGCGAGCGGTGCTTCCAGGATCCCGAGAACGGCGCTGATCAACATGGCCCCGGCGATTCCGCCGCCCAGACCGTATAGCAGCCCGAAATACAGAAACGGGCGCCGGATGTAGCTGTCAGTGGCACCGACGAGCTTCATGACCTGGAGTTCCGCCAGGCGCGCCTCGATCGCGAGGCGGACCGACGTGGCGGTCACGAGGATAGCCCCCACGGCAAAAGTCGCCGCCAGCACCCAACTCATCCGCCGCACCACCGCCGTCATCGCCTGCACGCGCTCGAGCCAGGTCTTCTCCACGCTGACCTCGTCGACGCCGGCCTCCGCGCGCAACCGCGTGGCGAGAGCCTCGAACTGCTCCGGTCGCGTATCGCCCTTCATGACGACGCGCAACGACGCAGGCAACGGGTTGCGCTTCAGGTGCGCAAGCGCGTCGGTAACGCCCGTGAACTTCTCGAATTCGGCCAACGCGGCGTCGGCGCCGATCAGCGTGACGCGTTCGACGTCGGGATCCTCGGACAGTTGGTCGCGCAGGGCGCGGCCGACCTGCGCATCGGCGTCGACCTGCAGGTAAACGGTTATACCGGGACGACCTTCCCAACGATCGCTCATCGCCGCGAGGTTCGTCTGCACCAGATACAGACCGCCCGGCAGCGCCAGCGCAATTCCGATCAGCAACCACACAAGCGCGCTCGTCCAGAACCGTTGGCTTACGAAGATCAGGCTGTCCCGCGCAACACGCTGATGATCACGCATCCAGCGCGCCGCCCGGCCGGTGCTGCGCGAGCCCGCGATCGACCACGGGTCACTGGACACTGCTGCCCTCGCTACGGTGCTCGTCGCTCGCTTCGGATAGTGCGCCATGCGACAGCTCGACGATCGGTTTGTCCATCGCCGCGATCAGCTCCCGCTCATGGCTTGCGATGATTACGGTGGTACCGACCTCCTGAAACTGCTCGAACAGCCGCATGATGTCGCGCGACAGTTCAGGGTCCAGATTGCCGGTCGGTTCGTCCGCCAGCAGCAACCGCGGTCTGTTCACGAGAGCGCGCGCGATGCCGACCCGTTGCTGCTCGCCGGTCGACAGATGCGGTGGCAGCATCCGCTCCTTCTCCAACAGTCCCACGCGCGACAGCGCCGCGCGCGCACGACGCACCACGTCGCGCTCGTGCATGCCACCCACGCGCAACGGCAACGCGACGTTGGCGTAAACAGTGTGATGCGGAAGCAGGTGATGATCCTGAAACACCGCACCGATGTTCTGCCGGTACGCGGGGATATGCCGATCCGGAAGCTGAGCGATGTTCACTCCATTGACGAAGATCTGACCGCGCGTCGGTAGATCGAGCCGCAACAGCAGGCGAAGGAACGTGCTCTTGCCGGCGCCGGAATGGCCCGTCAGGAACGTCATCGATCCTTCCTCGAAGCTGACCGAGACCGACCGCAGCGCTTCCGTCCCGTTGTCGAAGCGCTTCGTCACGTCGCGGAATTCGATTTGCGCCATGCGCGTCAGTCCGCGCCGCGCGCGAGCAGCGCATCGACGAACGCCTCGGGTTCGAACGGACGCAGGTCCTCCACGGCTTCGCCGATACCCACGAAATGCACTGGAAACCGACTGGTATTCGCGATTGCGAACAGCACGCCGGCTTTCGCGGTGCCGTCGAGTTTGGTCACGATCAATCCGGTGAGGCCCACCGCGGTGTCGAATTCCTTCACTTGGGACAGCGCGTTCTGCCCGACGCTGCCATCGAGCACGAGCAGCACCGAGTGCGGGGCACCCGAGTCGAGCTTCGAAACCACGCGCTTGATCTTCGCGAGTTCTTCCATGAGGTTGGTTTTCGCCTGCAGACGTCCCGCGGTGTCGGCAATCACGACGTCGGCGTCGCGTGCCTGTCCAGAGCGCACGGCATCGAACACCACCGAGGCGCTGTCCGAACCCTGCTGCTGCGCGATCACGGGAATGTCGTGGCGATGTCCCCAGCTGGTGAGCTGCTCCACCGCGGCAGCACGAAATGTATCACCCGCAGCCAGCAGCACCGATTTCCCTTCCGCCTTGAGCCGCTGCCCCAGTTTTCCGATCGTCGTGGTCTTTCCGGCGCCGTTGACCCCGACAACCAATATCACGAAGGGGCGTCGGGCTGGGTCGATCACCAGGGGTCGCGCAATCGGGCGCAGCTGCTCCACGAGCTCCGCCCGCAGCGCCTCGAACAACGCATCCGTGTCTGCCAATTGTTTGCGTTTTACCCGCTGCGCGAGCGCATCCATGATGCGCTGCGTCGCTTCGACTCCGACATCGGCGCGCAGCAGGCTCGTTTCGAGTTCGGCGAGAACGTCGTCGTCGATCGCTTTCTTGCCGAGGAACAGATTGCCCAGCTGCGTTCGGGTTTTCGCGAGACCACCGCGCAGGCGGCGCAGGAACCCTCGCTCGGTGTTCTCGTCGTTTTGGCCCACAATCGCTCTCTGTAATTCTGTTGCACGTGCTCGACCTACGAGGCCAGCGGTGAACGAGGTCCGCATTATCAGCGGTAAGTGGAGGCGACGAAAGCTCGCCTTCCCGAACCGTCCAACGTTGCGTCCGACGCCCGACCGTGCGCGCGAGACCGTGTTCAATTGGTTGGCGGCGTGGCTCGACGGCGCGCGCTGTCTCGACCTGTTCGCGGGTTCCGGCGCGCTCGGATTCGAATCGCTCTCGCGTGGCGCTGCGGAGGCGACGCTCGTCGACGACGACCCAGTGGTGATCCGCGCACTTCAGGAGAACGCGCGTGCAATCGGCGCGACCCACTGCGCGATCGTGCGCGCATCGGCGCGCGACTTCCTGCGCAGCAACGAACGTTCGTGGGATATCGTGTTTCTCGACCCGCCATTCGACTCGGCGCTGCTCGAACACAGCCTCGATGCCCTCGGCACCGGTCCGCACCTGCATCCGGAATCGATCGTGTACGTCGAGTCGAGCGTCCATCTGCCACCCCCGCTCGATGGGTGGACGACGATCAAATCCACGCGGACCGGCGACGTTCAGTCGCAGCTGGTGCAGCGCGTCGTTTGAGGTAGCGACCGATTATCCGATACCATCGCGCCCTTCCTCGTGGGGGCGGGACCTTGAAAACAGTGATCTATCCGGGGACCTTCAATCCGATCACCAACGGTCACACCGACCTCGTGAATCGGGCGCTGAGTTTGTTCGATAAGGTCATCCTTGCGATCGGTACGTCGGCCCAAAAGGCCGGATCGGAGCAACTGCTCGACCGCATCCGCCTGTGCGAGCGGGTTCTCGCCCCGTTTGGAAAACGCGTGCAGGTCGAGCGCTTCCACGGACTGCTGGTCGACTATGCGAACACCATGGGCACGCGCTTCATCCTGCGCGGACTGCGCACGATGGCCGACTTCGAGTACGAGTTTCAGATGGCCGAAATGAATACCGAACTCGAACCGTCGATCGAGTACGTGTTCCTGCTGCCGTCGAAGAGTTGCTCTTTCATCTCCTCGACGCTGGTCCGCGAGATCGCGTCACTCGGCGGCGATGTAACGAAGTTCGTCGATCCGATCGTCGCCGAGGCGCTGCGGGTCAACCGGGCGAACAGCCAGGCGACCAATCAGCCCTGAGGTGCCGCCTACTGGGCAACCTCGTTCGGATCGACGTAACGACCCGAGGTACTGCAACCGAGGCAGCGTACGAACGTCTCCTTGGCAGGGCCGATGACCAGTGTATCGGCCGCCTGCTTGACGTTGCCGCCCAGCGCGGTGAAGGGCAGGCTCACGACGAAGAGCGCGCTTCCGACGAGGGTCAGCACCATCCCAAACGGCCGCGCAACGAGGACGTCGCCCGCCATCGCCCAGTCGTTGGGTGACTCTTCCGAAGCCGCAAATGCGGGCAGACTGATCGCCGCAACGATCAACGCAGTCAGTGCGCGGCTCTTGATGAATTTCTGCATGACGAAACGTCTCAATCTCATTGGGCCGCCAAACTCTAACACCAGCGCCGATGCCATTTCGCGTCATCGTTGGCAGTTCGGGCAGTACACGGTGGCCCTTTGGCCGATGCGCAGACCCTTCAAAACGGCGCCGCACTGGTAACACGGCAGGTCTTCGCGACCGTATACGTTCAACGAGTGGCTGAAGTAGCCGCGCCGTCCTGACTCATCCACGAAGTCGCGCAGAGTCGTTCCGCCCTCACGGATCGCCTGAGCCAGAACGTCGCGCACCGATTGCGCGAGCAACGAGTAGCGCTCGCGACTGATCCGGCTCACCGCGACTCTCGGGCGAATGCCCGCACGAAACAGCGACTCGTTCGCATAGATGTTCCCGACGCCGACGACCACCCGCGCATCCATCAACATCTGCTTGATGGCCACTCTGCGTTTGCGCGCGGCGCGATGCAGGAAGGCCCCATCGAATTCGTTGTCGAACGGCTCGATGCCGAGGTCTTTGATGAGCCAGTGTTCGCGCCAGTCGCCCTCGTGGAAGTGAATGCTTCCAAACCGGCGAGGGTCCGTAAGACGTAGCACGCGACCGCCTTCGAGTTCGAAATCGACGTGGTCGTGCGGCCCCGGAGCGACCTCGGCCGAAGTGAGTCGCAGGCTGCCCGACATGCCGAGGTGCACGATCAGGCTGCCGCTCTCGGTTTCCACGACGAGGTACTTTGCGCGACGAACTACGGAGCGGATGCGCTGGCCGCGCAGCGAAGGCGGCAGCACGACGGGCCAGCGCAAGCGCGGCTGCCGCAACGTCCAGCCGGAGATGGTGCGACCCACGAGGGCAGGCTCGATGCCGCGACGCGTCGTCTCGACCTCTGGCAATTCCGGCATCCGCTACAATCCGCCCTTCGTCACCGCTCCCCGAACCGCCAATGATGTTACTCGGCGTCGACACCGGAGGCACATTCACCGACTTCGTATTGCTGGACGCGGGCGTTCTGCGACTCCACAAGGTGATGTCGACGCCGGACGATCCGTCGCTCGCGATCCGTCAGGGCATCGCCGACCTCGGACTCGAAGCCGCCGTATCGGCGGGCCGTGTGGTGATCGTCCACGGCAGCACCGTCGCGACGAACGCGGCGCTCGAAGGTAAAGGTGTGCGTACCGCGTACGTCACCAATCGCGGCTTCACCGACGTGCTGCGCATCGGCCGCCAGGCGCGACGCGATCTCTACACCCTGGCCCCCGCCCCATCGCCGAACCCGGTGCCCGACGAGCTGCTGCTCGGGACCGGCGGGCGAATCGCGCCCGACGGTACCGTCATCGAACCGCTGACGCCCGCCGATCTGACAGAACTGCGACGTCAGATCCGTTCGCTGCAACCGCAGGCCATCGCGATCAACCTGTTGTTCAGCTACGTCGACGACACGCACGAACGCGCGATCGAGACGGCACTCGAAGACCTCGCGTTCGTCAGTCGTTCGTCCGACGTGCTCGCCGAATACAAGGAGTACGAGCGGGGCATCGCGACCTGGCTGAACGCGTGGCTCGGTCCGGTCGTGGAGCGCTATCTGTCGCGGCTTTCCGAATCGGTGGCGCCGTCGCGTGTGGTCGTGATGCAGTCTTCGGGCGGGACGATCGGCGCAAATCAGGCACGCCGTCGCGCGGTGAATCTGCTGCTGTCCGGACCGGCGGGCGGTATTGCCGCCGCCCGAGACCTCGGCGCCAAGCTTGGCCGCGCCGATCTCCTGACCTTCGACATGGGCGGCACGTCCACCGACGTATCGTTGATCGGCGACCGCCCCAGCATCACGCGGGAAGGCTCGATCGGGCCATATCCGGTCGCGGTGCCAATGGCCGACATCCACACCATCGCGTCCGGCGGCGGTTCGATCGCCTTCCTAGACGACGCCGGTGCGCTGCACGTCGGCCCGCAATCGGCCGGCGCGAATCCGGGACCTGCGTGCTACGGTCGCGGCGGACGCGAACCGACCGTGACCGACGCGAACGTCGTGCTCGGTCGCCTGCCGTCGTCGCTGCGACTTGCGGGAACGCTGCCGATCAGCGTCCACCTCGCCCGCGCGGCCGTTGCTCGACTCGCCGAGTCGCTTGGCACGTCGATCGACGACGCTGCCGCGGGAGTCGTCGCGATCGCCAACGAGCACATGGCGCGGGCGCTGCGACTGATTTCGCTGGAACGCGGTCACGATCCGCGGACCTGTTCGCTGGTGTCGTTCGGGGGCGCGGGGGGTCTCCACGCGTGCGCCCTTGCGCGGGCGTTGGAAATCCCACGCATCGTCATACCGATGCACTGCGGCGTGTTTTCCGCATTCGGAATGCTGGTAGCCGATGCTTCGCGCCAATTGACGAAAACGGTCAACGGCCTGTTCGCCGAACTGTCGACCTCCGACATCCAATCGCTATTCGACGCTCTGTCGGCTCGCGGCGTTTCGGAGCTGGTGGACGACGGCGCCGCCCCGCAGACGATTGAGGAAAGGCGCTTTCTCGATCTGCGCTACCGTGGGCAGAGTTTCACGCTGACGGTGGATTGGACTACGCCCGACGCGGCGGCCCGCGCGTTTCACGAGATGCACCACGCCCGTTATGGTCACGCACTCGATCTACCGATTGAACTGGTGAACATTCGCTCTGAAGTCAGCGCGGCGAACCCGAAGGTGACGCTGCCCGAACTCCAACGCAACCCGCCCGCGCCAGCGCGTTCGACGCTTCGAACGGTGCAACACGCGGTGGTTCCACTATTGGAACGCGGCGAACTGGCACGCGACCAACGCATCCCCGGGCCCGCAATCGTCGTCGAGAAGATGGCCACCACCTTCGTCGACGAAGGGTGGGAGGCGACCGTGGATCACTGGGGACACCTGCAGTTGGCCGCGTCCGCGTCGCCAACGACAGGATAAAGGCGCCGTTACTTGATCTTGGCTTCGCGGTAGATCACGTGCTTGCGAACGACCGGATCGTACTTCTTCAGTTCGAGCTTGTCGGTCATCGTCCGCTTGTTCTTGTCGGTCGTGTAGTAGTGACCGGTACCCGCGCTCGAAACCATCTTGATCTTGTCACGCATGATTTCAGACCCTTTCGCCGCGTTTGCGGAGGTCGGCGACCACCGCATCGATGCCTCGTTTGTCGATCACCCGCATTCCGGCGGCCGAAACGCGCAGTCGTACATAGCGCTTCTCGCCTTCGAGCCAGAACCGGTGGTAGTGCAGGTTCGGTTCGAACCGACGCCGCGTACGATTCTTCGCGTGAGACACGTTGTTGCCGCTCATCGGCCGCTTACCCGTCACCTGGCACACTTGAGTCATGGCGAGTTCGCCTTTTGCCCGGAAAAAAGAGTCGGGCTTTATACCAGAGGGACCCCACTACAGCAAGCCACGCTCGGCCATCGAGACAGCGTCCGTGGCGCTGACGACGATGTGATCGAGCACTCTCACGTCGATCAGTTGCAACGCGTGGCGCAGCCGCTCCGTGATCCTCACGTCGCTCGTGCTGGGTTCCGCGACACCCGACGGATGGTTGTGCACCAGGATCAACGCCGCCGCATTGAGCGCGAGGGTCTCGCGCAGCACTTCGCGGGGATGCACCGTCGCGCTATCGACCGTTCCCTGAAACAGTTCGCGGAACGCGATCAGCCGATGCTGTGCGTCGAGGAACAACGCACCGAAAACTTCCCGCGGCCGACCGCCGAGCCGATGCCGCAGGTAACGTCGAACGTCCGCCGACGCGCCGAAGACCTCTTCGCGCACCATCGCGCAGGCCAGATAACGCTCCGCGAGGGCGACCGCCGCGCCGATCGTTGCAGCTTTCGCCGGACCGACGCCGCGTTGCCGCGCAAGCGCTTCAACCGGCGCATCGAGCAGCGCACGGAGCGAGCCATAGCGGCTCAGCAGCTCGCGGGCAAGCTGAACCGCGTCGCAGGCGCCGGTGCCGGTTCGAAGCAGCACGGCCAGCAGTTCGGCGTCGGAGAGTCCGTGCGCGCCGCGCGCCAGCAGTCGCTCGCGGGGGCGTTCTCCCGTCGGCCAATCTGTGATCGTCATGGACCGTATCCCGTGAACGCTGTACGCCCCGGTGAGTGTGTGCTCGCCCCGAAGTGGTATCTTTAACCGTCCAAGCGACCGGCACGACCATGCCTCTCGGCGGCAAACACATCCTATTGGGAATCACGGGCGGCATCGCCGCGTACAAGACTCCGGCGCTTGTACGACAACTGACGTCGCACGGCGCGGAAGTCCAGGTGGTGATGACACTCGGCGCCGCGCACTTCGTGACCGCGACGACGCTGCAGGCCGTCTCCGGCAGACCGGTGAGAAACGATTTGTGGGACTCCGCTGCGGAAGCGGCGATGGGCCACATCGAACTCGCCCGTTGGGCCGATTGCATCCTGATCGCACCGGCGACGGCGCATACCCTCGCGCGTCTCGCGCACGGTATGGCTGACGACCTGCTGACCGCGATGACCCTCGCTGCAACCTGTCCCGTGGTGGTCGCACCGGCGATGAATCACATGATGTGGAAGCACGCCGCAACCCGACGCAACGTGGCGCGGCTGCTCGGCGACGGCGTGCAGATCGTCGGCCCCGGCGACGGCCCACAGGCATGCGGCGAGTTCGGGCCGGGGCGCATGCTCGAGCCCGAAACCCTCTGCGACGAGATCGCACGTCTCTTCGGACCGAAACCGCTTTCGGGCAAGCGCGTGCTGATCACGGCCGGGCCGACGCGTGAGCCGATCGATCCGGTGCGGTACATCAGCAATCACAGTTCCGGCAAACAGGGGTTTGCGGTTGCCGAAGCCGCGCGCGATGCCGGTGCCGACGTCACGCTGATATCCGGGCCGGTCTCGCTGCCAACACCTGCCGGAACCACCCGCATCGACGTGACGACTGCGCAACAGATGCACGACGCGGTGACTCGACACCTCGATGTCTGCGACATCTTCATCGGGGTAGCGGCAGTCGCTGACTATCGTCCCAACGAGAGCGCGGCACAGAAGATCAAGAAGAAGTCGGAGGCGGGTCTGTCGCTTGATCTCGTTCAGAACCCGGACATCATCGCTGCAGTTGCGCGCAGCAATGCGCGGCCGATCGTCGTCGGTTTCGCCGCAGAGACACAAGACGCGATCGCAAACGCTCGCACCAAGCTCGTGCGAAAAGCGCTCGACATGATCGTCGTCAACGACGTTTCGGATCAGCGCATCGGCTTCAACAGCGACGACAATGCAGTCACGGTCATCACGGTCGATGGTGAAGAGCGCATCGACATCGGCAGCAAAACGGAGATCGCGCGCGCAATCATCGATCGGGTTGCGCGCGCTATTGAGCGCGCGGCGTCGTCGCGTCGCGCAGAATCCGCGAAGCGCACGAGCGATTCCGACTCCGCATCCGGCTAGCCACCACTTGCGCTCGGCCTTACCATCCTGAAGCTATCGAGAAGAACGCGAAGACGTGGCGAAAGACACACCTGACGACACAAGCGAACCGTTGAGCGTGCCCGATCGCGCGCCAACGAGCGGGCCGCTAACGGAAGGACTATGGTCGTATCCGTTGCTCGCCATCGGAATTGCGCTCGGTGGCGTCGTCGCCGCGACCTTGTTGGTGTGGTCGACGATCGTTCGCCCAGCCAACACCAATCACCGTCTGCAGACGCAGGCGATTCAGGCGCAGAGCTACGCGAACTTCTTCAACGCGCGCCTCGCGGCGCTGCAACGCGAGTTGAGCGACGCCGCGTCGGCCAAAGACACGATCGACGCGCTGGCGACATACGACCCGGCCACCATCACCGCTCAGAATCAACGCCTGACGCATCTGATTTCGACCGCCGAACGCGTCGACGTCATTCCGAAGGGGAAAGCCGAAGTCGACCTGAGCGCGAACGTACCGATCTCGTTCGCGGCGCTCGACGTCATCAAGCGTGCCGAAACGCAGGAGTACGTAGGGCCCGAGGCGTCGCAGGTGAATCAGCGACCGGTGTTTTACGCAGCCAGGCCGATCACCGATGCAGGCACGGTAACCGGCGTGCTATTCGCTGCAATGTCGATGGATTTCTTCTTCGAGCCGCTGAAGATTCTTCCCAGCGACCTCGGACAGGTGACTGTCGAACAGCAGTTCGAGAGCGCGGCCGCGCGCTCTGTCCTGCAATACGGCAACGAGCCGGACAGTAACGCAGCCCCAGTCCGCATCAAACTCAACGCGCCGACCTGGACGCTCGTTTTCAAACCAAGCCAATCCGCGACTCCGGACATCGTCAATCTCGCCTGGATCTGGACACCGCTTCTCGTCGTCATCGCATTGATTCTGGGCGGCGTGTATCTCAGTTACTCTCGGCTGTTCCGCACACTCGAGCGCGACAGCGCGACGCTGATCGACCACGTCACCCGCATCGGTCGGGGTCGAGAGGGCAACGTCGCTCGTTACAACCTCGCGATGTTCCAACAGATCGCCGTTGCCGCGACCCGCTCTGCCAAGCGCGTGCCGCCGGAAAAAGACGAACCGCGCCCTGCGCCAGTTCGCAAGGCCGCTGCGCCGAAAGCGGTGACGCCGAAGCGCAAACCCGGCGCCAAAGCAATCCCACCGCCGGAACCGGCGATCGAGCCGGAGGTAGTGGACGACGACGATTTCCTCGACGTTCGCTCGCCCGACGCATCGGAGGGCAACCTCGGAATCGAAGTATCGGAAGACGTCTCCCCGCTCGATTCGGGCCTGAAGCTCGACCCATTGATATTCCGCGCGTACGACATTCGCGGCATCGTCTCGACCAATCTCACCGAAGACGTCGTCTATTGGATCGGCCGCGCGTTCGCAGCCGACGCGAAACAGAACAAGATGTCGCGCGCCGTGGTCGGTTGTGACGGCCGCCTGTCGAGTCCGAAACTGAAGAAATCGCTGGCGCGCGGCATGACCGAAGGCGGCATCGACGTTACCGACATCGGCGAGGTGCCGACGCCATTGCTGTACTACGCGACACACGCGCTCGACACCGGCACCGGCGTCATGATCACCGGCTCGCACAACCCGCCGGAATACAACGGGCTCAAGATGATGATCGCGGGCGAGACGCTGGCCGAAGAGCGCATACAGCACCTGCGCGAACGCATCGAAGGTAACAAGCTCAGCAGTGGCGACGGCGCATATGACGAGATGGCGATCGTCGATCACTACCTCGATCGCGTGCTGAACGACGTGGCAGTGGCGCAACCGATGAAAGTGGTCGTCGATTGCGGCAATGGCGTTGCCGGAGGCGTGGTTCCCCGCCTCATCGCCGAGCTCGGTTGCGAGGTCGTCCCGCTCTATTGCGAAGTGGATGGCAACTTCCCGAATCATCATCCGGATCCGGCCGACCCGAAGAATCTCGAAGACCTGATCACGGTCGTGAAAGCGGAGAAGGCCGACCTGGGTCTCGCATTCGACGGCGACGGCGATCGGCTCGGTGTGGTCACCGAACGCGGCACCATCATCTGGCCCGACAAACTCCTGATGCTGTTCGCGCGCGACATCGTCGGCCGAAACCCGGGCGCCGACATCATCTTCGACGTGAAGTGCAGCCGCCACCTCAATTCGCTGATCAGCGAGTACGGCGGCCGTCCGATCATGTGGAAAACCGGACACTCGCACATGAAGGCCAAACTGAAGGAGACAGGCGCATTGCTCGCCGGGGAATTCAGTGGCCACATCTGCTTCGGCGAGCGTTGGTACGGTTTCGACGACGCCTTGTACAGCGCCGCGCGCCTCCTCGAAATTGTTGGTGCGGAGTCGAAGTCGGTCAGCAAGCTGTTCGAAGAGTTTCCGGTAACCTTCACGACGCCGGAAATCAAAGTGAACACCACCGAGTCCGCGAAGTTCTCAGTGATGGAGCGTCTGTCCAAGGAAGGTAAGTTCGGTGACGGGACGATCACGACTATCGACGGGATCCGCGTCGACTATCCCGACGGTTGGGGATTGGTGCGACCGTCCAATACGAGTCCGGTACTGACGCTTCGATTCGAAGCGGACGGCCAGAACGCTTTGGATCGGATCCAGAAGGTATTCCGTGACCAACTCAAAAAGATCGATCCGAAACTCGTCTTCTAGGCCAGAAAACCCATGCCGATTTCCGCCACCGAAGCGGTGAACGTCGCCAGCGTACTCACGGAGTCGCTGCCATACATCCGCAAATTCCACGGGTCCACCATCGTCGTGAAGTACGGCGGCAACGCGATGATCGCCGACGAACTCACGCAGACGTTCGCACGAGACATCGTGTTGATGAAACTGGTCGGAATGAATCCGATCGTCGTGCATGGCGGCGGCCCACAGATCGGCGAACTGCTCCAGAAGCTGAACATTCCGACGCGATTCGTCGACGGCATGCGCGTCACCGATGCTGCGACGATGGACGTCGTCGAAATGGTGCTGGGTGGCCTCGTCAATCAGGACATCGTTTCGCTGATCAATGCCGTTGGGGGGCGCGCGGTAGGCATTACCGGCAAAGACGGGCAACTGATCCAGGCTCATCAGCTGCGCATTCATCGCGACTCACCGGAACTGAAGGCGCCGGAGATCATCGACATCGGACACGTCGGCGAGATCGAAACGATCAATCGCGCCGTGGTCGACACACTGATCGGGGCTGGCTTCATCCCGGTGATTGCTCCAATCGGCGTCGGCGTCAAAGGCGAGTCATACAACATCAATGCCGACACCGTCGCGGGCAAGCTCGCGGAACACCTCGGCGCCGAGAAGCTGATGCTGTTGACGAATACCGCCGGCATTCTCGACAAGGCAGGCAATACCCTGACCGGTCTCGCGCCGGAGGACGTCGATGTGTTGATCGCCGATGGAACGATTCACGGAGGCATGCTGCCGAAAGTGCGCTGCGCACTCGACGCGGTGGCCGGCGGAGTTCGCAGTGCGCACATCATCGACGGGCGCATCCGTCATGCGGTTCTGCTCGAAGTGTTCACTGACACCGGCGTCGGCACGTTGATACGGGCAAAAGCGTGACCGCCGCACCATGACGCGCACGAATCGACGTCAGGAAATTCTCGAAGCCTTCGCAATGATGCTCGAAGAGAGCCCGGGATCGCGCATCACCACCGCTGCTCTCGCGCGGCACGTCGGCGTTTCGGAAGCGGCGCTCTACCGCCACTTCCCGAGCAAAGCGAAGATGATCGAAGGACTGATCGAGTTCATGGAGGCGAGCGTGTTCACGCGCATCAGCCGCATCCTCGAGGAGGAACCCTCGGCGGAAGGACGCTGCCGGAATCTCGTCTGGCTGCTTCTGTCTTTCGCGGAGCGGAACCCCGGCTTTGCAAGACTGTTGGCGGGCGACGCGCTACAGGGTGAGACCGATCGGCTGCGAACTCGGATGCGCCAATTCTTCGATCGATTGGAGACACAGCTGCGACAGATTCTTCGCGAAGGCGGGGCACGCGGCGACTTCGTCGAGAGCGCCCCTCCTCATGCGGTCGCGAACCTGCTGCTCGCGGTTGCCGAGGGGCGCATCAATCAGTTTGTGCGCAGTGAGTTCAAAGCGAAGCCGACGTTCGAATGGACCAATCACTGGGCCATCATTTCCGGTGCGGTGTTTCCCGTCGCGCGCTGATCAGTTCGGCGCGTCGGTCTTGGCGGTAACGCCAACCAGCGGCGGTTCGGATTTCGTGACGACGCCGGCAGGCGTGTTGGCCTTGGGCGCCTCGGACGGCGGCAATCCGTAAAGCAGCTTCAGCCGCTCCAGATCGAGTTGGAACTGATCGATCACCTGTTGCTTCTCGGTTTTGCGCGCTGCTACTTCGCGCTCTTTGTCGCCGATCTGGGTTCCGAGCGTCTGCAGGTTGCCGAGAATGTCCGCCGACGGCGCCAGACCCTCGCGCTCACGATCCGCGGCCTGCTGCTCCAGCCGCTGCTTCTGCAACTTCAGCCGTTCGATGTTCGACTTCGTCGTAGCGATGGTCGTTTCAATTGACAGCACTTTGCGGTCGCGCGCTTCTTCCACGTCGCGGGGGGACGCATACAGCTTCGTCAGCTCCTGGTCTTTCCGCGCACGCGCAACACCCGCCGCCTCCTCCGACTTTTTCCTCTCGGTCTCCCTATCGCGTTTCTCGACTTCTTCGGGTGTCAGCTCCCGAGCCACCTGCTTCACGATCTCGCCGTCTTTGGCGATGCAGGTATATCCCTTGTGCACGAGATCCGCGGGAATCGAATAAGCGAGCACTGTGACGCCGTCGTTGTTTTCGAATTTGTACCATTCGCAGGGTTTCGCCTTCGCGAAAGCAACGCCGGTGCAGAAGGCCAGCAGGATTGTGAGCAGTGGTTTCACGCGACGCAGTAATCTCGCTGATAGGCGCGAATTTGCGCCAAAGAATCGGCATACCCCCCTCGAGTGTCAAGGTACGCGATCACATCTGCGAGCGTGGCAATTGCGAAAACGGGCGCACGTAACACTTCCGCCATCCGCGCCACCGCAGTTTGGCCCGGCGCGACAGCTTCCTGCCGATCGAGCGCCACCAGCACGCCCGCCAGTTCACCACCCGATTGCCGCACGAGATCAGCCGCTTCGGTCACCGCGGTACCAGCAGTCATGACGTCATCGACGATCATCACCCGGCCGCGCACCGGATGACCGACCAGAGTGCCGCCTTCGCCATGCGTTTTCGCTTCCTTGCGGTTGTATGCGACGCCGACGGACCGGCCGTGATCGCGCTGCAGCGCGAGCGCAGTCGCGACCGCGATCGGGATGCCTTTATAGGCCGGCCCGAAGATGACGTCGGGCTCACCCTGCGGCGACGACACGATGGCTTGCGCGTAGGCGCTGCCGAGCATCGAGAGCCCGGCACCGTCGTCGATCGATCCGAGATTGAAGAAATAGGGACTCTTGCGGCCCGACTTCAACGTGAAGTCGCCGAATCGCAGCACGCCGCGCTCGATCATCTCGCTTACGAAGTGAACCACGATCAGGCAGCCCCGAGCGCCGCGCGCTGATACTCGAACAATCGCTGCGTTCCGCGCCGCGCGAGATCCAGCATCGCCATCAGTTGCTCGTCCGGGAACGCATCGCGCTCCGCGGTGCCCTGAATTTCGACGAAGCCGCCGGAATCGAGCATCACCACGTTCATGTCGGTGTCGGCGGACGAATCTTCGGCGTAGTCGAGGTCGAGCACCGGTAGACCGGACCACACCCCCACCGACACCGACGCGACGAGTCGCTTCAGCGCCTTCGACGGATCCACTCCCGGCAACGAGCGCACTGCGTCGATCAACGCGACGCAACCTCCGGTGATCGACGCGGTGCGCGTTCCGCCGTCGGCCTGGATGACGTCGCAATCGATTCGGATCGTCCGCTCTCCGATCGCCTTCGGTTCGACCGCCGACCGCAGCGCACGTCCGATCAACCGCTGAATCTCCACCGTGCGGCCATTCTGTTTGCCGCGCGCCGCTTCGCGGTCCGATCGCGTATGCGTCGCGCCGGGCAACATGCCGTACTCGGCGGTCACCCAGCCGCGACCTTGTCCGCGCATGAACGGCGGCACCCGATCCTCGACGCTCGCCGTGCAGATCACCTGCGTGTCGCCGAACTCCACCAGTACCGAGCCCGCCGAGTGCTTCGTGAATTTACGGGTGAAGCGAATCTTGCGAAGCTCATCCTGCGCGCGACCGCTGGGTCGCTGCGGAACTGCCATACCGTTCTCCCTTTATCGTGCGACCGCGGATTATACGCGCGCGCTCGGCGATGCCGGGGCCGAGAATCCTTTGGAGTAGAATGCGTTCCGATCCAATCCGGGGTACATCGATGATCCGCAGCATGACCGCATTCGCGCGCGTCGACGTACCGCTCGATTCCGGTTCGCTGCAATGGGAAATCCGTTCGGTCAATCATCGCTATCTCGAAGTTCAGTTCCGGTTGCCAGATGCGTTTCGTGAGCTCGAGTTTCCGCTGCGCGACCTGGTGCGCGCGAAACTGAAGCGCGGCAAAGTGGATGCGACGCTGCGCGTCGCGGCGACTGCGGCGTCGGCCCATCTCGAAATCAATCGCCCGGTTCTGTTGCATCTGCTCGCGACCCTCGAACAGTTGCGTCGCGATGCGCCCGAAGCGGCGCATCCGGACCCGCTCGAGCTGCTGCGGTGGCCCGGGGTCCTGGTCGAATCGGTCCACGATGCCGAAGTGGTGAAGGCGGCGGTCGTCGGTGGATTCCAGCGCGCGCTCGACGCGCTCGACGCGCATCGCAGCCGCGAAGGCGACATGCTGGGGAGCCTGGTCGGCGGGAAGCTCGGCGAGATCCATCAGATCGTCGGTGACCTTCGCCGGATCGTAGCGGGGCTCGCGAACAGCCAGCGCGCCCGATTGAAGGCGCGCATCGAAGAGCTGTCGGTGTCGGTGGATGGTGAGCGGTTGGAGCAGGAGGTCGCCATTCTGATTCAGCGCGCCGACGTCGCAGAAGAGCTCGATCGTCTCGACATCCATATCACCGAGGCGCGAAAAAACCTGGCGCAACCAGGGCCGCACGGCCGCCATCTCGATTTTCTGTTGCAGGAACTGAATCGGGAAGCGAATACGCTGGCGTCGAAATCGATGCTCGCAGAGACGGCCCAGCGCGCGGTCGACCTGAAGGTGATCATCGAGCAGATCCGCGAACAGGCCCAGAACATCGAATGACCGGGCCACTCATCGAGCCCGGTCTCCTGCTCGTCGTTTCGGCGCCGTCCGGTGCCGGAAAGACCAGCCTGGTCAATGCGTTAGTGTCGAACGACGAGAACATCCGGGTGTCGGTCTCGCATACCACCCGCAGTCGCCGCGGCAACGAGCGAGAGGGCGAGAACTACTTCTTCGTCGCTCGAACAGAATTCGCTGCGATGGTGGCGGCCGGCGCCTTCCTCGAGCACGCCACGGTGTTCGGCAATTCGTACGGCACCTCGCGCGCCACGGTCGAACGCGAACTCGCTGCCGGCCGCGACGTTCTGCTCGAGATCGACTGGCAGGGCGCGCAACAGGTCCGGCGGTCCTATCCCGCGGCGGTTTCACTGTTCATTCTGCCGCCGTCACACCACGCACTCAGCGAGCGGCTGCGGCGTCGCGGTGAGGACAACGACGAGGCCATCGGCAAGCGTACGGCCGAGGCGGTCATCGAGATGTCGCATCACCACGAATACGACTATGTGATCGTCAACGATCGCTTCGACGACGCCGTGGCCGACCTGCGCGCCATCATTCGTGCCGAGCGCCTGCGCACCTCCCGTCAGGCGCGGCGACGAGAGGCATTGCTGCGCGATCTCTTGTCACACGACAAACCGATCCAGTAAACTCCGCCGCCCTCGCGTCCCTGGATTGCACTGATGGCCCGAATCACCGTCGAAGATTGCCTGGATCACGTCGATAACCGGTTTTCGCTGGTCATGGTGGCAACCCGTCGTGCCAGGCAGCTGGCCCGCGGCGCCGACTCGCTCGTTGCCGAGGAAAACGACAAGCCGACCGTCATCGCGTTGCGCGAAATCGCCGACGGACTGATCAACGACGAAATGCTTGACGCCCAAGATGCGAGAACTGAGGATGAACGGCTCGACATACCGTTCACGTTCGCGCATGAAGGAAGCAGCGACCTATGACTCGTACTTCGGGTCGCGGCTAGCAGCCCAAGCCGCCGGCGACGATGTCGCCGCGCCGGCGACCATCGAGTCCCTTTCCGAAACACTGTCGACTTACCTGACGCCCGATCAGGTCGAGCTGGTTCGCGCCGCTTACGAATACGCGCGCGAAGCGCACGAAGGCCAGTTCCGGCGCACCGGTCATCCCTACATCACCCATCCGCTCGCGGTCGCCGGCATCCTCGCGGAAATGCGCATGGACCATCCCACCGTGATGGCAGCCTTGCTGCACGACGTGATCGAAGACACCGGTATCGCGAAGCGCGCGCTCGGTAAGAAGTTCGGACGCGAAGTCGCCGAACTCGTCGACGGCGTCAGCAAACTGACGACCATGTTCCGATCGCGCGCCGAAGCGCAGGCAGAGAATTTCCAGAAGATGGCCATCGCAATGGCCAAAGACCTGCGGGTGATCCTGGTGAAACTCGCCGATCGCCTGCACAACATGCGCACGGTGGGCGTGTTGAATCCCGAGAAGCGTCGCCGCATCGCGCGAGAAACGCTCGATTTCTACGCGCCCATCGCGAACCGCCTCGGCATTCACACGCTGAAGGTCGAGATCGAAGATCTCGCATTCAACGCGCTGTATCCGCTGCGCGCGGATCGCATCCGCCGCGCCGTTGCGGCCTCGCGCGGCAATCGCAAAGCGTTGATGGAACAGATTCACCGCTCGCTCGGGACTGCGCTGCGCCGCGAAGGCATCGACGCGATCGTCACCGGTCGCGAGAAACACATCTATTCGATCTATCAGAAGATGAAAACGCAGCGGAAACCGTTCAACGAAATCATGGACGTGTTCGGTTTCCGCATCGTCGTCGATCGGGTGGACGCGTGTTATCGCGTGCTGGGCGTCGTGCACAACCTGTACAAGCCGGTCGCCGGTCGATTCAAGGATTACATCGCCATTCCGAAAGCGAACGGCTACCAGTCGCTACACACGACGCTGTTCGGCATGCACGGCGTGCCGATCGAAGTGCAGATCCGCACACGGCAGATGGAATCGGTGGCGAACAACGGCATCTCGGGCCACTGGCTATATAAGGCAGACGAAGCATCGTTCGCCGGCAGTCAGGCGCGCGCGCGGCAATGGTTGCGCGACCTGCTCGATCTGCAGCAACGGGCCGGCAGTTCGCTCGAGTTCATCGAAAGCCTGAAGATCGATCTGTTCCCCGACGAGGTGTACGTCTTCTCTCCGAAAGGCGAGATCTTCGAATTGCCGCGCGGCGCATGCCCGGTGGACTTCGCTTATGCGGTGCACACCGACATCGGCAACAGCTGCGTCGCGTGCCGCGTCGACCGCGATCTCGCTCCGCTCAGCTCGCAACTGCAGAGCGGACAGACGGTCGAGATCATTACCGCCAAAGACGCGCGACCGAATCCCGACTGGTTGACGTTCACCGTGTCCGGCAAGGCCCGCACCGCGATTCGACAGGCGCTGAAAGATCAGAAGCGCTCCCAATCCATCGCGCTGGGTCGCCGGTTGTTGAACCGTTCGCTCGCGAACGCCGACACGTCGATCAACGACCTCGATTTCCGGCGCCTGCGAAAAGTGCTGAAAGAGTTCAACGTGCGCCGTTTGAACGACCTGCTCGAGGCGATCGGCCTCGGCAACTACATGGCCTACGTCGTCGCGCAACGACTGCTCGCGCCGGACAATCCCGCGGCAGACGCAATTTCCATTCAGACCGGCGGTCCGGTCGCAATCCGGGGCACCGAAGGTCTCGTCATCAGTTACGGCCGCTGCTGCTACCCGGTTCCGGGCGACCCGATCGCCGGCCACATGTCGTCGGGCAAAGGTTTCGTCGTGCACATCGAAACCTGCAAAAACATGGCCGAGATCCGCCGTCGTAGCCCCAACGAGATCATTCCGGCGCGCTGGGCGGCGGACGTCGAAGGCGAATATGTCACCGCGTTGCGCATTCAGGTCGATCGGCAGAAGGGCGTCATTGCGGAGATCGCGGCAACGATCAACGAGGCCGACGCCGGCATCGAGAACATCAAGGTCGACGAGCGCGACGCCGAACTGTCCACCGTCGCCGTCGAACTGTCCGTACGCAACAGAACGCACCTCGCGCGCGTGATGCGCCGCCTGCGCGTGCTGACGAACGTTCACGGCATCAGCAGGATCATCGAATGAGCGAATCGCGTTCGGTCATCGCCACACCGACCGCTCCGGCCGCGATCGGCACCTATTCGCAGGCGGTTGGCGTCGGCAACACCGTCTATCTCTCCGGCCAGATCGCGCTCGATCCGGCGACGACACAACTCATTGCCCCCGATATCGACGCGCAGATCCACCAGGTGTTCAAGAATCTTCGCGCGGTCGCCATCGCCGGCGGCGGCGGGGTAGAGCACTTCGTGAAGCTCACGGTTTACGTCACGTCGATGACGTTCTTCCCGCGCGTCAACGAAATCATGGCGCAGTACTTCACTAAGCCCTATCCGGCGCGTGCCGCGGTCGGAGTCGCCGAATTGCCGCGCGGCGCACTCGTCGAAATCGACGCCGTCATGGTGCTGCCCGCGGGCAAGTGAGCAGGCACGCGCCGTCTGCGTCGATCGAAACGCTGCGTGGAGTCGGGCCCGCGCTTCGCGACAAATTCGCAAAGCTTCGGATCCACACGCTGCTCGATCTGCTGCTGAATCTTCCGCACCGGTATCAGGATCGCACGCAGATCGTGCCTTTCGTCGGGTTGCGCGCCAACACGGAAGCGTTGGTAATTGGTCAGGTGATGGAAAGCCGCGTCGCATTCGGCCATCGACGTAGTTGGCTGGTAACTCTCGGCGACGACACCGGGTTCCTCCGACTGCGGTTCTTTCATTTCAGCGAGCGTCAACGCGCCGCCGTATCGGTCGGCATGTACCTGCGCTGTTTCGGCGAAGTCCGCGCTGGATCCAACGGATTCGAGATGGTGCATCCGGAATACAAAGCGTTCCCCACGAAACCCGATGCACCCGAGCCAAGGCTGACGCCGGTCTATCCCACCACGGAAGGTCTGACGCAGGCTCGGCTCGCCGGTCTCGTGGACCAGGCGCTGGATGCGCTCGATCAGTGGGCGCCACCGAACCTCGACGAATGGTTGTCACGCGACGAGGCTCCCGACCTCCGGTCCGCCCTCCGGCTGCTTCACAATCCGCCGACCGGTACGCCGCATACGGCTCTTTCGGAGGCTCGCAATCGCGTCGTGCTCGACGAGCTGATCAGCAACATCATCGTGCTGAAGCGGCGACAACGCGAACGCGCAACCGAGCGCACGCTCGCCCTGCCGCGTTCGCAACAGCTCGGGCGGGTGCTGCTGAAGCGGCTCGGGTTCGAACTAACGTCTGCGCAGAGGCGCGTTACGAGAGAAGTACTGCTCGACCTCGAACAGAGCACGCCGATGCTGCGATTGATTCAGGGCGACGTTGGCAGCGGAAAGACGATCATCGCGGCGTTCGCAGCGGTGCGCGCGGCCGAGCATGGGTGTCAGACAGCCATCATGGCGCCCACCGAAATTCTCGCCGAGCAACACTTTCTCAACTTCTCGTCGTGGCTCGAGCCGCTCGGCGTATCCGTTCGCCTGCTAACGGGTCGCATGACGGCGGCGGAACGCGCGCGCGAGCGCAACTCGATCGCGAGCGGCGAAGCACTGGTGGTGGTCGGTACGCATGCCTTGTTCCAGAGGGATGTCGAGTTTGCGAAGCTCGCGCTCGTGATCATCGACGAACAACACCGCTTCGGCGTGCATCAACGAATGGCCTTGCGTTCCAAGGGCGCGTTGCCGCATCAGCTGATCATGACCGCAACGCCGATCCCTCGGACGCTCACCATGGCGCTGTACGCCGACATGAACGTCTCAGTGATCGACGAGATGCCGCCGGGACGCCAACCGATCGATACGGTGGTGGTCAGCGATGCGCGCCGGCCGGAGATCGTCGGCCGCATCGCGCAGGCGTGCGCGAAAGGTCAACAGGCTTACTGGGTGTGCACGCTGATCGAAGAGTCCGACGTGCTCGACTTCCGCGCCGCCGAATCGACCGCAACGGAACTCGCCGCAGCACTCCCCTCGTTGCGCGTCGCGCTGTTGCACGGTCGCCTCGCGGGGCGCGACAAAGCGGACGTGATGGACCGATTCAAGGCCGGCGAAATCGATCTGCTCGTCGCAACAACGGTGGTCGAAGTTGGTGTGGACGTGCCGAATGCCACGCTGATGGTGATCGAGAATCCCGAGCGGCTCGGGCTCGCGCAACTGCATCAGTTGCGCGGGCGCGTCGGCCGCGGCAGCGAACGCAGCCACTGCGTGCTGCTGTACAAACCGCCGCTGGGCGAACCGAGCCGAGTGCGGCTGAAGGTGATGCGTGAGACCAACGACGGATTCCGGATCGCCGAAGAGGACCTGAAGCAGCGCGGGCCGGGTGACGTGCTCGGCACGCGCCAGACCGGAGAGCAGCAGTTCCGCGTCGCGGACCTCGCGATCGACGCACATCTGGTCGGACGTGCCACCGACATCGCATCGCGAATCGTCGCGTCGCGGCCGGATGTCGCCGACGCGCTCGTCGCCACCTGGTCGCCGCCCAGCGCTGACTACACCCAGGTGTGACGGCCCGCCGTCGCGACGCTGCGCTGCCTTCGGCGCTGAACTTGGCACAGAGCGCCATCGACAATGTGTTGGAGGTTATCGACGAAGCGGCGGATCAACTCGATGGGATGGTGCGTGGCAGCGACGTGCTGAACGAATCAACCGACTTCGATCATCTCGAAGTCTTCCTTGCTGACGCCGCATTCGGGGCAGACGAAATCGTCGGGAACCTTGTCCCACGGCGTTCCCGGAGCGATGCCTTCGTCCTCGTAGCCTTCGGCCTCGTCGTAGATCCAGCCGCAAACGATACACTGCCATTTTCGCATCTGCGTGCGCTCTCAACCGTCCCATTTCAAGGCGGCGTACGCTACTTGCGTCACCGCGAAATTGCAAATCAGCGGGCGCGTTGCGCGATCGAGTCTGCGCGCATGTGCACACCTGCGTCGGCTGTGCGGTCGAAGTACCAAACCGGTAGACTTCGCTGCGCTCGAATCGAGTGACCTGCGTGACCATTCTGACCCGTCGCCTGCCGCTCTACATGCGCTTGATGCGCTTCGATCGACCCGTTGGGACATTACTGCTGCTGTGGCCTACGCTTGCCGCACTATGGATTGCCGCGGCCGGACGACCGTCTCTCGCGCTCGTCGTCATCTTCACGCTCGGCACCATCGTCATGCGCGCCGCCGGTTGTGTGATCAATGATTACGCCGATCGAAACCTCGACGCCCACGTCACGCGAACACGCGATCGTCCGATGGCGCGCAAGCAGGTCAGCGAATGGGAAGCGCTCGCGCTTTTCGCCGTGCTGCTCGCCATCGCTCTCGTACTCGTGTTCTTCCTCAACGATTTCACGCAGCGACTCGCCGTCGGCGGCGCTGCGATCGCTACGCTCTATCCGTTCATGAAGCGCTGGACCTACTTGCCGCAGATCGTGCTCGGCGCCGCGTTCAGTTGGGGCATCGTCATGGCGTTCGCGGCAACGGGCGCAGGCCTCGGCGATGCGGCGTGGTTGATGTTCATTGCCAGCGTGTTGTGGATCGTCTCGTATGACACGGTCTATGCGATGGTCGACCGCGACGACGACGTTCGCGTCGGCATCAAGTCGACCGCGATTCTGTTCGGTCATGCGGACCGCGCGATGGTCGCCGCGATGCAGGCATCGACCGTGGCTGCGCTCGCATTGCTCGGCGTTCGGCTGCAGTTCGGAATCGCCTATTTCCTAGGCATCGCAGTGGCCGGAGCGTTGTTCGTCTATCAACAGCGCCTCATCCGGGATCGCAAGCCGGCGAACTGCTTCGCCGCTTTCCGCAACAACGTCTGGGTTGGATTCGCACTGTTTGCCGGAACCGTGATCGAACTCGAGTTTCGACTCCGGTTGTCTTCCATCGGAGGAACGTGATGCGCCGCCATCTGCCTTTCATCATCGTCATCATTCTATGGCTGTCGACGACGTCGGCCGTCATGGCCGGTCTGCCGTGGTGGCCCTCGATCTTGATGTTGGCGCTGGTCCTGCTGGGCAGCTGGGACCTGCTGCAGCGCAAACACAGCCTCTATCGGAACTATCCGCTCACGGGTCACTTCCGCAACATCGCGGAAGAGATGCGCACGCAGATCCGCCAGTACTTCATCGAGAGCGATACGGACGGTTCGCCGTTCGATCGCGAGCAGCGCTCGCTCGTATATCAACGCGCGAAGAACGAGGTCGACACGATGCCGTTCGGTACCGAGCGGCGCGTCACCGACGTCGGCTACGAGTGGATCAACCACTCGATTGCGCCGCGGCCCAAAGGCGTCGAACCGTTTCGCACGCTGATCGGCAACGAGCAGTGCGAACGGCCGTACTCGTCCTCGGTGCTGAACATCTCGGCGATGAGCTTCGGATCGTTGAGTGCGGCGGCCATCCGCGCACTCAATCGCGGCGCAAAGCTCGACAACTTCGCGCACGACACCGGTGAGGGTGGTTTGAGCGACTACCACCTCGAAGGCGGTGGCGACATCATCTGGGAAATCGGCACGGGTTACTTCGGTTGCCGAAACGCAAACGGCCGCTTCGATCCGGAAAAATTCAAAGAGCGAGCCGGCGCGGACGTGGTACGGATGGTCGAGATCAAGTTGTCGCAGGGTGCGAAGCCCGGCCACGGCGGTCTATTGCCCGGCGCAAAAGTCACGGCGGAAATCGCGCGCGTGCGCGGCGTGCCTGAAGGCGAAGACTGCGAATCGCCGCCGTACCACAAGGAGTTCGACTCGCCGCTCGGACTGATCGAGTTCATCGCGCGTCTGCGCGAACTCAGCGGCGGCAAACCGGTCGGCTTCAAACTCTGCATCGGCCACAAGTGGGAGTTCCTCGGCATCTGCAAGGCGATGACCGAAACCGGCGTCTACCCCGACTTCATCGTAATCGACGGCAAGGAAGGCGGCACCGGCGCAGCGCCGGTGGAGTTCTGCGACCACGTCGGCATGCCGCGGCGAGACGCGCTGTGGTTCGCGCAGAACGCCCTCGTGGGTTGCGGAGTACGCGAGCGACTCAAACTCGGCGTCAGCGGCAAAATCATCTCCGGCTTCGACATCGCGGTTGCGCTCGCAATGGGCGCGGACTGGTGCAACTCGGCGCGCGGCTTCATGTTTGCGCTCGGGTGTCTGCAGTCGCAGAAATGCCACACCAATCGTTGTCCGGTGGGCATCGCGACGCAGGATCCTATGCGGCAGCGCGCACTCTACGTCGGCGACAAGGCTGCGCGCGTCGCGAACTTCCATCGACATACCGTCGCGGCACTGATGGAGCTGGTTGCTGCTGCGGGTCTCGATCATCCATCGGAGTTGCGTCCGCAGCACATCCACCGCCGCACGTCGTCGCGCGCGGTGGCAACGCTGGATCGTGCGTACGAATGGCTCGCGCCGGGCCAACTGATCGAGGATCGGGCGGGGCCCGAATGGCAGAGCGAATGGCATCTCGCCAGGGCAGACAGCTTCAGGCCCGCCTGAGCGCCTTATTTCAGTCGTTGGAGTCGTGCCATTTCGGCGCGCGTTTCTCGAGAAACGCCGTTACGCCTTCTGCGTAGTCGGGTTCGCGCATCATCTCATTCAGCAGGTTCTCCGAATCGCGCACCGAGCCGGCGATGTCGCGATGCAAGTCGCGATAAACCTGCCAGCGGGTCTGACGCAGCGAATTGGGCGACACCGTCGCGATCAGGTTGCGAGCGAACGCATACGTTTCGTCGAGCAGCGCTTCAGCCGGATGCACGCCATTGATCAATCCGAACGCCAGGGCCTCCTCTGCGAGGAACGCGCGGCTCGTCAGCAACAGCTCGTTGGCGCGCGTCAGTCCGATCATGCGCGGCAACAGCCACGAGAGCCCGTATTCGGCGGGCAGGTTGAGCCTGCCGTGCGCCGTCGTCATCTTGATTCCCGCCGCTGCGAAGCGCAGGTCGGCGAAACACGCCAGCGCCAGACCAACGCCGGCGGCGGGTCCGTTGATCGCGGCGATCACCGGCTTCGAGAGGCCGAAGTGGAACGCGAAACTGGCGTCGAACTCCGGTGACGTCCCATACCCGGGGCGCGCGAGCTGTGTCGGCGTGCCGGGATCGTAGCCGCCTTTCTTCACGTGACCCTGCAACGCATCCGCATCACCGCCGACACAAAATCCGCGGCCGGCGCCGGTAACGACGACGACGCCCACCGCGTCGTCCCGCTCCGCGAGATCGAGGCAATGGCGATACTCGGTGTGCATGCGCCCGGTCCACGCGTTCAGGCGTTCCGGCCGATGCAACGTGATCGTCGCTATGCCCGAATCGATACCATAGCGCGTGGCTTTGAGTTCCATGCCCTGCCCCTCAGTTCGCCCGTTTTCAGTCGAGCGGCTGCAGCTTCGCGTAACCGAGCATCAGCCACTTCGCTCCGTCGCGCGCAAAGTTCACCTGCACGCGTGCACGCTCGCCGTGTCCTTCGGATTGCAGCACCACGCCTTCGCCGAACTTGCCATGCGACACGCGCTGGCCGATCCGTAGCGCACCGTCGTCCGCTGGAATCCGCTTCACCGCAGAACTCTGACTGCTGCTGCCGAGACCGCTGCTGCGCGACTCGTAAGGTCGCGCGACGGCCCCGCGCATGCGCACTTCCTGCAGCAGCGCGTGCGGTATTTCCGCGATGAATCGCGACGGCCGGTTATACGAATCGGTGCCGTGCAGACGGCGCGTTTCCGCAAACGTGAACGTGAGCTGCCGCATTGCGCGCGTGATTCCGACGTAACACAGACGCCGCTCTTCCTCCATCCGACCCGGTTCTTCCGCAGACATCCGATGCGGGAACAGACCTTCTTCCATGCCGGCCATGAACACCATCGGGAACTCGAGGCCCTTCGCGGTGTGCAGCGTCATCAGCTGTACGCAGTTGCCGTCGTCGTCGGTCTGGTGTTCGCCGCTCTCGAGCGCAGCCTGATCGAGGAACTCGTCGAGCAGCGACACGGGACCATCGCGCACTACACCGGCATCGTCGATCGGCAACACGACTTCGCCGCTGAACTGCCGACAGGCCGTGATGAGTTCTTCGAGGTTCTCCTTGCGCGCCAGTCCGCGCTCGCCACGTTCTCGCGTGTGAAATTCCAGCAAGCCGCTGACTTCGATGCAGTGTTGCGCGAGCTCGTGCAACGGCAACCCTTCTACCGCCGCGGAAATCTGTTCGATGAGTGTGATGAAACCGAGGATGGCGTGGCCGGTTCTCCCGTACGAACCGTCTGCGACGCCTTCCTTCGCGGCCTGCCACAACGAGACGCCGGTATTTCTCGCGCGCTCTCGGATGGCTTCGATCGTCTTGTCGCCGATGCCTCGCGTCGGCGTGTTCACGATGCGCTCGAACGCCGTATCCGAATGCGGCTGCGACGTCATTCGCATGTACGCCAACGCGTTTTTTACTTCGAGCCGTTCGAAGAATCGCAACCCACCGTAGATTCGATATGGAATCCGCGCGCGGAGCAACGCTTCTTCCAGCACCCGGCTTTGTGCGTTCGATCGATAGAGCATCGCCACATCGATGGCACTGCCGCCTTGCGCAATCCAATCCTCGATCCGGTCTGCAATGAAGCGCGCCTCATCGAGCTCGTTGTACGCGGCGTACAACGCAATCGGATCGCCTTCCGCGCCGTTCGTCCACAACTGTTTGCCGAGCCTGTCGGTGTTGTGGTCGATCAGCGCGTTCGCAGCCTTCAGGATGGTACCGGTGGAACGATAGTTCTGTTCGAGCCGGATGATCGCAACGTCGCGGAAGTCCTGCCGGAACCGGTGGATGTTCTCGATCCGCGCGCCGCGCCAACCGTAAATCGACTGATCGTCGTCGCCTACCGCGACTACGCGACCCTGTTGGCCGGCCAGCACGCGCAACCAGGCATATTGAATCGTGTTCGTGTCCTGGAACTCGTCGACCAGCAGATGCTGGAAGCGGCGCTGATAATGGGCCAGCAGATCCGGCACTTCGAGCCAAAGCTCGTGGCTGCGCAACAACAGTTCGGCAAAGTCGACGAGACCGCCGCCGAGGCAGAGTTCCTCATACGCTTCGTAGATGCGACGGTGCGTGATCAGGAACAGGTCGTCGCCAGCAACCACCTCGCGCGCGCGTCGCCCCTCGTCCTTCTGGCCGTTGATGAACCACTGCGCCTGCCGCGGCGCCCACTTCGCCTCGTCGATGTCGAGCGCACGCATGACGCGTTTGATGAGGCGCAGCTGATCGTCGGAGTCGAGAATCTGAAAGCTCTGCGGCAGCTTCGCTTCGCTCCAGTGCGTTCGCAGCAGACGATGCGCGATACCGTGGAACGTGCCCACCCACAGTGCGCGGCCGGGCATGCGCAGCAACGCCTCGGTGCGGTTGCGCATCTCGCTTGCGGCCTTGTTGGTGAAGGTGACCGCGAGCACGCCGTGCGGCGAGACGCCTTCGGCTTCGACGAGCCACGCAACACGATGCACGAGCACGCGCGTCTTGCCGCTGCCGGCACCCGCAATGATCAGCAGATTGCCGAGCGGCGCGGTGACCGCTTCGCGCTGCCGCTCGTTCAGATCATCCAGGATGTAAGAGACGTCCAACCCGTGTCGCTCGCAATCGCGCTCGAGTCGTTCGAGCGGGGTTGGCTTTATACATCAAGAGCGCGTCGAAAGGCGCCGCGAGCGGTGAAAACGACGGCCGCTATTCGACGGTGACGGACTTCGCCAGGTTGCGCGGCTGATCGACGTCGGTACCTTTGAGTACGG
>DATJGR010000084.1:0-8959 GCA_035494855.1 Pseudomonadales bacterium | reverse complement strand
GCTCGAGCGTGTCCTGCGCACCGAACCTCCGCCACTCCAACCGATCAATCGAAGCCGGGCTCAGAAGTCGCGTAACATGCAATAGGAGTTGCTAAGGGAGAGGGGAGCTCGCCGATGCATCAACGGACCGCTGCGCTGCGGCTGACGCAATACTGGCCACGACGTTACACGCTGGTGTTGCTGTCGTTCGCCGCCGTATTCATCTGCTACATGGATCGCGTCAACATGTCGGTCGCGATCATTCCGATGGCCGCCGAGTTCGGCTGGAACCCCGAGAAGCAGGGGCAGGTACTCGCCGCGTTCTTCGTCGGCTACCTCGCAACACAGGTGCTCGGCGGACGGTTGGCCGACCGTTTCGGCGGCAAGGTGGTGCTCGGCATCGGCGTGCTGTCGTGGTCGTTCTTCACGCTGATCACGCCGTTCGCCGCGGCCGCGGGCTTCGCGGCGTTGTTGGCGGCCCGCATCGGAATGGGCGTCGGCGAAGGCGTCACGTTCCCGTCGATCTACAGTCTGTTCGGGCGCTGGCTGCCGAAGGCCGAGAGCGCACGCGGCATCGGCGTCATTTTCTCTGCCATCCCGCTCGGCAGCGTGTTCGCGCTGTTGGCGACGCCGATCATCGTGGTCGCGTGGGGTTGGCACTGGGCGTTTTATTCGTTCGGCGCGATCGGTGTCGTGTGGTGGTGGTTCTGGCACCGGAACATCAGTTCGCAACCCGACGCGCACCCGACCATTGGCGCGCACGAACGTTCCGCATTGAATGCCATTACCGTGGCAGAGGGTTCGCGGCCGCCGAGCCTGCGCGAACTGCTCGGTTGCATGCCGGTGTGGGCGATCATCGTCGGCCACTTCTGCACGAACTGGGGCAGCTATGTGCTGCTCGCGTGGATGCCGACGTACATCACCCAGGGTCTCGGCGTCGATTACGCATCGGTCGGCATCTTCGCGGTGATTCCTTCGTTGTGTTCGTTCCTGTTCATGAACGTGGCGGGTTGGTCCGCCGACCGATTGATCAAGCGCGGCTGGGACGTGACTACGGCGCGCAAGACGATGCAGACGATCGGTTTCGGCGGTGCGGCGACGACCTTGATGTTCGTCGGTTACATTCACGACGCGCCGGCCGCCATCGCGTTGATGTCCGTCGGCAGCATTCTGGGTGCCTGCGCAGCGGGCGGCTTCGGCGTGAACCATCTCGACGTGGCGCCGCGCTATGCCGGCGTATTGATGGGACTTTCGAATACCGCCGGTACCATTCCCGGCATCATCGGCGTCTACATCAGCGGGCTGATTCTGAATCTGACGCATTCGTGGACGCTGGTGTTCCAGGTAGCGGCCGGCATCTACCTCTTTGGCATGGTGTTCTATCTCATCTTCGCGAGCAGCAAGCGGCTGTTCGACTGAGACCGTTCACGCAACTCGCGGGAAGGTCACCGTGAACTCGGCACCCGGCTCGCAGTTGCGCACGTTCACCGTGCCCCCCATTGCGGCCGTCAGCTCCGATACCAGTGCGAGCCCGATGCCGGTGCCGGTGGTTTCTCTGGTCAGCTCGTCTTCCGCCCGATAGAACAGTTCGAATATCCGCTTGAGGTGCTGCGGCGCAATCCCGGGGCCATGGTCGCGCACCCGGAACGAGACGTTCTCGCGCGTGGCGCGAAAACCGACCTCCACCACCTTGTGTTGTGCGTGCGCCGAGAACTTCAGCGCGTTGTCGACGAGATTGATCAGAATCTGCACCAGGCTGTCGGCATCGACCGCGATGCTCGCGGCGCCGCCCTGCGGATCGCGATCGAGTTCGAGACGGAAGCCCGCCTGCTCCACCTGCGACGCAACCTTCGATTCGACGAGGCTCAGCAGCTCGGCCGCCGTCGCCGGTTTCACGTCCATCTCGTCGCCGTTGCGCGTCAACCGCGCCAGTCGGAGAACGTTCGCTATCAATCGCGACAGGCGTTCGCTCTCGTGGAAGATGAAGTCGTAGTACGTCTTCTTTTTGTCTTCCGACGCCCAACCCGCGCGCAGGATTTCGCCATACATGCGGATCGACGTGAGCGGGGTTTTCAGCTCGTGGCTCACGGCCGCCACGAAATCCCGTTGTTGCCGTGTGAGATCGATCTGCGCCGCCGCGAAGCGGTACACGACGATCAATCCGCCAAGCAGTACGACCGCCAGAACGAACGTCGCCCAACCGACGATGCGCCCACCGGGCCCCGTCGGCAGACCCGCCACGCTGAAGATCAGTTCGATTTCGTTGAGCGGCGCCGACAGCGGCGTGCGATAGAGCAGTTCGCCGTGCGTCTGCGAGACCGGATACCCGGACGCGCGGGACGCCCCGGCTGCCGCGACCAGTTCGCCGCGGTACGCGATGGTGAGGTCGCTCATCTGCGACAGTGCCGTTTCGAGAAACGGCGCGTCGATCAGACCGGCGATCAGCTCCTTCTGCGCGATCACCGCCCCTTGAATCAGGCGTTGGTTGTCGAGCCACACCCGACGGAACAGCACGAAGTGCTCGCCATCGAGCCGGCTGAACACGAACGGGTCGAGTTCGCCGTCGAACGTCCTGACGCGCGGCGCCACTGCGCCCGCGTTCGATGACGCGGCACCCGATGCCGCGACGATCGGTACCGCCGCCTGCTCTTTCCGCGCCTGGCGCGGCTCCTCGGCCATGGCTTTTGCTGCGGGCGCCGCTGACGGACGATCGAATTCGCGTGCGCGTGCTTCGAGTCTGGAATCGAGCTTCAGATCCTCGACGCGGCCGAGCTGGCCCGCGGTATCGGCGTTGTCGCTGACCCGTCGAGGCGCGTTCGACGCGCTCAACAGATCGAACACCGCCTGTCCGGATTCGTCTTTCGTGAGCTTCCTCTTCTCACGAGCCGACGCCTCGTCGGCAGAGTCACGGCGCACACCGACGCTCGCTTGGCGCACTTTCTCCTCCGGCAGCCTCTCCTGTGGCACCGTCAGCAGCGCACGCACTCGCCCCTCGAGCGCGCGCCGCTGCGTGGCCTCGTCGGCTGCAACGCCGTACACCGTCGGATCGACGCCGGCCGGCAGCAGCGGCGTACTGAACGTCCCGTCGGCGTCGATCTGAAAATACGACACCAGTCCCGGGATGGACGCGTCCACCGGGAAGTTCGACAACGTCGATCGCTGCAGGAAATTCGCGCGCGCTTCCCCCTGCACCACGAGGAACCGGTAGTCGGTCAACGACCGCGCTTCTTCGGTTGCGATCCACTGGCGCACGCGGGCGTCGATGCGGTTCGCCAGTTCCTCGGCCAGCACGCGATGCTGGTAGAACGCCTCGGTCGTCAGCCGCCCGAACGCGTGATAGACGAGCACGCCGGTCGGAACCACGAGCGCCGCGAAGAATACCCCGAGCACGAGCCGCAGCCGCCGCTTCTCCATGCCGCGCGCGGTGCGATCAGCCATTGGTGATCAACCGGTAACCGGCACCGCGCACCGTGATCAGATGTACCGGTTCCTTCGGATTCGCCTCGATCTTGCGCCGCAGCTTCGCGACGTGGATGTCGACGGTACGCGTCTCGATTTCCGCGTGCTTCGCATAGCCCCACACCTGCGCGAGCAGCTCGTCGCGCCCCACTGGGCGCGTTGGATTGGCGTGCAGATACTGCAGTACCTCCATCTCGCGACGCGTGAACGCAATGGCACGCGTGCCTCGCCGACCCGACAGATTGCGCGTATCGATCTCGACCTCGTCGCCTAGCCGGATGTGCGCCGCCAGTTCCACTACGGCGCGCGAGCGACGCAACACTGCCTCGACGCGCAACACCAGCGCCGCGATCGAAAACGGCTTCGCGACGTAGTCGTCGGCGCCGAGCGAAAGCCCGCGCACGATGTCCTCATCGGCGACTTTGGCCGTCAGCATGATGATCGGTTGGTCGCGATCGCGCTTGCGGATCGCCTCGCAGATGTCGAAACCGCTCACGCCTGGCAACATCACGTCGAGAATGACGAGGTCGTACCTTCCGCTCAGAGACTTGGCGAGCCCATCGCGCCCCTCCGCCGCGCCGTCCACGTCATAACCGTGATACACCAACACATCCATCAAGCCGCTTCGAATCGCGGTTTCGTCTTCGACGACCAGAATGCGCAACTTCTGCTTCATGGCGGCAGATTAGCAGCGCGATTCGTTCGCGTGTGCGATGTGCTGTGTAAAGTTCAGGTAAAGCGTAATGGGATCGGAGCCGCCGCTTGCGATGACGTGAGCGGTGGGTGATCGGTGTTCCGGGTACGCTCGAGCCATCCCTGGTCGCTCTATCCGGGGCCATCCCTGGCCCCGGATGCCCCTCCACACCGATCACCCACCGCTCACGTGCTCGAGACCCGCACCGACTCGACTTCGTTCGCAAAGTGACCGCCGATGCCTGGCGCCGGCGGTCACTTATTCGATATGCAAGGTCGGCGCCTGGTACCGCCTTTGACTTATTCGATGAGATGAACGCGCGCAAAGCGCGCGTTCAAACTCTCCGATCACTGTCGATGGAGACATGATCCGAGGCGGAGGTGGGTATGTGTTGCGGAGGACCCTAGCGCGCCATGGATGGCGCGCGCGGAGCGACCAGGGATGGCTCGAGCGTGTCCGACGCGGCACATACCCACCTCAGCCGCGGTTCGAAGCTCCGTTCCACCAAACACCAACGAAGCTCCGCCGCCGGATGCTGCAACGGCCGCACTGATCCGGTTAAGCTTCCGAACGACACACAAAGTACGTTCGGGAGGAACCATGGCTCAGTTGGATCTCAAAGCGTCGGAAAAAGACGCCGACATGTATCACCTGTCGATGTCGGAAGAAGCGATGCCGCTGCTCGCAGCGGTGAAGAAATTCTGCGCCGAGGAAGTGGCGCCGATCGCCGACCAGTTCTACAAACTCGGCGAAGGCCGCAAAGACCGCTGGAGCTGGGCGCCGGGTCAGCTCGAGCTGTTGGACAAGGCGAAGAGCAAAGCGAAGAAGCAGGGCCTGTGGAACTTCTTCCTGCCCGACGCCGAAACCGGCGAGGGCCTCAAGAACCTCGACTATGCCTACATCGCGGCCGAGTTGGGTCGTCAGCCGCTCGCGTCGGAATGCCTGAACTGCAGCGCACCGGACACCGGCAACATGGAAGTGCTCGAACGCGTCGGCACGCCGGAACAGAAGGAAAAATGGCTGAAGCCGCTGCTGAACGGTGAAATCCGCTCGTGCTTCGGCATGACCGAGCCGCACCTGGCGTCGAGCGACGCGCAGAATATCGGCACCCGCGCCGAACTCGTGGGCGACGAATGGGTCATCAACGGCGAGAAGTACTACATCTCGGGCGCCGGCGATCCGCGCTGCAAGATCATGATCTGCATGGTGAAGACCAGCCCGAACGCGTCGCGCCACCGGCAACAGTCGCAGATCCTCGTGCCGATGAACACGCCGGGTCTGAAGATCCTCGGCCCGATGACGGTGTTCGGTCACGACGATGCACCGCACGGCCACATGCACATCAAGCTCGACAACGTGCGCGTGCCGAAAGAGAACATCCTGCTTGGCGAAGGCCGCGGCTTCGAGATTTCGCAGGTACGCCTCGGACCGGGCCGAATCCACCACTGCATGCGGTCGATCGGCCAGGCCGAGCGCGCGCTCGACCTGATGATCAAGCGCACGATGACGCGCGAAGCGTTCGGCAAACCGATCATTCAGCTCGGCAAGAACCTCGAGATCGTGTCGCGCGCGCGGATCGAGATCGAAGCAATGCGTTTGATGGTGCTGCGCGCGGCACGCGCGATGGACGTGCTCGGCAACCAGGAGGCGCGCATCTGGGTGCACATGGTCAAAGCGATGGTGCCGGAGCGCGTCTGCCAGATCATCGACCAGGCGATCCAGATGCACGGCGCCACTGGCGTTTCGCAGTGGACGCCGCTCGCCGACATGTACACCGGCCAGCGCACGCTGCGGATCGCTGACGGTCCGGATGAGGTGCATCACCTGGTCGTCGGCCGCGCCGAACTGAAGAAGTATCAGTAGCGTATCGACCACGCCGCCATGACCGACGCTTCAATCCCCACCGGGGAATCGATCACGGCGTCGTGGCTGACCGAACGGCTGCACGAGGCGGGTCACGATAGCGTCAGCGTCGAGGATTTCACGCGAACGCAGATCGGCACCGGACAGATCGGCAAATGCATCCGCTTCGGTCTGCGGCTGCGCGGCGACGACCCAACGGCGCCGCGCAGTCTCGTCGGCAAGTTCCCCTCGGACGATCCGATGAGCCGCGCCACTGGCGTGGCGCTGAAGAACTACATCAAGGAAGTGTCGTTCTACCGCACCATGCAGCATCGGCTTTCGATCTCGACGCCACGCTGCTACTACGCAGAGATCGACGGCGAAGGGCCGCACTTCGCATTGCTGCTGGAAGACCTCAGCCCCGCCCGGCAGGGCGACCAGCTGGCCGGCTGCTCGGCCGGCGTTGCACGTGCGGCGGTGTTGGAACTCGTCGGCTTGCACGCGCCGAGTTGGTGCGAGCATTCGTTGCGCGGTATCGACTGGCTCGGCCAGCCGGACGCCGTCGGTGCCGAGGTGACGCGCGCGTTGTACCGGCAGCATTTGCCCGGTTTCCTGAACCGTTATGGCGCGCGGCTGGCAGCCGACGAGATCGCGATTATCGAAGCGGTCGGTTCATCGAGCGGCGCACCGTTCGAGGCGTTGCCGTCGCCGTTCTCGCTGATCCACATCGACTATCGTCTCGACAACCTGCTGATCGACGAACGTACCCATCCGCCGAAGATCAGCGTAGTCGACTGGCAGAGCATCACCTTAGGCAGCCCGTTGGGCGATGTCGCGTACTTTCTCGGCGCCGGTCTCGTGCCCGAGGAGCGCCGGCGCGTCGAAGGCGACATCGTGCGCGCTTACCACGCGAAGCTCGGTGCAGCGGGAATCCATGGCTATCCGTGGACGCAGTGCTGGAACGACTACCGGTGCGGCTCCTTCGCAGGATTCTCCGTTACCGTCATCGCGTCGATGCTGGTGCAGCAGACCGCGCGCGGCGACGAGATGTTCACGACGATGGCGCGGCGCCACAGCCGGCATGCGATCGACGTCGGTGCGCGCGAGTTTCTGACCTGACGGCGAGCGATATCGGCGTATGACCCTTTCCGACATTCAGCGGCGGCTCCGCGACGGCTACGGCGCGTTGGCGACAGGGCGACTCGACGCGGCGGCAGATGCCTGCCGCGAAATACTCACGCGCGATCCGAAATGCGTACCGGCGCACTTTCTCGTCGGTCTCATCGGCGTGAAGCGCAACGACCCGAAGACCGCGATCAGCGCGTTCGGATCGGTCACGCGCCTGCAGAACGATCACGTCGCCGCGTGGGCGCAGCTCGCGCACGTGTTGCTGCAAGCCGGCCAGAGCGAGCCTGCCGAGCAGGCACTGGCGCGAGCGTTGTCGATCGGCAGCGCCGATCCGGTGGTGCAGGACCAGCTGGGAAGAGTGCTGGCGGCGATGGACGATCGCGACGCCGCCGAAGCGTGGCACCGACGCGCGGTCGACGCGCGTCCGGCAACGGCCGCTTTTCAGATCAATCGCGCGAGCAATCTGATTGCGCTCGGCCGCGATGCGGAGGCGACGTCGGCGCTCGAAGCCGCCCTCGAGGCCGACCCGGACAATCCTCAGGCGCATTGGATGCTCGCCAACGTGCGGGTCGCCTTATCGACGCACCACGTCGGGCAAATGGAAGGGTTGCGCGGCAAGCACGCCGACCGGCCGGAGTCGCTCGCGTTCATCGAATACGCCATCGGTAAGGAGTACGAAGATCTCGAACGGTGGAGCGACGCGTTCGCTGCATTTGCGCGCGGCGCGGCGGCGAAGCGCAAGACCGTCGATTACGCAGAGTCCGCCGACGCGGCCGCGTTCGACGCGATCATGCGGACGTTCACGCCGCAATGGTGCGCGGCAACTTCCGATGGCTGCGCCGATGCGTCGCCGATCTTCGTCGTCGGGCTGCCGCGCACCGGAACCACTTTGGTGGAGCGCATCATATCGAGCCACTCTCAGGTGCATTCGGCAGGCGAGGTGCAGCAGTTCCCCATCGCGGTGCGTCGCATGGCAGGCGTCGCCGCGCGCCGGCATTCGGCTGCGGTGTTCGAGGCGGCCGCCAACGTCGATACTGAGGCGCTGGGAAAGCTCTATCTGAGTTCAACCGCGCGTCAGCGCGGCAAACTGCCCCGCTTCGTCGACAAGTTGCCGCTGAACTACCTGTATGTGGCACTCATTGCGAAAGCGCTTCCGAACGCCCGTATCGTCCACGTGACGCGTAACCCGATCGACAGCTGCTTCGCGAACTACAAACAGCTGTTTGCCGATGCGTATTTTCACTCCTACGACCAGCGCGAGATGGCGCGTTACTACGTCCGCTATCGGCGGCTCATGCAACACTGGCGCGACGTGCTTCCGGGACGATTCATCGATGTTGGGTACGAAGACGTGACTGCCGATGTGGAACGCGAGGCGCGCAGGATCGTCGCGTATCTGTCGTTGCCGTGGGAAGACGCGTGTGTTGCGTTTCACCGAAATAGTGCGGCCGTTGGCACTGCCAGCGCCATTCAGGTGCGCGAACGGGTATATCGGCGCTCAGTCGATCGTTGGCGGCGCTACGAAACGCAACTGCAGCCCACCATCGAGGTGTTGAGCGAGGCGCGGCTGATCTGATTCGCTTGCGGCGGTCGCTTCATCCAGTTTACGTTTACGCCAGTGCGCAAAAGACACTCGACACCCAAAGCGCGTGCAAGAGTGAGCGCCGCGACAAAAAGAAGACGTGATTGCCATAGGGGTTGCCAGTGAAATTCAAGCTTTCGAGGTCAGGTATGCTCGCGCATTCCGTCGCCGCCATTACGGCGATGAATGCGGTCGGCGCGCAGGCGGCCGAAGAGGTCGAAGAGATCGTGGTGATGGCTCAGCGACGCGCCGAGTCGATTCAGGAAGTGCCGCTT
>DATJGR010000083.1:0-3828 GCA_035494855.1 Pseudomonadales bacterium | reverse complement strand
CAGGTGGCGTAAGCCGTGCCGGCGACCGATTCGATGACGAACCCGAGCAGGCCGAACGCGTGATTCGAGTATTTGAAGCGCTTGTCCGCATCGAGCGTGGGTGGCGTCTCCAGGTCGGCGCGCAGTTCCGCGGCGTCGAGGAACGGTCGCCGCAGATCCCAAAGACCGCTGTCGCGGCCGTCGCGATGCACGCCGGCGCCATGCGACAACAGCTGTCGCAGCGTCGTGGCCGCGACCCGATCGTGCAGGCCGGTCACATAGGTCCCAACCGGCGCGTCGAGGCGCACGGTGTGCGCTTCGACGAGCCGCATGATCCCGGCAGCGGTGAACGACTTCGAGTGCGACGCGATGCGGAAGCGGTGCTTCGGCGTCAGTGCCGCGCGCGTCTCGAGATCGGCCACGCCGAAGGCCCGTTCGAGAACCAGCCGACCACGGTGTGCAACGGCAAGGGCACAACCCGGAAGTTGTGTTTCGGCAACCTGCAGTTCGAGCCAGCGCGGTAAGTAGTCGAGCGCGGAGGTCAGCCAGGGTGGCATCGTGTGCATTCCTCTACTTCGTTCGTAGATCGCCAGCGGTCGCTCGATACGTCGCGGCGATCGGCGCAGTGGCCTGAGTCTCAGCGAGGTGATTTCCGGAATCAATCTGAATGCCGGCCTTTCCATTTCTGCTGTGCTCAGGTCTATTGAGCTGCCGCACCACACGACGAGACGACATGAACATCAGTCAATATCCGAAGCCGGAGCAGATTGCTGCGCTGGCTGGAAGCTCCGAGACGGGACCGGTTGTGATGGTGAATCTGCTGAAGTTCAAAGACCGCGCCGATGCACCCGACACCGGAATGAGCGGTATGGAAGCCTACGCGAAGTACGCGAAATCGATGGTCGCCATCGTCGAAAGCGGGGGCGGTCGCATGATCTGGTCGGGGCGCGTCACCGGAATGGTGCTCGGCGAATCCGACGTCGCTTTCGAGATGATCGCGCTGATCGAGTATCCGTCGCGGCAGGCGTTTGCGCAGATCGTCGGAGATGCGCGGGTACAGGAGATCGCGGTCCACCGCGCGGCCGGGCTCGACGGTCAGTGGCTGATCGCTGCCACTACCGCTGATCCGCTTTGAGCCGAACGCGCCGCGCTACGACCTGACCAGGCGCGCGAGTCGCCGGCCCGCGGTTGCGAGCATGTCCTTCTGCGCCGCTTTCGGAATCATCGCGAGCTGACCCTCGAGTTTCAGGTGCGCATAGCCATGGATGTGACTCCAGCCGATCAGGATGTCGTTGATCAGCTGCGCCGACGTCATACACGCGTCGAGTGATTCCGCGCCGATCTCCGGCTCGCCGCGCTGACGGCGGATCACGTTGGTCATTTCGGTGAATGTCGCGAGCGCGGCCGACATGAGGCTTGGCGACTGCATGTCGACCAGATCGCTGCGGAACATGATGCGGAAGTGTTCGGGATGCGCTTCCGCGAAACCGACATAGGCCTCCGCGGTAGCGACGAATTGCGCGTCGAGATCGTCGCCTGCCGCGCGCAGCTTGGTCTTCAACCGGCGTGTCAGTTGCTGAAATCCGCGCGCTGCCACTTCGGTGAGCAGACCTCGGACGTCGCCGAAATGATGCTTCGGCGCCGCGTGCGACACGCCCGCGCGGCGCGCGGATTCGCGCAGCGTGAAGCCGTGCAGACCGCTGTCGTCGAGAACGCTTTCGGCAGCAGCCAGCAGCGCTTCCTTGAGGTCGCCGTGGTGGTACGGAGTCTTTGCCTTCATGGTCGCATTCTACGCGCGTTTATCTTGACAATGGAAACATCGTTCGGCACATTTTATCTTGTCGATGTCAAGTTTAGAGGTCTGCCGTGTTTGAAACGATCTTTTCTGCGTGCGGTTCGCTCGCGATGCTTGGTTGGGCCGGACTGATTCTGTTGCCGGGCCAGCGTCTGGTGGTGGAGGTTCTGGCACGGGTCGTCATTCCGCTGCTCATTGCGGCGATCTACCTGTTTCTCATGGCTTCCAACTATTCCGCCGCGCCCGCCGGCGCCGGATATGGAACACTCGATGCGGTGGCGTCGCTGTTCACCGTTCGCGGTCTGTTGCTGGCGGGGTGGATCCACTACCTCGCGTTCGACCTGTTCGTCGGCAGTTGGGAAGTGAGCGATGCGCGCGCGAACGGCATCCACCATCTATTCGTGGTGCCGTGCCTGCTGGCGACGTTCATGGTCGGTCCGGTCGGTCTCGCGCTGTACTTCCTCGTCAAATACGCACATCGCGCGCAGCGCTCCGTTGCCAGGGAGCAGGTCGCATGAATGCGGAATGGGTAGTCTCCAAACCGCAGCTGCAGCGAACCGCTCATCTCATCGAAGCCACTCGGCGACATCCGTTGTGGATGCGCACAGCGTACGCGTTCGCTGCGCTGATGGTAGCCTGTGGCGTGTGCGCGCTGTTCGACGATCGCACGATCAACGGCGTGTCGGTGTGGTCGAAGCCTTTCAAGTTCTCGCTCTCGATTGCCGTCTACTTCGCGACCCTGGCTTGGTTCGTACCGCTGCTTCCCAACGGCTACATCAAGTCGCGCAGAGGTCGTTGGCTGACCTTCGTTCCGATGGCTTGCGCGATCTTCGAGATCGGATACATCGTGCTTCAGGCGGCCCGCGGCGAAGCGTCACACTTCAACAGCACCAGCCCGTTCTATTCAGTGATGTACGGGCTCATGGGAGTAGGCGCCGTTGCGTTGGTCACGATCTGTCTCTGGATGGGAGTCTCGATACTGCGGAGCCGCGGCACGGCGAGTCCGTACGCGTTCGCGGTGGGTGTCGGACTCGTGCTGACATTCGCACTAGGGGGCGGATTCGGGGGTTACCTCGGGGGGCAGATGAGCCACTGGGTAGGCGGTTTGCAAAGCGACGCGAACGGCACTTGGTTGATGCGATGGTCCCGTGACGGCGGCGACCTGCGCGTGGCGCATTTTTTCGGAATGCACGCGATGCAGGTGTTGCCGTTGCTGGCGGCGCTATTTCCTGCGCGCACTCCGCATCGCCTCGCCATCGGCGCCGTCGTGGGGCTCGCGTCCGCGTACGCGGTGCTCTGCGTGTACACCTTCGTACAGGCGCTGCACGGTGTACCGTTCCTGTGACCCACGCCGATGGCACAATGGCGCCATGCCCGAAATCATGGATCGCAGAGAGGGTCGCCGGCTCTTCGGGTTGAATCCCGAAGGGTACGAAGATGCGCGGCCGCCGTATCCCGAAGCGATTTATCGATTTCTGATCGAGCACCACGCGCTGGCGCGCGACACTGTCGCGCTCGAGATCGGCGCCGGTAGCGGTCTCGCCACGCGCAGGCTCATCGAATTCGGTGCCAGTCCGATCACAGTGATGGAACCGGACGAACGGTTCGCGCCGCTGTTGACGAAATTGCGTGATACGACGCGCGCCGACGTGCGGCTGCTGTCGTGCGCGTTCGAAGACGCGCCGCTGGCACCTAGAAGCTTCGATCTCGTCGCCGCCGCAACGTCGTATCACTGGCTCGACCCGGACGTCGCGCTCGCGAAGATCGCCGAAGTGCTGAAACCAGGTGGGTATGCAGCGCTGTGGTGGAACGTTTTCGGCGACGCTGCGCGCGCCGATCCGTTTCACGATGCGACGCTTCCGCTCTTCGGCGATCAGGCGATCAGTCCTTCGGGCGCGCCGGACGCGGTGCCATTCGCGCTCGATCGCGTCGCGCGCGAAGCGGAATTCGAACGCAGCGGAAAATTCGATTCGGTTGCGTATGCGGAAACGCGCTGGACGCTGGTGCTCGATACCGCACGCGTGGGGCGCCTTTATGAAGGGTTCTCGCACATT
>DATJGR010000082.1:0-4947 GCA_035494855.1 Pseudomonadales bacterium | reverse complement strand
GCGTCGCGCAGCTGCAACTCGCGACGCGCGAAGCAACAGAGAGCGCACAAGCCTTGTTCCAACAGGTTTTGGACCTCGCTCCGAAGTACACGCTGGGCCTCATGTGCTTGGCGAGTACGCACCAGATTCAGGGAGATTTTCACTGGACTGACGACCGCAAGCAGTCGTTCAGCCGTGCGGAGGCGCTGGCGCGCAAGGCAATCGATGTGGAACCGACATTGGGCTACGCCCATGCGTTGTCTGCCTCGGCCCTGCTGACCTTACAGAAGTTCCCGGAGGCGCTTGATGCAGCCGCTAGGGCACTGGATCTCAGTCCAAACGAGCCGGACGTCGCCGTGCAGTGCGCCACCGTGTGGGCGTCGGCAGGGCGCCCGCTCGAGGCGCTGGCGCTGATTGAAGGGGCAATTGCGCAGCATCCCGCGCCACCGTATTCGTACTTCGCAGTCCACGGCTATAGCTTGCTGCTCGCCAACAAACTCGACGAGGCGCTCAAGAAGCTTCGCAAGAGCTTCGAACTCGAACCGGCGTATCTCTACTGCCTGCTCCCGCTCGTCGTTGCCTGCGTCGAGTCCGGTGATTTCGAGCAGGCGAAGACACATGGACGGTCCCTCCGCGATCAGATTCCCGGAATCACCGCCGACGACAACGCGTTCGTCGACAGGCTCGCGGTGCCCGCAGTTCGGGCGCGGGTGGCTGGTGCATTTCGTCGAGCGGGGTTATAGACGCATGAACTATGCTGGGCGCCACACGATTTCGTGTCCGGGATCGAACGCCAGCTGGCGGCGTCGAAAGTCGGCGTAACATCTGATCAATTCGACCGACAGGAGAGAGTTGCGATGACGAAGCGGGCATTGGTGCTGGGCGGCGGTGGCAGCGTCGGAATCGCGTGGGAAACCGGTGTCGCGGCAGGACTCGCGGACGAAGGCATCGATCTGCGACTTGCCGACAAGATCGTCGGTACGTCGGCCGGATCGTTCGTCGGCGCGGAGCTGGCATCGGACCGCTCGCCCGCCGAACTTCGCGCGAGACTGACGGAAGGCGCACGCGCGCGGGCTGAACAGAGTTCGACGCCGAACGCAATGCCGGCACCGGACCTCACGAAGCTGATGGATTTCATGGCGCGCCTTCCGAAGGACGAAGCGGAAGCGTTGCAGCTGCGCGCCGAAATCGGCGCGTACGCGCTCGAAGCCACCACGATTCCAGAGGAAGCCTGCATCGGCTTCTTCGCCTCCGTCGCCGATACACCGTGGCCGGCGAAGTACGCGTGCACCGCGGTGGACGCACAGGACGGTCGTTTCGTCTTGCTGGATCAGAACACCGGCACCACGCTCGCGCGCGGCGTTGCGTCGAGCTGCTCGGTACCCGGCCTCTTTCCTCCGATCACCATCAACGGACGCCGCTACATCGACGGCGGCATGCGCTCGGCGACGAACTTCGACCTGGCCGAAGGCTTCGAACGGGTGATCGCGGTGGCGGTGATTCCGCCGGGCGGTGCCGCATTCATGGGTGCACGCATCGATCCTGAACTCGCGCAGTTGCGCCGGGCCGGCTCGCACGTGGAACTGATCACGCCAGACGCCGCTTCGCTCGACGTGTTCGGGCCGAACCTCATGGACGCGTCGCGACAATCCGCGGCGCTCGAAGCGGGCGTCAAACAAGGGCGCGCGGAAGCAGTGCGCATCCGCTCCGTCTGGGCTTAGCCGACAACAGATTCGCAAAGGGGAAACATCGCATGAATCAACCCACTCAACTCGCCGCCAACGACACGCCGCAATACGAGGTGATCATCATCGGCGCCGGCGTCGGCGGCATCTATCAGCTGTACCGGCTCGCGCAACTCGGCGTGAACGTCACGGTCCTGGAAGGCGCCGCCGACCTCGGCGGAACCTGGTACCACAACCGCTATCCGGGGTGTCGATTCGATTCGGAAAGCTACACGTACGGCTTCTCCTTCTCGAAGGAGCTCTTGAACGAATGGCACTGGAAAGAGCGCTTCTCCGGACAGCCCGAGAACCTGCGCTATCTCAACTATGTCACCGACAAGTTCGATCTGCGCAAGTACATGCAGTTCAACTGCGTCGTCAGCGCCGCGAAGTTCGACGACGCGAACGACCTCTGGCGCCTGCGGTTGCAGAACGGTCGCGAGTTGACGTGCCGCTTCCTCGTCACGGCGGTTGGCCTGCTGTCGGCGCCGACACCACCGCGCATTCCCGGCATGGAGACTTTCGAAGGTCCATCGTTCCACACCTATTACTGGCCGCAGGAGCCGGTCGAACTCGAAGGCAAACGCGTCGCCGTGGTGGGCACCGGCGCAACCGGCGTGCAGGTGATCGCCGCGCTCTCCGACATGGTCGGCGACCTCACCGTGTTCCAGCGCCGGCCGAACTGGTGCGCGCCGCTCAACAACGGGCCCATCTCCGACGCGGAGATGGCCGACATCCGCGCGCGCTACGACCAGATATTCGCGAAGTGTCTGACGTCGCCCGGCGGATTCGAGCACGAACCCGACCGCCGCGGCTTCTACGAAGTGTCGCGCGAAGAGCGGCTCGCGTTGTGGGACAAGCTGTATGCCGAGCCGGGTTTCGGCATCTGGCTGAGCAATTTCCGCGAGATCTTCTTCGACGAAACGGCGAACGCGGAATTCTCCGAGTACATCGCGAATCGCATCCGTCAGCGCGTGAAGGATCCGATCGTCGCCGAGAAGCTGATTCCGAAAGATCACGGCTTCGGCGTGCAGCGGGTGCCGCTCGAGACGCACTACTACGAGACCTACAACAAACCACACGTGCACCTGGTGGACATAGCGGAAACGCCGATCGAGCGCATCACGCCAACCGGCATCCGCACCAGCGAACGCGACTACGACTTCGACATCATCGTGTACGCGACAGGCTTCGACGCGATCACCGGTTCGTACGACCGTATCGACTTCGAAGGCGTGAGCGGCGAGAAGCTGCGCGACAAATGGCGCGACGGTCCCATTACGTATGTCGGCATGCAGATCCACGGCTTCCCGAACCTGATCACCATTGCAGGCCCACAGAGCGGCTCTGCGTCGACGAACTATCCGCGCGGCATCGAGGTTGGCGTGGACTGGGCGACGGGCCTGCTCCAGTACGCGTGGGATCACGGTTACACGCGCATGGAGGCGACGCCAGAGGCCGAACAGCACTGGAGCGACCAGGTCGCGCAGATGTACGCGACGGTGCTGATGCGCAAAGCAAAAGGCTGGTTCACCGGCTACAACTCGAACGTCGAGGGGCACGAGGCGGGCCGCATCCGCTACTTCGTCTACAACGGCGGCTCGCCGAAGTTCCGGCAGACACTCATCGATATGGCGAGCGAAGGCTATAAGGGGATCGAGTTCCGGCGTGCGGGTTCAAATGAACAGAAACGGCGGCCGCATAGCGATGAAACGCTGAGCACGCAGACGGCTGGCTGAAGGCGCGACACCCCGCGAATGCCGACGCTGATTCGCCCGGCCGTCTCTACCGACGCGCCGTTCCTGGCATGGGCCATGCTCACCGCGGCGCGCTCGCACCTCGCGCGAGGCTGGTTCGACATCGCCCTCGCTCGGCCGGAAGCCGAATGTCTCGAATTCCTGCGACACCTCGCGGTGACGCAGGCGCGCTCGTGGTGGCATTTCTCGCACTTCCACGTTGCCGAAGTGGACGGCGTTGCGGCGGCCGCATTGTGCGCATTCCACGGCTCGGATCCTTACATCGCGTCGGGTCCCGCGATCGACGAAGTGTTTGCGAGTCTCGGCGCGAGCAAGACCGAGTCAGATGCGCTGTGGGCACGCGGGTCGTACATCTTCACCTGCACGTTCGAGCCGCACGATGCCGCGTGGACGATCGAGAACGTCGCCACGTTGCCCCGCTTTCGCAAAAACGGGCTGGCCGGCGAACTGATCCGTCATGTGCTTCCGAAAGGCAGGCGCCTCGGCATGCGCGAAGCGCAGATCACGTTCCTGATCGGCAACGATCCGGCGGAACGCGCGTATGCGAATGCGGGGTTTGAGTTTGCGGGGGAGCGGCGGTCGGCGGCGTTTGAAGAGACCGTTGGGGTAGCAGGGCTTCGGAGGTACGTGAAGGCGTTGTAGAGCGTTCACGCGCAGAACGCACGTCATGCACGGCCTTATGGTCGCGCATCCAGAATCGGTTCGCAGTCCGCGGTGCAGCCGGGTTTCGCGAGATCGGGCGACGCAGCGGGCCGATGAAGCACGGCACGAATAGGTGTCACCGCGATTCGGTCGTCCGTCGTCAATGCGGCGGTGCCGTCCACGATCAAGCTGTAGCCGCCGGGCTCGTTCGGTGGCCACAGCAGGCTCACGTCGGGATGCGCGCTCGCGTTGCGGGCGCTGCGCTTGCCCACCTTCGTGGCGAGAGTGTCGCGTTCCCACGTGACATCGACGGCGACCGCATGCGGATGCGCGTCGTCGCTCACCGTGAGCAGGTAGGGCGGAAACGTGAAGCGTTGGATTTCGTTGCGAAGCCGGTCCACGGCGATGGCGACGCTCATCGAAAGGTCCTCCTCGTCTCGTTCTTCGGCGCCATTATTGCTTACCCGACACGACCACTTCGATGAGGTGCGGGCCCTGCTTTGCGACGGCCGCACGGATCGCGCGCTGCAGCGCCGCCGGATCTTCGAAGCGCTCCGCGGTGATGCCCATGCCGCGCGCGAGCGCGGTGAAGTCGAGCGTGGGTGAGAGGTCCATGTGCGGATACGGCCGATTCGAGCCGGCCGCGAAGCGAACCCGGTACGTATCGATGTTGTGCTTGAGCACGCGGTACTCGCGGTTCGCGAGGATCACGAACACGATCGACAGGTTCAGCAGCGCCGCCGTCCAAAGCGACTGAATCGTGTACATCGCCGAACCATCGCCCGAGATCGCGATGATCGGCCGCTCGGGCAGCGCGACGGCAACACCGAGCGCGCCGGCGATGC
>DATJGR010000081.1:0-5448 GCA_035494855.1 Pseudomonadales bacterium | reverse complement strand
TCGCGATTGCCGTGCGCTTCCGGCGCGCGTTTCGCTTCGAGATAGGCCAGCGCAGCCGGCGCCAGGAAGTGCAGCGCCGCCTCGGCCTGGGCCATGTCGATGAATTGACCTTCGCCGGTCCGGTCGCGGTGCGCGAGCGCGGCCAGAATCGCGAGCGCGTTGTAACGCACCCCCATGAAATCGGTGTATGGCCCGAACGAGCCTACTGGCTGCGCGTCGGGCATGCCGGCCAGTTGATAGAAGCCGCAAACCGCGCCGGCAAGATTTCCGAAGCCGGCATACTCGCGCCATGGACCGGTCTGCCCGAGCAGGCTGCTGCTGACCATGATGATGTCCGGATTGAGGCGGCGCGCAGCGTCGTAGCCGAATCCCATCCGGTCGATTACGCCGGGTGAAAACGATTCGCCGTACACGTCGGCCCAGCGGATGAGGTCGGCCAGCACCTCGCGCCCTTCCGCGGTGCCCAGGTCGAGCGACAGATTCAGCTTGTTGGCGTGGGTGCTGTGGAAACCCGGCGTGCGTTCCGGGTCGGGCATTCCATCGATATAGGGGGGCACAGCGCGCAGCATGTCGAGGCGATTGCGCGACTCCACATGGATCACGGTGGCGCCGTAGTCGGCCAGCATGCGCGTAGCGCCTGGACCCGCGACCACCCAGAACAGATCCAGCACCTTGAGCCCTGCCAGCGGCTTCGACTGCATCGCCGGCGTCGGCGTCGGCGTCGGCGTCGGCGCCGGCCGTCGGCTCCACGATTTGCGCAGGTCACCGGCCCGCGCCTCGGTCGTCCCGTCAGACAGCAGCAGCGGGCTGCGGCTGAATTGCGCAAACGCACCGAGATGCGGCGTGCCCTCACGTTGCACGTAGCCACGCGCGGCAAAGTGAGGGCTGTCGAGCAGTTCACCGACGTGCATCACCGGCGCGAGCAGCAACTTGCGTGCAACCGCCTCCGCCATGATTTCGGCTTTCGTTCGCGGCGCGAGCAGCTGCTCGATCGCTTCATCCACTACCTGCCAGTCCGCAGCCGTAACCGCGCCCTGCATCATGCGAGGCGCCATGCTGCCCCAGTCCCAATCGATCAACGCGGGATCGCACAGCTTCTCCTCCGCCGCCCAGCTCATCAGCCGCCGCATGAACGCCGCAACCGGCGGCACGATGCCAGCCGATACGAGTACCCAGCCGTCACGCACCGGATAGATCGTGCGCACGCGCACCGCGCCGACCATGCCGGCGCCGCTGGCGCGTTCTGCGCGCGGCTGGTTCACGGCGGCGTCGAGACCGCGCCCGAGCAATGCGAGCGTCATCGAATGCTGTGCCGATATGTCGATGTGCTGGCCGCCTCTGGCGCGCAGCGCGATCAACACGGCCACCGCTGCGTCGGCGCCGGCATGCGCATGCGCCTGCGGAATCGAGATGCGCACCGGCGTTTCGCCGGCCGCGCCGGAAACGAACAGAAATCCGGATGCCGCGCCGATCGTCAGATCGGTAGCAGCATATCCACTCTTCGGTCCACCACGCCCGAACGGTGTGATCGACACGTGCACGAGATGCGGATGCCGCGCGGCGATCTGCGCGGGCGTCAGCGACAGCCATTCGGCGGCTTCGTTCGAAAGCGACTCGATGAAAACGTCGGCGCCCGCCAGCAGCGCGTCGATGGCATCGCCGTCGTGCGGATCGATTTCGAGCAACCGTTTGCCGCGCGTATACGCGCGCCAATGGTAGTCGCCAACGGATTGGCTCTGCCGCAGTGGAACCATTGCTTGAACGACGTCGGCGCCGAGGTCGGCGAGGATCTGTCCGGCCAGCAGCCCACTCGCATCGGTCAGATCGAATACCCTGACGCCGGCGAGCACGCCGTCAGTGGCCGACAACTTCGGTACCCACCGACCGCCGTTGCAGCCACAGCATCGCGCGCATCGTCGCGTTCACCGCGTCGACGTGGCGTTCGAGCGCGAACGCGTCATACAGCGGATCCTTGTCGAGCAGCACGCACTTCGTTTCGCCGCATTTCAGTTCGACGCGGCGGCCGAAGTTGTTGCCGGCGCGGCCGTATTCGCCGAACTGCTCCGGATCGTCCGCGAGCTTCCAGAACGACTGCCACGTCATCGGCAGGCTGTCGATGCGCCGTTGCACGGCGCGCAACGTGGCACTCGCGGTGTCGCGCAACACTTCCTCCACAGGCTGATCGGGTGACGCGAGCAATGCCGCGCAGTCGACGTTCATCGCCTTGTCGATCGCTGCTACGTCGATCGGATAACCGTCGAACCGGTCCGACAGGCTGAAACGCCACCAGCGCGTGAAGTACACGGGCACCACGTGCGCCGGCGAGGTCATGTTCTGCAGATAGTTCGCAATGTAGCCGAGGTCGGAGTATTGATCGCCCATCTCGCGCGCACTCGACATCTCGGTTTCGAGTTGCTTGAAGTGGTCGTGGAGACGCGTGTCGATCACCCAAAGCAGCTTGCGCTGACCCTGCGCCGCGCGATCGTAGTAACCCCACCGGAACTGGCCGAACCAGCTGCCCTGCGCCTGCGCGACGTCGCTCTTCGCGATGTAGCGAACCTGCAACGGCGTAAGCCGCGGCAACGCCGAGCCTTCGAGGCACCGGTTCAGCTGTTTGGCCGCAATGAACGTGAACTGCTGATGCAGATCGGGATCGTATGCGTGGACCGGGTCAGCCAGCAGAACGCCGGTAACGAGCGCGCAGCAAACAAGCAGCCGCCTCACTCTCTGCATGGTGCCCGGAATGCCTCCCCAAGAGTCCCTGAATCCCCGTCCGACGCAGCGGCGCCGCCGGATCTTCTGTTTCCAGCGATGCTATCACGCTATCAGGCCGACGAGGCGGACGCGGAGGAGGTCCGCGCACCGACCGCGAGCCGCTCGACGGTTCCCTCGTCCTCGATGCGCGCGAGCAACTCCGCCACCGTCGCCTCGGTCCCCGGCCACCGGAACTCGGCGGCGACCTCCGCGGCAGGCGCCATCACGAAACGCCGTTCGGTGGCGCGCGGGTGCGGCAACACGAACTGGGGCGTCATCCGCGTTTCGTCGCCGTAGATCAGCAGATCAAGATCGAGTTCGCGCGGCGCATTGCGAACAGGCGTCGCCTCACGGCCGAACTCGCACTCCATCTGCTTCAGTCCCGCGAGCAGAATCTCGGGCGTCAGTCCGCTACGCGGCTCGAACGCGGCCACCGCGTTGACGAAATCGCCGGAGTCGGGCGGACAGTCGACCGGACTGGTGCGCCACAGCGACGAACTGCGCACCGCGCCGCGCGCGAAAACGCGCAGCCGTTCGACGCTCTCGAGCACGATGCCGATCGAGTCGCCGCGGTTCGAGCCGATGCCCACAAGGATCAGCACGTCCGCAGGACACATGTCCGACGACTCGCGTTCGGCGCGGTTCTCAAGTAGTAAACAGGCATCGCCTTTGGCACACTCCGAACCCTTTCCGATTACGAACTGCATTTGGTGGAGGACGAGGGATGAAGGCAGCAGTATTGCGCAAAGTCAACGAGCCGCTGGTGATCGAAGAGGTCAGCCACGGCAAGCCCGGGCCGCGGGAGGTGCTGGTGCGAACCGTCGCTGCCGGCGTATGCCACTCCGACCTGCACTTTCAGAACGGATCGTATCCGTACCCATTGCCGTCGGTGCTCGGCCACGAGTCGGCCGGCATCGTCGAAGCCGTCGGCTCCGACGTCACTTACGTGAAACCGGGCGATCACGTGATCACCTGTCTCTCGGCGTTCTGCGGCCACTGCGAGCCCTGTCTCACCGGACACATGTCGCTGTGCGACCGGGAGAACCTCGACCGCACTGCCGATCAGCCGTCGCGTCTCACCCTGGGCGGCCAACCGGTGTTCCAGTTCCTGAATCTGTCGTCGTTCGCCGAGAAGATGCTGGTCCACGAACACGCGATCGTGAAGATCCGCCCGGATATGCCGCTCGACCGTGCCGCACTGATCGGCTGCGGTGTGACCACCGGCGTCGGTGCGGTGATCCATACCGCGAAGGTCGAACCGGGTTCGACGGTCGCGGTCATAGGCTGCGGCGGCGTGGGTCTGTCGTGCATCAACGGCGCGGCGATCGCCGGCGCCGGTCGCATCATCGCAATCGATGCGGTCCCGAGTAAGCTCGAACTCGCGCGCAAATTCGGCGCCACCGATGTCGTGAACGCAAAGGAAACCGACGCGGTCGGGGAAGTGGTGTCGATGACCAACGGGGGCGTGCACTATTCGTTCGAAGCGATCGGGCTGAAAGTCACCACCGAGCAGGCTTTCAAGATGCTGCGCAAAGGTGGTACCGCGACGATCATCGGCATGATCCCGGTCGGCACGATGATCGAACTGCACGGCGCCGAGTTCCTGATGGAGCGCAAGATTCAGGGCTCCAACATGGGCTCGAACCGTTTCCGCGTCGACATGCCCCGCTTCGTCGACTTCTACCTCAACGGCAAGCTGCACCTCGACGACATGATCTCGGGGCGCATCAAGCTGAAGGACGTCAACGATGCCATGCAGGCGCTGAAGAAAGGGGAAGTTGCCCGCAGCGTGATCATGTTCGACGCCTGAGCGCATCCGCTCGCGGCTGACGAAGGCGCCCTCGGCGCCTTCGTCGTTTCTGCCTGTCCGGAAACGGCCGGCTACTCCGCTCCAATCGACCGTTCACACCCTCGAATCGACCGTCAGGTACGGCGCGGCGCCCAACGGTTCGCACACGACGACGAGTGGGATCAACTCCCGCCTGCCCGAGGCGTTAACTTGGACACATCGGTGGCGGAGTTTCGACGATGAACATCTCCGAGACGTTGCCGGGTCACCTGCTGACGCGCAACGGAACGAAATATCTGATCGTGAAGGCCCACGACTCGACGGTCGTGGCCGCGTATCGCGACAAGACCGGGACGCTGCAGCGAATGCTGATTCCGCTCGCCGAAGCGCTGCAATGTATCGACGACCTCGACGAGGTCTACATGTCCGACGCCGCCGAACCCGCGGAACCGCAGTTCACGCTGGTCGACTGACCGCCCGTGCGTGGCACCGGCGTGACTCATCACGGCAGTACGATGTAGCCGAACTCGCCGGACCGGTAGACGCGCAACAGTAGCTTCTCGTTCGGCGCCGGTTGCTGATCGGTCATCTCGCTGATGCTTCGCACCGCCTTGCGATTCACCGCCACGATGATGTCTCCAGGACGCAGCCCCTGCTGCAGCGCGGGACTGTCGACGGCGACGTCGGTGACGAGCACCCCGGCGCCGGTCGTTGGATCGTTTTCGCTGCGGAAGTTCTGCAATGAAACGCCGGTCAGCCGCGGGTCCACCCGTTCGCCCGCTATCTGCTCGAGGTTCTCGGCCGCCAGGTCGAAACTCACGCGCTTCTGTTTGCCGTCGCGCAACACCGTGAGGTTGACGCTGTCGCCTACCATCAGCAGCGCCGACTGGCTGTGGAAATCGACC
>DATJGR010000080.1:0-8902 GCA_035494855.1 Pseudomonadales bacterium | reverse complement strand
AGCGTTTTCGAAGCGATCGCCGATGCCGGCTACACACCCGCCTATGTAGCGCGCGAAGCCGACGACGATCATTCGCGCGCAGAACGCCGGCGGCAACTCAAGGGTCTCGCTGTTGCGGCGCTGGCGATGATGCAGGTGATGATGTTCTCGCTGCCGCTCTACGTGGCCGAGGCGGACGGGATGGGCGCGTATTACGTCGCACTGTTCCGTTGGTCGGCGCTGATCTTCACGACGCCGGTGGTGTTCTATTCGGCGCGCCCGTTCTTCACGAACGCCTTCGCGTCGCTCAAAGGAACGTTGGGCGCGGGTGGGGCACCGGGGCTGGCGATGGATCTGCCTGTCGCACTGGCCATTGGCGCTGCATACGCTGCCAGCGCGGTCGCGACGATCGCCGGCGACGGCGCGGTGTATTTCGACTCGGTCACCATGTTCGTCTTCCTGCTGCTCGGTGCGCGATTCCTCGAGCAACAGGCGCGCAGACGTCTGGTGCGCAACGACAACTGGCTGGCGTTGTTGCCGGAGTCGGCCCGGCGTGAATCGAACGGCCGCGTCGAAACAGTGGCGCTCGGCGCGCTGCGCGCGGGCGATCGCATCGTCGTTCCATCTGGATCCCGGATCGCGATCGACGGCGAAATCGTCGACGGCACGACGCAGGTCGACGAAGCGACGCTGACGGGCGAGTCGCGGCTGGTCGCGAAGACCGTCGGCATGCGCGTGTTCGCCGGCACCATGAACGTGGCGCAACCGATCACGGTCGTCGCAGCAGCAGCCCCCGCGCAAACACGCGTTGCAGACATCCACCGGCTCGCGCAACGCGCAGCACTCGACAAACCGGCCGTCGCGGTGCAGGCCGATGCGATCGCGCGGCACTTCGTCGCCGCGGTGCTCGCCATCGCCCTGGCAACGTTCGTGTTCTGGTACATTTCGGATCCGTCCAAAGCCTTGTCCGCGGCGATCGCCGTGCTCGTGGTCTCGTGCCCCTGCGCGCTGTCGTTAGCCACCCCTACGGCGATCACCGTTGCGACGTTGACGCTGCGCCGTCGCGGTTTTCTGATCACGCGCGCGCACGTGCTGGAACGCCTCGCGCGCATCCGTCGCGTGATCTTCGACAAAACCGGCACATTGACCGGCGATGCGCCGGAACTCGCAGCGGTCAGCACGTTCGACGGGTTCGAAGCCGCCCGCGCGATCGCGATCGCACGCGCCCTCGAGACCCGTTCGAACCATCCGCTCGGCGTGGCGTTGTCGGACGCGCCGGTCGGAGTATCCGTGGTTGGCGACGTGCACGTCGCGCGCGGCAAGGGCATCGAAGGTCGCGTGGACGGCGTTCGCTATCGCCTGGGCAGCGCGGAATACTGCGGCGCGACGCAGACGCCGGTGCATCCGGAACTGTCGACGTTCTATCTGGCCGAGGACGAGTCGAACGGCGAGCGGGTGGTGGCCGAGTTCGCCGTAAGAACCGCGCTGCGCGACGACGCGCGGGCAACGATCGCCGCACTCGCAAAGCTGGGTGTCGACGCGGAAATCTCGACCGGCGACCGGAAAGAGCCGGCGCGCGCAGTCGCCGAAACGCTCGGTATTCCTTACGCCGCCCAAGTGACGCCGGAAGCGAAACTCGCACGGGTATGTGCGCTGCGCGATCGCGGCGTAGACGTCGCGATGGTCGGCGACGGCATCAACGACGTGCCGGGCCTGGCTGCAGCCGCGGTGTCCATCGCGCCAGCCGACGGAACCGACCTCGCGCGCTCGCACAGCGACGCAGTGCTGCTCGCCGCCGGCATCGGCGGCATCGCGCGCGCCATCGTGGTTGCGCGCGCGACGCGTCGCGTGATTCGACAGAACCTCGGTTGGGCTGCCGCGTACAACCTGATCGCGATCCCGCTCGCAGCAGCGGGTTGGGTGCCGCCGTGGCTCGCCGCCCTCGGCATGTCGGCGAGTTCGCTCGGCGTGACGTTGAACGCTTTACGGCTCAGTCGCGCTGACGCGCGCGTCGAGGTGCGTTGATGGAAATTCTCATGATGTTGATCCCATTGTCCGCGTTGATCGTGATCGGTGCCGCAATGGTGTTCTTTCGCGCGGTCGATACCGGTCAGTTCGACGACCTCGAACGGAACGGCCGAGCCGCCTTGTTCGAAGACCCGCGCGCCGACGCCGCTGACGCCGACACGTTGAGGAAGCACCGATGAAGCCCTATTCGCTCGCCATTCTGCTCCGCCCCACCCGCGCATGGATCGACATCGGCCGCTCGACGCCGTCGGCCGCGCGCCTGCTGCTGACGCACACCGCGCTCTGGGCCCTCGTACCGGCCCTCTGCTGGTACTACGGCGTGACACACGTCGGCTGGCAGCTGGGAGAAGAGCCCGTGCTGAAGATCGCACCCGACAGCGCGCTCAAGATCTGCACGCTGTTCTATCTCTCGATGCTCGCGGGTGTGGCGTTCCTCGGCTACATGATTCACTGGATGGCCGCCACTTACGCGGCTTCGCACTCAACCTTCGCGCGCGGCGTCGCGATCGCCACGTACACCGCCATGCCGTACTTCATCGCCGGTCTGCTCGGCCTGCATCCGTCGCTCTGGCTCGACATCGCGATCGGCATGGCCATCGCATGCCACTGCCTCTATCTGCTCTATCTCGGTGTTCCGATCGTGATGGACATTCCGGTCGAACGCGGCTTTCTGTTCGCGAGCGCAGTGGTTGCGATCGCGCTCGTCGGCGTGGTGGCAATGATGGGCGGCACCGCCCTGCTATGGGACTTTGGCGCCGAGCCCCGCTACACGTATTGACCAATCGGCCTGTTCCAAGCGCGACGGGGATCGTCGATCTGTGTGATGCGCGCGTGGCGACGCACTTTCCGGTATCGATTCCGGCGCATGGCGTCGCGGTCGACATCGCCGTGCAGAGTTTTGCGGAACACTTCGACATCGGCATCACCGCGTGCGCGCGGACGGTGCCGGATGTCGCAATGCTTCGCGACGATCTGCTACGCGCCTACATCGATCTTCGCGCGCGGGTACTGAACCGGCACGTCGATGTACGCACGTTGCAGCCCAATGTACGCGAGACGAGGATCGAACGACGCTGCTTGCTTGGCGACTTGATGGTCGCTCGAGCGAGGCGGCACCAGATGAGCCGATTCCCCATAAAGTTCGCTTCGCAGGTGGCGTAGGTTCATCGCATCGGTGAACGCGCTGACCAGCGTCCAAACGTCGGCGATCGGCCCGAGATTAATCGGTACGTTGTCCTTCTTCATGATGCTGAAGTCCGGTTCAGTTTTATGTTAGGACCCGGCCCCCGATTCGACCCTTCCTCCCCGTCGAATCGAGGGGCAGTATCGACCCGGTGGACGTCGATGTCACTCGCGCATTCCACGTATTGCCCGACTTCCGGACCACGGTCGCCTGCGGACGTTTGTCCCTTGCGGACATTTGTCCCCTGCGGACATTTGTCCCGTGCGGACACTTGTCACTTGCGGACAATCTGCGAGCGATTGGGTATCGTCGGCCGCATGAGCAACGAACGAACTCCAATCGCGCCGCCGCCGACTCTGTACCAGTTTCTCGAGGCGCGCGCCGGCGTCGAGTTCGCCTCACTGCTGCTGATGCTGCCGCTGCTGCGCCTGAGTGCGGCGCCCGGCGAAGAGCGGCCGGTCATCGTTCTGCCCGGATTCATGGCGAACGACACGTCGACGTGGGTGCTGCGCCGTTTTCTCGAAGACATCGGCTACGCTGTGACGGGATGGGGACTCGGGCGCAATACCGGCCCGGGCCAACCGTTGATCGAGCGGCTCGTCGAACGTGCGGTGACGCTGAATAAAGGACACGGTCAACGCATCAACCTGGTCGGGTGGAGTCGCGGTGGAACCATCGCACGCGAAATCGCACGCGCCCGTCCGGACCTGGTGCGGCAGGTCATCACGCTCGGCTCGCCCGTGAAAGGCGGGCCGAGTGCGACCAGCATCGGGCGTCTGATGCAGGCGAGCACCGGAATGACCGAAGCGCAGATCCAGCAGTTGATCAAACAGCGCGAACGCACGCCGATTCGTGTGCCAGTGACGGCGCTCTACAGCAAGACCGACGGCGTGGTGTCGTGGCCCGCCGCGATCGACGATACGAATCCCGACGTCGAGCACGTCGAAGTGCAGAGTTCGCACGTAGGCCTCGGCGTCAATGCGCAGGTCTTCAGAATCGTCGCCGAGCGCCTGAATCAACCGCGGAAGCGGCACGCCTGACGAGTTCGATTGCCTGCGCCTGTGCGCTTGGGCAGACTGCGCGATCTGGTCGGTATCAAGTTCGGCAGCAGCGAAATCGAGCCCGCCCACAACGACGCCCGCTTCAAGGACGATTCGTGGCGAGACAATCCGATCTTCCGCCGCATGGGGCAAGGTTACCTGGCGTGGGGGCGTTCGGTGGACCAATGGCTCGAGCGATCCAACTTCGACGATCTTGAACGCGAACGCGCGCGCTTCATGCTCGACATCATGAAAGACCTCGCCGCTCCAATGAACTCGTTAGTGGGAAATCCCGAAGCGGTTCCGGCAGCTCGCGGAGCACTCGGGCGATCGCGTGCCGGCACCCCGTGTGCTCGGCTCGAACAATCATCCGGCGATCTATCCGGCGCCGGGACGCTACGTTACCGAGAGCTGAAACGCGCGTTTGCTCAGGGTTCGATCTGAACCTTGATCGAGCCGGATTTCTTATCGGCGGCCACCTCGAACGCGCGCGACACTTCGTCGAGTTTGAACTTGTGCGTGACGAGTTCGGGCAACTGCGATCGATGCTTCGACAACAGCTCGGTCGCATACGCGAAATCGCCGATCCTCGAGTCGCGCCCGTAGCAATACGATCCGACCAGCGTCAGTTCGCGATCGGCAAACGGCAATCCAGGAATTCTCGGCGAGCCGTCGAACACGCCCAACATCGCAATCGTGCCGCCGCGCGCGACCACGCTCACCGCCTCCGTCAGCGCATCCGATTTGCCGCCGACCGTTTCGATGACCACGTCCATCGACTCGGGACCGATCGCATCGATCATCTCTTCGATGGTTGCGAACGCACGCGTGACGCCGAGCGACTGCGCCAGCGCACGCTGGTGCGGATAGCGCGCGGTGACGAAGACTTCGCGCGCGCCGGACTCACGCGCCGCTAGCGCCGACAACAATCCTATGGTGCCACCGCCGAGCACTGCTACGCGATCGCCCAATGCGATGCGCGCCCGCCTTGCGCCGCGGACGCAAACGGCCATCGGTTCGGCCAGCGCGGCAACGTTGCTGTTCAGATCTGCCGGCAACGCATGCAGACACTCGGCCGGAACGCTGAGGTACTCCGCCATACCGCCGCGCGCGGTAACGCCGAACAACCTGTGTTTTGCACAACGATTGCGATGCCCGGTCGCGCATTGATGGCAATTGCCGCACGCCGTGATCGGTTCAAGCGCGACGTTCATTCCAGTCATGAGCGTTACGCCTTCGCCCACTGCATCGATCACGCCTGCCACTTCGTGACCAGGCTGCAATCCGGTGATGTCGCCCAACATGCCGCCGAAAATGTGCAGATCGCTGCCGCAGATTCCTACGGCAGTCACGCCGATGCGCACCCACCCGGTGGCCGGTTCGGGCACTTTACGATCGACGATATTGAGCGAACCCGGACCGGAGTACACCGCTGCTTTCATCGCCATCATCCGCATGAAAAGAGCCGATGGTAGTCTCGACGATCCGGACGGTACAGCGGATGACGACATCCGACGATGCGCGTACAGTCGATGACAACGAGAGGGGAAAGACATGGCTACGTACATCATGTTCAGTAATCTGACCGACGAAGGACGCAAGACGTTGAAGGAGCGTCCCGAGCGTCTGGGCGAAGTGAACAAGGAAGTCGAGTCGATGGGCGCGCGCGTCACGAGTCAATATGCGGTGCTCGGCGGCTACGACTTCGTCAACATCATCGAAGCGCCCACCAACGAAGTCATGGCGCGCATTGCGATGGAACTGGGCGCCCGCGGCACCATCAAGGTCACCACGATGCCGGCCATGCCGGTTGCGCAGTTCGTCGACATGCTGCTCGGCAAGAGCCCCGGCGGCGCCTGAACCACCGATCGTTCGAACAGCTGACGGGACTCACGATGCCCAACTACGTGATGCTGTCGCGTTTCTCGAGCGAGACGATGCGCGACATCTCGGCCGATCCGACGAGCCTGCTGGCGCTACGCAAAGCGCTCGAGGCGCGTGAGGCAAAAGTACTCAGCGAGTTCCACATCCTCGGCGAGTGGGATCACTGCACGATCTTCGAAGCGTCGGACAACTTCCGCGCCTACCACGCGACGCTGAATCAGGAACTGACCGACGCCGTCGACACGAAGCTGCTGCCGGCCATCGACCTGGAGCTGTTCCAACGCTTGATCAGCGGCGCGGCGGGTACGGTCGGACCACATGAATGGCAGATACGCTGGTGGGCGAAACTAGCCCGCGCGGCGATGCGGTGGCACGGTATTTCGCGCTATGTGTGGCAGGCGTGCAAACCGCTGACGGTCACGGGTCGCGAACACTTCAACGGCATTCGGGGACCCTGCATCGTCGTCGGCAATCACACGAGTCACCTCGATGCGCTGGTGCTGTTTCATGCGTTACCGCAGCGCGTGAAATGGAACATCTATATGGGCGCCGCCGCAGATCGATGGTTCGTTACCGGTCGACCCGAACTCGTCATGCAGCCCTGGTATCAGTCGCTTGTGATGGGATCCTTCCCGATTCAACGCGGCGGCGGATCGCGCGCGCTCGACTATCCGAAGTGGCTCATCAAGAACGGCGCCAATCTCGTCATCTTCCCGGAGGGAACGCGCTCGACGAGCCGCAAGATGGCGAAGTTCCGCCATGGTGTGTCGATACTCGCGACGGAACTGAACGTGCCGGTGGTGCCGATCTATCTGGTCGGCCTGAACAAGCTGCGTCCGAAAGGGTCGCGCAACATTACGCCGGGGCCGGGCGGCGCACACTTTCAACCAGCGATTCGCCTGACCCCGGGAACGTCGGTGCCGGACGCGACGAAAACGATCTACGACGCGCTGAATTCGGTGCACGAGCGCGTGCAGCAACACGGGCCGGCGGCCGCGGCCTCCAACTGGCGACCCTAAACGCGCCCGTCGGCTAACAGGCGCTCTATGGCGCGCGCGACGCCTGCTTCGTCGTTGCGCAGCGTCACTGCCGTGGCCATCGCTTTGACGTCGTCGTCTGCCTGACCCATTGCAACCGACGCGCCGGCCACACGAAACATCTCGATGTCGTTCTCGGCGTCGCCGAACGCGACGACGTCGCACGTTTGCAGGCCGAGATGCGCGCACGCCGCCTGTAACGCCGCGCCCTTGCTCGCGGTGGACGCGGTGATGGTCAGAATGATCTTCCCGGTGGGACCGATCGAATCGAAGAAGTGCACCCGGTCGCGGTAGCGCGGCTCGAGTTCTTCGCGAATGCGCGCGTTGACGCGGCCGCCCTGAATTGCCGCAACGCGCGGCAACGAATCCGCGGCGCCTTCGAGCTGCCGCACCCAGCTCATCTCCGGCATCATCAGTTTGCGATCCGGTTCGCCGTCGAGTTTCAGCAGCACGCGGTCGGCGACCGTGACGGTGGCCACGCAACGCTCGGCATCGCAGATCCGGTACAGGTCGGTCACGAAATCAGCGGGCAGACGTTGATCGAAGATGTCGCGGTCTTCGGCGGCCAGATGCACCTGCGCACCCGAACACGCGATCATCGGTCCGTTGATGCCGAGTTCGTTCGCGATACGCTGCGCCATGTGATGCCAGCGCGCCGTCGCGATGATGATCTTCAGCCCGGCATCTCGCGCCGCGCGCACCGCGACCACGTTGTCCCACGGGATTCTTTCGCCGACGAGCAAGGTGCCGTCGAGGTCGATCGCAAGCGCTTTGAATTGCATGGAAGTCCTCCCGTCCCGCCGTTACGCTAACGCCGATCCCCAGTTTGCGGAGCGCGCGTGCGTTTACTTCGAGCTCTCATCATTCTTCTGATCGTGGCCACCGTGATCATCATAGCCGTGCTCGCGGGCGGCAGCGCGCTTTCGTTGGACTGGAATCACAAGCATCGCGCGGAGACCGCGACGCTGCCGCTGCTCGATGCGAATACGCACACCGGCCTGGTTCGAATCGCCGCCAATGGGATGGAATTCCGCGCGCGCGTCGCCGGTCTCGACAATACCGGTCCCGGCGTGGTGCTCCTGCACGGGTTCCCGGAAACCTCGGCGATGTGGGTACCGCTCATCGAGCTGCTCTCTGATCAGGGGTTTCGCGTGGTGGCGTTCGATCAGCGCGGCTACTCGCCCGGCGCGCGTCCCGAAGCGCTCGACGCATACTCGATTCCGCAATTGGTCGAAGACGTGTTCGCGGTGGCGCAGGCAACCGGCATGCAGCAGTTCCATCTCGTTGGGCACGACTGGGGTGCCGCGGTCGGTTGGGCGGCGGTGATGGCCAAACCGGAACTGCTGCGCTCGTGGACGAGCCTGTCGATTCCGCATATCGCGGCCTTCAGCGACGCGCTCGAGCATGACGCCGACCAGCAACAGCGCAGTCGCTACATGCAGTTCTTCCGCGCACCGCTGTTGCCGGAGGCCGTGTTCACGTTCAACCATCTGAAGCTGATGGACGACGCGATGTATGGAGAAATGTCGCCGACGCAGCGCGCCGAGTACCACGCCGTATTCTCCGAACCGGGCGCGCTGACGGCGGCGCTGAACTGGTATCGGGCGCCATCCGGATTCAGCGTGGCCCCGGCGCCCAAGGTGCGGTTGCCGATCCTGTTCATCTGGGGCAATCAGGATCCGGCCGTGAGTCGTTATGCGGTGGAGTCGCAACGGAACTTCATCGAAGGACAGTTCGACTATCACGAATTG
>DATJGR010000079.1:0-23430 GCA_035494855.1 Pseudomonadales bacterium | reverse complement strand
GATCGTGATGCTGACCAACTGGAAGCCGTCGCCGCATCGCGTACTGCCGGGTCGCATTGCATCGGCCGGTATCGCCGGGCTGGCAGGTCTCGTTTCGGGCATTGCCGGAATCGGTGGCGGCAACGTGGTCGTGCCGACGCTCGTCTACTTCAATGTGCCGGTACACAGGGCCACTGCAACGGCGAGCGTGCTCGGCTTTCCGATCGCCATAGCTGGGTCGTTGGGATATGTGACGCGCGGGCTGGGCGTTACGAGCTTCGGAGAGGGATTGCTCGGCTATGTGTACATGCCAGGCCTCGTTGCGATCGTCTGCACTACGATCGTGTGCGCCCCGATCGGTGTGCGGCTCGCGCACGGACTGCAACCGCTGCCGCTGCGCCGCGCGTTCGGAGCGCTGTTGATAGTCGTCTCGATTCGGATGCTGTGGAGCGGACTGTTCCCGTAGAACGCAAGCGCGCGGCAACTACGCGATTGCGTCCGATGAACTCCAGAATTCAACGAGTGCCTCCGGCAGCTGCCGGCTGGTTGCTCTGAGAGGCCGCCAATGGCGCGGCAGATATTCGCGATACTCCTGCGCCAGGAACCGGTGGTCGATCAGACACACCACGCCACGGTCGCTCTCGCGACGGATGAGCCGCCCCGCCGCTTGAATCACCCGCGTCATCGCCGGTTGCTCGTACGCGAGCGCGCGACCGAACGGCTCGCCATAGCATTCGGCCATTTCGTTGCGTTCGAGCGTCGGTGGCGGCAGACCGATACCCACGACGACAATGCCGACCAGCGCACCGGCTGGAAGGTCTATGGATTCAGTGAACAGACCGCCGAGTACGGCAAACCCGACGATCTGCCGGTTACAGCTTCGATACGCTTCGACGAATTCCTCGCGGGCCTCCTCCGCCATACCGCGCGATTGACGTATCGCTTCGCGATGTGGGTACTGCGCCCCGTAGTAGTCCGCCACTCGATCGAGATAGTCGAACGACGGCAACGCGACGAGATAGCTGCCTGGCCGCGCGGCGACCACCGCCTCGATGACACGCGCGAGCGCAGGCAGCGTAGCTTCGCGTTGTCGAAAGAGCGTGCTGACGTCGGGCACCACGAACACGCCGAGCCGTTCTTCCGGAAACGGCGATGGCAGGCGCAGTGTGTGCGCATCCGGCAGGCCGTGCGCGCGTCCGGTCATTTCGAATGGCGAAACCGTTGCCGAGAAGCGTACATGCGCGCGGTATTCGCCCAAGGTTTCGGCGATCGCTGCGCTCGCGTCGAGACAACGCACGTCGAGTTCGATCGCGCTCCCGCGACCTCGCAGGAACACGGCGAAGTGGCTCGCGTCGTACCACGCCGCCGCGCGCAGCAGGCGAAGCAGTGCAAACACGAGTTCCGTGACGGTGCCGTCGTTGGAACGCGAGTCGATATCGGTGGTCAGCGCCGAGAGCAATTTCTCGGCTGCACGCAGCAACGACTCGGGAAGATCGAGGCGGCACTCGAACGCGTCGCGATCGAGATCGTGCGCGCGCGTGGTTTGGCGGCGCAGCTCGAGAATGCGGCGATCGAGCGCGGCGGCGCACTTCGCGGCGTCTCCCGACAATTCTCCAAGGGCGCGTGAGATCGCGTCTCGCGCGAACACGGTGGACAATGCATCGCGAACGCGCTCGGCGAGCTGATGCGCTTCGTCGATCAGCAGCGCGATGCGATCTGCCGTGATGCCGGCGAGGCGCTTGAGCCGAACGACCGGGTCGAAGACGTAGTTGTAATCGCAGATCACGATGTCGGACCACACCGCGGCGTCGAGCGACAGTTCGAACGGACACACGTGGTGCGTCCGCGCGACTGTCTCGATGGCGGCGCGTGTCATGGTGCCGACGGCAAGCAACTCTGCTACCGCGGCGTCGCTGCGATCGTAGTAACCGCGTGCGTAACTGCAGATTGCAGGGTCGCAGACCGGCTCGGGCATGAAGCAGATCTTGGCCTTCGCGGTCACGGTGAGGCGACGTACGACGTCATCTACGTTGAGCAGCTTGATGGCGGTCTCGGCCGTGGCCTGCCCGGTCGCTTTGGAACTGAGAAAGACCACGCGATCGGTGCTGCCCCGCCCCATCGCGATCAGCGACGGGAACAATGCGCTCATGGTCTTCCCGCTTCCCGTCGGCGCTTCGAACAGCAATGCGCCGCCGTCGCGTACGGTTCGGTAAATCTCCGCCGAGAGCGCGCGTTGCGCGGGACGGAAATTCCGGAATGGGAACGCGAGATGCGCAAGGCGCCCGTTGCGACGTTGCCGGTGCACCTCCAGTTCTCGCAGCCACCCTGCCAGGCGCGCGCAGCATTGCTGCAGGAACGCCTCGAGCGCGGACGTGTCCATCTCTTCTTCGAACGGTGTGACCGCGCGCGTGTCCGGATCGCAGTACAACAGCCTCAGGCGCCACGGCAGCACGCGAATCTGGCTGCGCGCCAGCAGCGCGGCGTAGAGCCGGAGTTGGCCGAAATGTACGCTGCCCGCATGCGTGAAGAGACGCTGGGGATCCATGCGCGACGTCTTGAACTCTTCCACCGTTCCTTCGTGCGGATCCCATCCGTCGGCGCGTCCGGTCAATTCCAGTTCGACGTCGTCGTCGCGCCACACAGTCTTGACCACGGCCTCGCGCTCGTATGTCGACGGGCGCGTACGCTGGATGACCTTCTGTGCTTCGATTCCCTCCGCGCCTTCCGTTGATTCGTCGTAGCGGAAGTGGATGTCGCCGGTGCGGCACGTCAATTGCGCGAGCGAGCGCACAGCAATTCTCAGCCGCGTCGCCACTTACCACTCCATCCAAAGCACGTACGCGGGTACGCCGGTGCGCGCGAAGAACTCGAACCACAAGCGCTGTTCCCGCCGTAGTTGGTCCCCTGGCCCTTTGACTTCGACGAACTGAAAACGACCCGGTGCGAAGAACAGCGCCAGGTCGGGGAATCCGGTGCGCGTCTGTTCGATGTCGTCGAGCATGTAGTCGAATATCGCAGTCCAGATCGCGCCGGGTACCGCCGTCGTCGCGCATTCGACGAACTGCGAATCGAAAGCGCGCCAATCGACCAGTGCGCTGTTCACGCCCCGCTTCGTCTGCGCCGCAGCGCGCACCTCGCGCGCCACCGCATCGGGCTCGCGAAGCGTTCGCAGGCGCGCATCGATCAGAGGCGCTCTGGCGCGGCGGAAATCCGACCAGTACAGGTCGGCCGGCCGATTCTGATATGGATTCACGAACGCGGCTTCGATGGGCGAGAAGATCACATCCCAGAATGCAAGCCCCAGCATGCCGAGCGGCAACCGGTTCTCCAGATGCCGACCGGCGCCTCCATCGCGCGTCAGCGCGTCGAGCGCGGCGCTTTCCACGGAAACGTTCGGGGGCGCGTCCGGCAGCCGCAGCACCTGCTCCGGAATGCAGCGCAGTCTGCGGTTGCGTCCTTGGCGAAACTGCTGCGCAAAGAACCGTTCTCCCGCACTCAACGGAGCGCACTCGATCTGCTCCAGTACCGCCTGCGTTGCTGCCGCATCGCCCAGTTTGTTCAGAAGACGCGCACGCCGTTCGCGCCCCGGCGCGCGCGACGTTCGCCCGTACGCGCTCAGTGCGATCTCGTAGTCGCGCGCCCGTTCGGCGCTGCGTCCGAGCCGGTTGACGAGATCGGCACGCACTCGTTCGAGCAGGCGACGCGCGCGCCGTCGCCAGAGCGCCTCCAGCACTTCCAGGGCGACCGCCCGATCCCACGAAGATTCGAGAGCATGAAGCGTGCCTCGCAGCGCGCGCATCTCGAGGAAATCGTCGAGTTCGCTGCGCTCACCAAACTGACGATGGCGCGCGTCGAGCGGATACGTCTCGAAGCGCAGCATGCCGAGGTCCTCCAGCACGAACGTGCTGAGGTCGGTGTGCGAATCGCCGAAGAACAGAATCTGCGCGATGGCGACAATGTCGAGATCGCACACGCGGCACACCGGAAACTTCGCGCCAACGATTTCACGCGTGCGCCGATCGGGATAACGCGCCGATATGCGAACGACCTGCGTGCCTTTACGCAGGCCGCGTGCACGCGCGTGCGGAAACAGTTCGGCGAGCTCATCGCGTGTGAGAACGTCGAGAATCTGGTCGGCAGGCGTCGCCGGATTGAGTTCGACGAGCGAGCTGCGCATCAATTCCGCTAATGCGCGATCGAGATCCGATACTTCGCGGTAGCCGAGCGAATCGATTCGCACCAGCGGGCCGCGGCGGGTCAACAGTCGCGCGTAAAGTCGGTGCGCATCTACGGACAAACCGAACACGCGACGCAGGTAGTCGCGTTCTCGGTCCAAAAGGAGGTCGCTATACTGCGACGACACCGCGCTCAGCAACCTCGCCAGGTTGTCGGCGTAATAATGTGGCGGTGGCGGGACGTTCGGGTGTAGTACGGGCACGTTGGTTCGGCAAATCGAAAAGAGCCGCGGCATTATAGGGATAGACATGTATACATTTACAGTATCCGTCCAACTGTGGATCATTCACCTCGGCTAATGAATGCAATCTCCGACCAGCGATGAACCCATATCCGTACTGCATCGCGGTCAACGTATCCGCAAAGGCCCTGACCGCAATCCTCGACAACGGCGGGCGCGGCGCGTACCGCGATCATCATCCGTGGCTGATGGCTGAAGAGTTGTTGCAGGCCGCGCAGGATCAAGGCGCGGTGCTGCCGTTGATTCTGGCGACGGGATCTCCCCTCGAGTTGGTCCATTGGGCGGCCATACGCGAGATCGATGTGGAGGAGTTTCATAAAGGCAGCTGGGAAAGCCGCGTCCACTTCGACGCGCTGCATCCGGTGAGCCCGATTTTCACTGCGCTCGACAGCCTGATGCTGAAACCCGGGGACGACACGCTACGACGGGAACAATTGGAGGACGTGCGTCCCTGGCGACACGCTCTCGATGAACGCCACATCCGGCCTTACGCCATCTGCGAGACGCCGGCGTTCATCGACATTGTCTTGCACGAGAAGGGACTGGAGTCGGGCGAATGACGCGCCGGTTTGGCACCGGCGTCTTCGAGTTCTATTCGTTCGTCGCGTGGGAAATCTGGGGCGGTTCCGGGTTGGCGTGTTCGTCTTGAATGCGCAACCACACTTCTTTTCGGTGTACTGCAGCACGCTTGGGAGCGTCGATGCCCAGATGAACCTGGCTACCCCGAATCTTGAGCACCTTCAGCTCGATGTCATTGTCGATCATGATCGACTCGCCAGCACGCCGGGTTAAAACCAGCATCGCATATCCCTCGTTGAGTGTCCTGGATGTCCTTTCTCGCGACCTGCATTTAACCCCGGACATGACCGGATGTTCTGTGAAACCCATGTACGTTTTGGTAAGACATGAGTTACAGATCAACGCCTCTATCCGGTGCGGCACCACGCCGCATCAGACGTTCTGTGACCGCTGTCTCGTTTTGCGCGCCGATCCTCCAACGGGCGTCTTAAGGCGCAAACGCAGAACTGGCGCGTGCGCGAATCCGCGCTGTTCCAGCCCGGCCAAGGCTGTTCTTCGCCGGGCCGCTGGTCTAAATTTGGCGCCCTGCAAAACAATGGAGCCGGCGGTGGCCACAAAGAAGACGCGCATCGAAAAGGACAGCATGGGCGAGATGGAGGTACCGGCGGATGCGCTATATGCGGCGCAGACCCAGCGCGCTGTGGAGAACTTCCCGATCTCCGGCCTGCCTATGCCGCCCCGGTTCGTCCATGCGGTGTGTCAGATCAAGGGCGCAGCCGCGCGGGTGAACGTGGAACTCGGACTGTTGGACCGGCGGATCGCGGATGCCATCCAGACAGCCGTGGAAGCGGTGCGCAGTGGTGTTCACGATGATCAATTTCCGATCGACGTGTTCCAGACCGGGTCCGGCACCAGCACCAATATGAATGCGAACGAAGTGCTGGCGACGCTCGCCTCCCGAACAGCCGACACCGCGGTCAATCCGAACGACCACGTGAACATGAGCCAGAGTTCGAACGACGTCATTCCCACTGCCATCCACCTGTCGGCGGCTCTCGCAGTCTCGGAATCCCTGTTGCCGGCCCTGACGTATCTCGCCGAAGCGATCGAAGGGAAAGCCGCCGCAGTCAGCGGCGTTGCAAAGACCGGCCGTACGCACCTCATGGATGCGATGCCGATCACGCTGGGTCAGGAACTCGGGGGCTGGGCCTCGCAGATTCGCAGCGGCATCGCCCGCATTCGGTCGGTGCAGACGCGATTGCACGCCCTGCCGCAAGGGGGCACCGCCGTTGGCACCGGCATCAACGCGCATCCGGAGTTCGCCACGCGCATCGCGGCACAGTTGTCGAAAGAAACCGGGCTGACGCTGCGCCCGAACGCCGACTTCTTCGAATCGCTGTCGTCGCAGGACACGGCGGTGGAACTATCGGGCCAGCTGAAAGTGGTCGCCGTCAGCATCATGAAGATTGCGAACGATCTGCGGTGGATGAACAGCGGCCCACTCGCCGGTTTGGGCGAAATCGAACTGACTGCCCTCCAACCGGGCAGCAGCATCATGCCGGGCAAAGTGAACCCGGTGATTCCGGAAGCGGCGACGATGGTTGCGGCGCAGGTCATCGGCAACGACACCACCATCACGATCGCGGGCCAATCCGGCAACTTCCAGTTGAACGTGATGCTGCCGGTCATCGCATTGAATCTGCTTCAGAGCATCGAACTGCTCGCGAACGTTTCGCGCCTGCTGGCCGACGACGCAATCAGCGGCTTCAGCGTGCGACAGGACAACATCGATCGCGCGCTCGCGCGAAACCCGATTCTGGTGACGGCGCTCAATCCGATCATCGGATACCAGAAAGCGGCCGAAATCGCGAAGCGAGCTTATAAGGAAGGCAGAGCGGTGATCGACGTGGCCGCCGAGATGACCGATCTCGACCGGAAAGACCTCGCCCGTCTGCTCGATCCGCAGAATCTGACGCGGGGTGGCATTCAGGAATAGCGATCAGGCGTCCGGGTCTTCCGGCAACTCGTCCGGCAGCGTCAATTCGGCCACCGCGTCGAGCGGGTCGAGTTCGGACGCGTCTTCAGCGGTATCGAGCAACTCCCGTGGGAACGGCCGGCGCACGCTGGCGCCCAACTCGCGGAAGTGTTCGACTTGCCGCACCAGGTTGCCCTTCCCGCTCGCGAGCTTCAGCATCGCGGTCTGATAGCTCTCGTCGGCGGTGCGCAGCAGCGACCCGAGCTTCGCCATATCTTCCATCACGAGCCGCAATTTGTCGTACAGCGCACCGGCGCGGCGCGCGATCTCCTGCGCATTCTTCGTCTGTTTCTCGTAACGCCACACGTTGTGGATGATCCGCAGCGTCATCAGCAGCGTGGTCGGGCTGACGATGACGATGCGTTTGTTGAACGCCTCGGTGAACAATCCCTGGTCGTAATCCATCGCCAGCATGAAAGCCGACTCGATCGGCACGAACAGCAGCACGAAGTCCAGCGACCGCACGCCGAGCAGCCGGTCGTATTCCTGTTCGGACAGCCGTTTGACCTGCGCCCGCAGATCATTGACGTGTTGCCGCAGAAAATTCTCGCGCGCCCCGTCGTCTTCCGCGGCCACGGCGCGTTCGTATGCGGCGAGCGACACCTTCGAGTCGACGATGATGTCCTTGTCGTCCGGCAGATGGATGATGACGTCCGGACGTTTTGCGTCGCCGTCTTCGGTGCGTCGCGTTGCCTGCAGCGTGTACTCGTGGTCTTTGCGCAGCCCCGATTCGTCCAGCACGCGTTCCAGTACGAGCTCACCCCAGTTGCCCTGAAGGCGCTTGTCGCCTTTCAACGCCTTCGCCAGGTTCTCGGCTTCCTGATTGATCTTGTCGCTCGCGCGGTGCAGGTTGCGCACTTCGGTCAGCAGCGAGGCCCGGTCCTTCGACTCGGTGTGATAAACCTGTTCGACGCGCTGCTTGAACTCGCTGATCTGCTCGCGGAACGGCGTCAGCAGTCCGTCTATCTGGGCGCGGTTGTTGCGCGCGAAAGACTGCCCCTGCTCCTCGAAGATTCTGTTGGCGAGCAGCTGGAATTCCTGCTTCAGCGACGCGCCGGTTTCCTTGAACAGCGCTTCCTTCTCGGCGAACGCGCGTGTCGTTTCTTCGAGCCGCGCAAACAGCGCCGCGTTCTCGGCGAGCAGACGCCGGTTTTCTTCTTCGCTGACTGCAAGGGCTTGCGCCGACGCCTTCAGCGCCTGATCGAGACGGACGTTGTCACGCCCCTTCGCGTCGAGCCGCTCTTCCAACAACTGCTGATCGGCATTCGCGCGTTCGGCCTGACGTTGAAGGCCGTCCTGAAACGCGGCGCGGGTTCTGCGGCCCAGCAACGTGAAGAAGAACAACCCTGAAAGGACGATCCCGACGAGACCCGCCAGCACCAGTGCGGTGAGCGTCTCGCTCATCGACGGCGCGACTGTTGCGCAAAATACATAGAGAACCTCCGCGACGCATCACTAGTATGCGGCACTTGGGGGCCTTCCGTAAGTCACACTCCCGTGGCCAACGCTCGGGGTCAAATGTCGAGCGCTCTCGTAGTTGACGACGACGCGGGCGATCCCGCAAGCGTTCGCGCTGAACAGCCCTGTGCCGTGTTCATCAGCAGGCTGTCCGACGGTCACGTGATAGAAGCAAACAGTTTCGCGCGGATGATGGATGAGCTGGGCTCGACGCAGAACACTTCGGACCTTTAGGTGTGGGGTGGCTCGCGGAACTCGCGCGCGCGGCGTCGAAACCGCCGTCGGTGGTCATCATCACAGGCAGCGCCGACAAGCCCGATAAGGTGCGCATCGGCGACCTCGGTGTGGCGCACGTGCTCGACAAGCCGAAATCGAAGACCTTCTCGCGGCAGTGCGGCAGACCGTTCGACGTTCCGGTTCCGTTCCGGCAGTTCAGTAACCGGTCTTTTCGAGATCCCGCTTGGCCGTATCGCGCGCGGCGCGCAGGTCTTCGTTCGCCGCGCGGCCCATGAAGCCGCTGTCGCTGCCGAGCGTGACGAACTGAAAGCCCGCCGCCAGATAGCGGCGAGTGTATTCGACGCTCGACGTGTGGATGCCGATGGCGACGCCCGCCTCAGCGCACGCAACGCGGATGCGTTCGACGGCGGCGACGTGCTTCGGATGATTGTTGTCGCCGATTGCGGGCAAGCCGAGAGCGAGAGCAAGGTCGGACGGGCCGACGTAGACGCCGTCGACGCCTGGCGTGGTGACGATGTCGTGCAGGTTCTCGAGTGCCTCCGCCGTTTCGATCATCACGATGCAGGCAATCTCGGCATTCGCCTCCAGTGAATAGCCGCGACCGCCGTACAAGGCTGCTCGAATAGGCCCGAACGAACGCAAACCGTCCGGGGGATAGCGGCACGCAGTCACCGCACGCAGCGCCTCTTCGCGGTTGTTGACCATCGGCACGATCACGCCATATGCACCGGCGTCGAGCGCCTTCATGATTTCGTACGGCTCGTTCCACGGTACGCGCACGATCGGCGTCGTCTCGGTGGTGGAGATCGCCGGCAACATCGCGATCAGATCAGGATAGTCGATGAGGCCGTGCTGCAGATCGACGCACAACCAGTCGAAACCCAGGTTCGCCATCACCTCCGCGGTGTAGGCATTGCCGATCGACAGCCAACCACCCACTGTTCCTTTCCGCTCTCGCCACGCCCGCAATGCCTTGTTCGCCCGCATGATGTCCCCGTTGCTCGCAATCCGTGAGATGCAGCGTGCCTTGCCACCGCAATAAGTCAACAGACGGGGCCGGGCACCGTCGGTGACGATCCGCAATTTGCCGTTGGGTGACGCGTGCGTCGACGCGTGTCAGAATTTTCGCCCTTCAACCGAGGCAGCAACGATGATCATCGAAGCGATTCGCGCCGCGTCCGCGAAAGTTACCGCGCCAGGTCAACCGTACGAGGTCGTTCCGCAGACGATCGACGGCGTTGCGTTCCGGGTTTTCAGAAATGCGCCGGCGAATCTGCGTGAGCTGTACCGATCGAGCCTTGTGCACGCCGACAAAGACTTCTACGTGTACCAGAACGAGCGTTATACCTTCGACGCGTCGTGGCGCCAGGCGGCCCGCGTTGCGCACCGCCTGATCGCCGCCGGCGTCAAACAGGGCGACCGCGTTGGCATCGCGGCGCGCAACTATCCCGAGTGGCTGTTCGCGTTCATGGGCATCACCTCGATCGGCGCGGTTGCGGTGACGATGAACGCGTGGTGGTCGGGCGAGGAACTTGCGTACGGCATCGACGACAGCGGACTCGAGTGGTTGTTTGCGGACGCCGAACGCCTCGAACGGGTGCTACCGCTGTGCGCAACGCGCAAGCTGCACCTGATCGCGATTCGCGCCGATCACATTGCCGCAGCGAACACTGACGTGCAGGCGTGGCAAGAGTTCGTCGACGGTGCGAGCGAAGAGATGCCCGAGCCGACGGTAGCGCCGGATGCCAACGCGACGATTCTCTACACTTCGGGGTCGACGGCGCACCCGAAGGGCGTGCTCGCTACGCATCGCAGCATCATTCATGCAGTGATGGGCTGGGAATGCGGCGCAGCGATCGCGGTCGAGCTGAATCCGGCGCTGGCGGAAGAATCGCCCGAGTTCCCACCGGCGATGATCCTGACGGTGCCGCTGTTTCACGTATCCGGACTGAACGTGCAATTCATGTCGTCGTTCCGCCCGGGTCGGAAGCTGGTCGGCATGTACAAATGGGACCCCGAAGAGTCGTTGCGCCTGATCGAAGCCGAGCGCGTCACGGCGTTCAACGGTGTGCCGACGATGTCGTGGGAAATGGTGCAATCGCCGAACTTCCACAAGTACGACACGCGATCATTGAAATCGATGGGTGGCGGTGGCGCCGCAATGGCGCCGGAACATTCGCGTCAGATTGCGAAGGAACTGAAGTCGGGCGTGCCCGGCACCGGCTATGGCATGACCGAGACGAACGGATTGGGTACGAGCATCTCGGGCGCTGACCTGCTCGAGCGCGGTCGCAGCTGCGGCCGCCCGATTCCGCCGATGGTCACCATCAAGGTCGTCGACCCTAACGGCCGTGAAGTGCCGCGCGGCGAGACTGGCGAGATCTGGATCCACGGTGCACAGAACTTCCGCGGCTACTGGAACAAACCCGATGCGACACGGGAAACGTTGAAGGAAGGCTGGGTGTGCTCAGGCGACATCGGCCACATGGACAGCGAAGACTTCGTGTTCATCACCGATCGCGCGAAAGACATGGTGATCCGCGGCGGCGAGAACATCGGCTGCCAGGAAGTCGAAGCCGCCATCTACGCCCACCCGTGCGTCTCCGAATGCGCGGTATTCGGCGTGCCGGATGAACGTCTCGGCGAATCGATCGCGGCCGTGGTGATGGTGAAGCCGAACATGCGCCTTACGCCGGACGACGTTCGCGCACACGTTGCGTTGCACCTCGCGCGCTTCAAGGTGCCCGAGCACGTTTGGGTCCGCGCGGAGCAATTGCCGCGCATCGCATCCGGCAAGATCTACAAGCGCGGCTTGCGCGACGAGGCGGTGGCGCAACTCCAGGCGGCGGTTCGAAAGGTATCGGCATGACGCGGAAGAAAGTCGCCATTCAACTGCCGGCCATCGCGAAAGCGGGCAACATCGCGGAACGTTATGCACTCGAGCTCGAAGCGCTCGACCGGGTTGCGGAGTTAGTCGAAGTGCCTGGTGCAACGGTTGCCGAGTTTCTGGCCGGCGCGGCGGATGCAGACGCACTCATCACCTCATGGGGCATTCAGATCGACAGCCAGATCATCTCGGGTTTGGAGCGCTGCGTGGTGATCGGTGTTGGCAGCGTGGGCGTAGACATGGTCGACGTCGACGCGGCTACGGCGGCTGGAATCGTCGTGACCAACGTGCCCGACGTATTCATCGAGGAGGTCGCCGACCACGCCATGATGCTGCTGTTGGCGGCCGGCCGCCGCACCAAACAGATGGATCAGATGGTCCGATCGGGCGATTGGTTCAAAGGTCGGCCGCTGCTGTCGGTGGTGCCGCGCCTGATGGGACAGACGTTGGGGCTCATCGCGTTCGGCAACGTTGCGCGTTGCGTTGCGCGTCGCGCGAAAGCGTTCGGCCTGCACGTGATCGCACACGATCCTTACGTCAGCGAGCTGTCGATCAGCGCCGAGGGCGTAGAGCCGGTTTCACTCGGCGAGTTGCTCGAGCGGTCGGATTACGTATCGATGCACGCGCCGTTGAACGACGAGACACGACACATGTTGTCCACATCGGCTTTTTCAGCGATGAAGAGCACGGCAGTCGTGGTCAACACCGGGCGCGGACCCACCATCGACGAAGCGGCGCTCATCAAGGCGCTGCGCTCCGGTGAAATCGCAGCGGCCGGGCTCGACGTGCTCGAGCAGGAGCCGCCCTCCGCCGACAATCCGCTGCTGCAGATGCCTAACGTCATCGTTACGCCGCACGTCGCTTCAGCGACGTCGCGGATGCGTCCGGAAACGCGTCGGCGTGTAGGCCGGGAAGTCGCGCTGGTGCTGAAGGGCAAATGGCCGATGAGCTGCGTCAATCCGACGGTTCTGCCGCGCACGAAGCTGGAACGGTGGCAGCCGTATCCGATGGATCGTGGCCCGAACCGCTGAGCTGCTCAGGTTTCGTTGTCGGGCCGCACGCGGCGGAACTGAACGAGCAGCAGCACGTCGTACAGTACTTTCAGCCCGCCGCCGATGATCAATGGCCATCCGAACGACGACAGCGCGAAGAGATACCCCGCCAACAACGGACTCACCGCAGCGGCTAGGCTCCGCGGCACAGCAGTGGCGCTTGCCGCAGCCGGCCGCTCTTCCGGCGTAACTACGGCCATGACGTACGACGTGCGCGTCGGTACATCCATCTGTTGCAGCAGGCCGCGCGCGAGCAGCAGCGCAATCGCAATCGGCAGGTTCGGCGCGAACGGAAGCGCCATCAGGAAGAAGTTCGCGGGTAGATGCGTGAACACCATCGTGTTGATCAGCCCGAATCGCTTGGAAACCGGCACTGCGATCAGAAACGAAACCGCTGAACAAATGCTCGCCCAGAAGAAGATCGCCGCAGCGGTAGCCACGGACAAGGAAAAGCGCTGGTACAGCCACAGCGCGAGCATCGACTGGACGAAGAAACCGGAACCGAACGAATCGAGCGCGAACAGCATGGTGAGGCGGTAGACGATGCCTTTGGACTGGCCGAGCGCCGCGGGTGTAGCGGTGGGCGCTTCCACTGCCGGCGAGAGCCGCGAATAGAAAACCAACGCAACGAGCCCGAGCGCGCCGTACAACGCGAACATCAACTGCGTAGCGCCGAGGCGATTGACGCTCCATGTGTGCGACACCCATTCGGGCAGCGATGCCAACAGCACACCCATGCCGCCGAACAGCGTGCCGACCAGACTGTAGCGGGCGAACAGAGCGGTTCGGTCAGCGGGTGATACCGACTGAGCGAGTACAGTCTGTTCGAGCGGCAGGAACAGACTCACGTCGCCCGCAGTCGGGTTGATCGTGCCGATGAACGCGACGATGAAGAGCGGCCAATAGTTGGTCGATAGTGCGAATGCCGCACCCGTGGCGATCATCAGTACGCAGGCGTTGCGCAGCAGCGAACGCCGCTGATACCTGTGAGCGACGAGGCCAATCCAGAACGTCAGCACCGCCGAACCGAGCAGCGTGCTCGCAATGATCGAACCGATTGCGAACGTGCCGAAGCCGAGTTCGAGGAGATAGACCGGTAACAGCAGCGAAACGAACCCGTCGGCGAACGCGCGCATCGCACGCGCACCGAGCACCCAACGCGCATCGACGGTGGCACCTCGCGGAAGGAGCCAGGCCGGCGGCTTGGCGCGCGCGGCGCCTACGCGAGTTCTTCCAGCGTGGTCTTGTCGGTGACCTGTTCCAGCACGAACGACAGCGGCAGTTTGGCGATGGACACCAGCTTGCCCTCCATGCGGTAACAGCGCACCCGCTGCGTCTCCGGCTGATGCCGGGCTATGACGTAGCGGACCTCCCCAAGCTTGAATACCCGTCCCTGCAGGTCCCGAAGAGTCATCTTTCCTTCCCCCGAAGTCAGATGCTATGTCCTTGTAGTTGACTCAATAACAGTAAGTTACGGAACAATCAACAGACACGTTCTAGCTCAGCTATATGCGTCGCGCGCGCGTCAGCCGCACACACCCATCGCACCGCAGACGGTGCAGCGATCGCAGCCGTCGACGCGGATCAATGCAGTCGAACCGCACTCTTCGCAGCGGCGTCCGCGCACGAATATGGGTGAGGCGACTACGCCACCGCCGTCGCGTACGGTCGGATCGCTGATCAGGCCCATCGGCGCAATCGGAAAACCCTCGGCGTTGAGAATGCCGAGCGTTGCGAAGCGATGCAGCACGAGCGTTGCGACATATGCGATTGTGCTCGGATACACGCGTTGCTTCGCGCCATCGGGTCGCGGGTCGGGAATCGGTGCGAAGAAATCGCCCTTTGGTTCCGCATAAGTCAGCAACTCGCGCAGTTTCTTCGCGATCCATGCGGGATCGATCACGCGCATGTCGAGCGACAGAGCCTTGCAGAGACCGTCGAGTGCCTTTGGATAGTCGCCCGATAACCAGATCGAGTAAGGCCGTCGTTGCAACGCGCCGCCGTAAGCGATCTGCAGTTCCTTCAGCCCCAGAATGAACTGGTCGCCGGTGGCCTGATTCGACACATCGACGGTCCACGACAATGTTCCGTCCACTCCGGTACGCGGCTCTTCGCGCGTCATCAGCGCGTCGAGCACCGGCGTCGAGTCGATTGTCGCGAACGCACCAAGCTGTTCGCATCGGTAGCGCACGAGCGTAGCCATTGCGGCGACCAGACTCGGAACACGGCGTAACTCGCCCGTCGGCGGCATCGGCAGATCGAACGCTTCGTCGTCGGCGACACACTCGTGCAGCACGTCGAGTTTGTGCCGCAACCAGCCTCGGTCGCGCGCGTACATGTCGTAGCTGAGATTGATCGCAAGCGCGTTCAATCCCCGCGGTTGCTCGATGCCGTTCACCCACACTTCGAACGGATGTGCTATGCCACTTTCTTCGAAGTGGCCAACGAACAGTGCGAATTTCTGACCATGCGGGTGTTTCACCATGTAGCAGTGCGCGGGGTTGCCGTCGGCGAAAATCGGCCTCCGCGGCCAGCGCAAACTGCTGAGCGCCGCTACCGAAGGTGCGGTGAGTTCAAAGCGTCGATCCGCCTCGATCGAGTGGGGCACTTCGGCCGGAGCGGACAGAATCGATCCTGTAACGGCATTCGGGCGAAACGTCGCCAGCGATTTCGCGCCGAGTTCCCACGCCGTTCGATACAGTTCACGGAACCGCTCGAACGGATAGTCCGCGGGAATGTTCACGGTCTTGGAGATGGCGGAGTCGATGAACGGCTGTACCGCGGCGACCATCTTCGCGTGGTCGAGAGCGGATATCTCCAGCGCCGACACGAAGGACGCTGGAAGCGAAGCGTTCCCATTCTGTTCCCTGAACAATCGATACGCGTGGTCGTCTACGGAGAATGTCTCGAACTCGCCGTCGCGATTCCGCTTTCGGCGTTCGTACGTCCAGGCGTACGCAGGCTCGATGCCGTTGCTCGCGTTGTCCGCGAACGCGAGACTGATCGTGCCCGTTGGCGCGATCGACAGCAGGTGGCTGTTGCGGATTCCGCGTTGAGCGAGGTCGGACCTGATTGCCTCCGGCAGCCTCTGCACGAATTTCGACGCGACGTAACGTTGATCGAACAACGGGAAGGCGCCCTTCTCCCCGGCCAGATCGATCGACACACGATACGCCTGATCGCGCATTGCGGCGGCTAGGCGTTGCCCGAGGGCCCGCCCTTCGTCGGAATCGTAGCGTAGGCCAAGCATGACGAGTGCATCTCCAAGGCCGAGGAAGCCGAGGCCGATGCGCCGCTTGGCCCGCGCTTCCTCGTGTTGCTTCGGCAGTGGCCACGGCGTTGCGTCGAGCACGTTGTCGAGCATACGTACGGCGGTCGTGACGAGCGATGCGAAGCCATCGAAGTCGAACCGCGCGTGCGGTGTGAACGGCGCTTCGACGCATCGCGTCAGATCGATGCTGCCGAGACAGCAACATCCGTAAGAAGGCAGGGGTTGCTCGGCACACGGATTCGTCGCTTCGATGCGTTCGCAGTAGTAGAGATTGTTGTCGGCGTTGACGCGGTCGATGAACAGAATGCCCGGTTCGCCGTGGTCGTATGTCGATCGCATGATCTCGTTCCACAGAGCGCGTGCGCTGACGCGCCGATACACCCAATTGCCATCTGCGCGTTGATGTACGCCAGGTGACATCAACCGCGGCGACGGCGGCACGCTGTGCACGAGTTCGAAGTCGTCGTTGGCGAGCAGGCGCTGCATGAAGTCGTTGGTGACCGCGACGCTCATGTTGAAATTGATCAGCTCGCCGCGCTCGCCTTTCGCGCGCACGAACTCGAGCACATCCGGATGATCGATGCGCAGGATGCCCATCTGCGCGCCGCGCCGCGCGCCGGCCGATTCGACCGTCTCGCACGAGCGATCGAAGACGCGCATGTAGGAAACGGGCCCGCTCGCTTCCGATTGCGTGGTGCGTACGAATGCTCCGCGCGGCCGCAAGCGGGAGAAGTCGTAGCCGACGCCGCCGCCGCGACGCATCGTCTCGGTGGCCTCCTGCAGGGCGACGTAGATGCCGGGTCTTCCATCGATGTCGCTGTGCGAGATCGCATCGGCGATCGGTTGCACAAAGCAATTGATCCAGGTCGACTCACGCATGGTTCCTGCCGACGAATTCACTCGGCCGCCCATCACGACGCCACGGATCTGCGCGTCGAGGAAGACAGGCTCCCATTGCGAAGGTATCTTTTCGACCGCAGCAAGTGCACGCGCCACGCGGCTCTGTACGTCGATCGCTTCCGATTCGCCGGCGATGCAGTACTTCTCCCGCAGCGCCTCGATGCAGATGCGCTGCGGGGTCATTACGACGGGCGCAGTTTGGGGAAACCGGGATGCCGTAAAGGATCGCCCGGAGAAAGTGCGGCCGCCGCACGCGCGAATACGCTGGCTTCGGGATCGTCGACGGGCCGCTGCTTGCCGCTCATGCCGGGACGCAGTGCGTAAACCGCATCTTCACCGAAGAACCGCAACGACAGCGTGCGACGCCGCGTACCATCATGCGTTGCCGCACCGCCGTGCAGTACACCGGGATGGAAAACGAGGACGTCGCCGGGCTCCACTGCCCAGGACAGGATGTCCCAACGACCACGCTCTGCCTCGATGTTCGGCAGCCTCGGCAGACTACCGTCGCCGTAGATCGGCGCAGTGTCGTCGTTCGGATCGAATCGCGAACCGTCGTACATGACGCCGCGGTGTGAGCCGCGCACGAATTCGAGAGAGTCGCCCTTCGTCACCGGATCGAACGAGATCCACATCACCGCGATCTGAGAACCGTCGATCGGCAAATAGGATGAATCCTGATGCCACGGTGTGCGCCGATTCTTGCCGCCTTCCTTTAGAAAGACCTGCTCGTACATGAACCAGACACTGTCGCTGCCCCACAGCGCGGCGGCTATGTCGGCCGTGTTCGACCGCTCGAGCAGTTCGCGATAGGCCTGCGGCGCCTTCGGATTGGCGAGGTCCTGATAAAAGATGCCTTCACCCCCTGCGTAACTATTCGCAGCGGGGCTCGGGTGCGCGAGGCTCCATTCGAATGCGGCCTGCGCGAGCGCGAGCGACTGGGCATCGAGCGCGTTGCGCACGCACACGACGCCATCTTCGCGAAACGTGCCAGAGAGTGTTCTGATTGCCTCGACGTTCACCGTATTGGGTACCTCAGTAGCGTAGTTCTTTGGTATCGCCGGCCTGGATTTTAGCCTGTCCGAGATCCTTCGGTGGCGTGCCGTGCAAACGAACCGTGTAATCGCCAACAGGTAATTCCATCGCGGCGCCATTGACGGTTCCCGAGGCGATCGTCTTGCCGTCTCGTAACACCTCGTAGCTCGGATTCAGCGTGGCGCGCACCGCCTGTTTCAGTTGCTCCGCATTCTGCGCATCGAAGAATGCACCGTTGCCGACTTGCGCCCATTGGGCGAACGTTTCCTTCAACCCGATTTCGTCTACCGCGAAACCGACGATGTTCACCCGCACGTCAATGTCGCTCGCTCGCAGCGCTTCGATCGCCGCTTTCGGGTTGCCATCGCATGTCTCTTCGCCGTCGGTCATCAGAATCACCAGAACGGATCCGTTGGTGCCGGCGAGGTCTTCCCTCACCTTCTGCAGAGACGCTGCGATCGGCGTTTTCGCCAGATTCATCGCGGTGATCGCTTTGATCTTCGCGACAGCCGCTGCCTTGTCGACTTTCGGTTGCCTGATTTCGAGATCGGTTCGGCACGAATCCGCTTCCTTGTGGCCGAACACGCGCAGCGCAAAGGCGCTATCGGGGGGCAACGCGTCGGTGAGATCGAGCAGCGCGCTTTTTGCCACTTCGATCCGCCGTTCACCGCCGATGCGTTGCAGCATGCTGCCCGACGCGTCGAGGATGAACTCGACGGCACCGAGCGTACCGGACTGTGCAGCGTCGCTGGCGACGCGCAATTTGCCGACACCAGCCCCGGGGGTGACACGTAACGCCAGTTTGCCGAGTGTCCGGTAACTCTGGCCCGTCAGGTAGCGCAATTCATAATCGCCGACATCGCGCGGCGCCTCCATGCGAACCGGACTGCCGCGACGGGTGTATCCGTTGCTCGCACCGTAAGCCTTGTCGGCGGCGTCCGGCTTCACCACAGTGATGAAATCGCCTTCGTTGTTCGGGCCTTGCCAGACGACCTCGAACACCGCCCCTGCCGCAACTTCCTTCGGTGCGCTCAGGATGGCGGTGACCGGATCGATGCGGATGGGTGTCGAAGCGAGAACACGGTAGCTGCCGCCCATGTGATAGCGCACCAGGTAGTCGCCCGGCTCTTCAGGCGCTGTTACCTCCGCCGGCTTCGTTTGCGCGCCCGCCGCCGCATACGCATAGCCTCCGTATCTTGTGTCGTCGCTGCCGAGCGGATCGATGCTGATGAAATCGGCCTTGCTGCCGGGTCCGCTCCATTTGATCGGAACCCGACTGCCTGCCGGCGCGTGTTCGGGACCTGCCAGTGTCACGGTTTCGTCGACCACCTTCACCGGCGCGCTACCGATGACACGATACCCTTCTGCCATGTGGTATCGGACCACGTAGTCGCCCGGTGCATCCGGCGCTTTGATGCTTGCGGGGCTGCCTTGAGTTGCATACGCGTAAGGTCCGTACGTCGTGTCGGGCGAACCGGGCGTGTCGATCGAGATGAAATCGGACGCCTGCTTCGGCCCCGTCCACTCGATGGTGAGATCGCCCCCCACTCCAACCGTTGGCGCCGGTTTGAGGGAGGCGGTAACGTCGGTGACTTTCAGTGGCGCGCCCGCGATTACGGCATAGCCAGCCGCGAGGTGGTAGCGAACCACGTAGTCGCCCGCGGTGCTGGGAACCTGGATAACGACTGGATTGCCTTGGGTGGGATAGGCATACGGCCCGTAGCTCGTGTCCGCAGCACCGGGTTTATCGATGCTGATGAAATCCGTGGGCGCGCCGGGCCCCTTCCAACCGACCGACAGCTTGGCCCCCGCGGCCACTTCAGGCGGAACCTGAAGGCTCGCCTCGGCCGCGAACGCGGGATCCGCCACCGCGCTGGCAATCAGCAGAACAAGGTGGCCAACCGACGCTCTCGCCATGGTGCTCTCCCGCGTTTCGGCAATCATGATTCAACGACGGCGGCGACGCCAACCGCCGGGTTTCGCACAGTAGAAGGCTCCGGAGGTCCTCGCGTAGACTGCGCGCGTTTTGGTCTTGATCGTCACGATGAATGTCGAGCGGCCGATGCAGGTGCGTGCTCCAAACGGCGGAGGCGTCGACCGCATGGCTATTTGAGTTCAGTGGACGCTGGTGTTTCTCGAAGAGCCACCAACGATCGCAGAGAGGGGTCGATGCACGGGATAGACTACCCCGCAATTGCACTCGCATTGATCAGCGGATTCGCTCGGCGCCGTAACGCTGGGCTTGATTGAGCGACACCGGTGTGGAGATGGTTGAACGACTGGCGCAAGGCCCCGACGAAACCACCGTGGCGGCATTCGTCGCCGACGCTCTGGGTCAACAACCGACACGAATCGCACGCACCCACGCATTTGCGACCAATGCCGTCTATGAAGTGGATGCGGGCGACCGGCTATTGATGGTGAAATCGTCAATGAATCGCGACGCGCTGCGCGGAGAGGTCTGGGCGTGCGAGCGAGCCAGCGCAGTAGGGTTTCCCGCACCGGAGATTCTAGTTGGCGTTCGCCGAATCGGTGCAGATGCCCGCATGAATGCTTATGCGATGAGGCGTATTCCCGGTGATCCGATTACTCGAGGGCACCCCGCGTTCCGCGAGCTGGGATCGGTTCTGCGAGCCCTGCATGCAGTGAAGCTCTCCGGCTTCGGCACGCTAGCCGAGGCAGCGTGGAACCAGCGCGGCGAATTCACGCTGCGACACCGCTCTTGGCTCGCGTTCCTCAGGGGTATCTGTACCGACACGCGCGGCCTGGCGAACAGTTGTGCGCTGGCAATGCCGGTGGCTGACGCGGTGGAAGCGGTAATGGACGCGCATGCCGCCGCCCTGTCGAATGTCGCCGGTTCGCTTTGCCACGGCGATCTCAAGGCCAATCACATCTTCGTCGAGGGCGAGCGGCTGGCTGGTGTGATCGATTGGGGCGATGCAGTGGTAGGCGACCCGCTCTGGGAGATCGCGCGTTACGCGCATCGCGGCGATGCCCAATCGCTATCGGTGTTGCTGAGCGGCTATGACTCCGACGGAGCGATGGCGGATCGAGTCGCATGGCGCATTCCGCTCTACAGCGTACTCTGGATGCTCGTCGATGCGGTCGTCGATCACCGTTTGGGTAGCAGCGTCGACCGACTGCTCAATGCCGCGATGCGCGATATCTCGCGCGCGAGTTGACCTCGAACGTCGCGATCAGCAGCGATTCTTCTTCGCTTGGCCCGGTGGGCAGAAGTGACCCTGCTGCGGCGCGGGTACAATGACGACTTCGGGCGCGTCTGCATGGTGCCCATCGTGGTGTCCATCGTGATCGTCGTCATCGCTCGTTGCGATGGCGGCCCCCGTCGCCGCTCCGACACCGGCTCCGACTATCGCTCCGTTCTTGCCTCCCACTTCGGCGCCAACCGCGCCGCCCAATGCGCCACCGATCGCGCCACCGATGGCAGCGTCTTTGACCAGATCGTCGGCCCAGCTTGCTGCTGTGAACGCGCAGCCGACCGCGAGCAGTAGTACGAAACCGAGTTGACGCATCATGCAGGCCTCCATTGGACGCAGGGTTGAGGCTACTTTGTAGTGCTCTGCACTGATGGGGTTGTTGTCACAAATTACGCGTCGAGGATTCGGCGCTTTTGGACAACGCTAAGCGATCCACGAGCAGGACGATCCTTTCTCCATGCCTCCGCGCTTCACCGAAGGAACGCAGCATCGCGCCCCAAATTGCTACTTGAGCGTTTCTCCTACATCCATACGCCATGCTGCTGATAGACGAGCGCGCTTGGCCCACAGATTATGTGTGCGGTAATCAAAGAATGCCCACATCATCAACGCCTCAATGAAGGTAGTGTGCTTCGCGGTTCCTGCAGTTCGATAGCGAACCGACGAATCGAGGTAAAGGCGTTAGCGTCTTCCCGACGATTCCGTCTAACTCACGACCAAACTCAAAATGCGAGCATTCATATGCACCGTGCTACAGCCGAGCCTTGTTAGACAATAGCCCATGCAAATCATCAGGAACTACTTAAACGAACCTTTGGACTGGCGGCGGTATCAGGTGCTGATCTACTGCGCTGGCATCGTGTTGTTTTCACTCGGTGCAAAGTGTTTTATCGACGCGCGGCTTGGCACCGACCCGCTCGACGTGTTGGTGATCGGGATGAATTCACACGTCGGTCTGGGACTCGGAGTGTGTTCATCCATCGTCGCCCTCGCTTTTCTCGCCTGGTGGATGATTTGGAATCGGAAACTTCCTCCGCTGTCGCCGTTTGTGAGCACAGCTGCAGTGGGCTTCCTTCTAGACTTTTGGAACGTCATCCAGCTTCAGCGCTTCACCATTCAAGCGTTACCCGTATTCGAATACGAGCTGTTCGGCCGCGTTGTCAACCTCAGCGCTGTCGGCCTCGACGTTGTCGCGTTGCTGGCATGCTCGTATGCATCGGCACTCATCATCATGAGCGGAATCGGCATCAGAATCATGGACCTCGTCGCGATCACGATGATCGAGAGGTGGGAGTGGTCGTTCTTCCGCGCCAAGATGACGCTTGAGGTAGCTCTTTTCACAACTGGTTGGCTACTGGGTGGTCCGATGGGCATAACGACCGTGCTGTTTCTGGTCCTCGTCGGACCGTTTATTCAGCCTTTTATGTGGGTAAATGCTACTTACCTGAGCATTCCCAATCACGGCATCAAGATGCCCACGGCTCAATCGACAGCTGTCTGATTCCGGCTCACCCTCTCGGTTCGGAGCTGAACGGTCGGCATCGGCACGTTTCGCGCGGGTCGCAAAGCGCGCCATCGAGCCGTTTGGGTTCATAGTTCCGTAGCAGTCCTCTGCTGTGCCATCCCGCGGTTTTCGCGCTTCGGCCACCGGCTCAAGCCCAATGGTGGTGCCCCGGGTGGGCAATCCAGTAATTCCGGATCAGTAGCAGTATCAAGTAGTTACCTAAGGGCCCCACCCTGCTTCGCGCTTCCATACGGTAATCCGTGGGCAAAAGAGCAACACCATGGCCAAAGCAAAAGTCGTTCCGCCCGGTCTCGATGACGGGCGCTATTCCTCCTCGCCCGCGTCTCCTGGATATCTGCTCTCTCTTCGGCACACGTGACACCAGTAGATCAATGTCGTGCCGGTTGGCCGCTTACGCTCGTCGGTTTCCTGAATCACAAGGTGGTAGGCCGCATCTTCGTTGCCGCAGTGCTGGCAGGTTCTTCGAGCGTCGGGCATTGGAGCAACATAGGTCAGAGCGTGCGTGACGCTAATCAGTAATTTCCCGTAACTAGCGGTAAGCGCCGTAGGGTTTTTGCAATGTTGAACATCTTCTCGATAGTCGCTGGAGTGGTCCTGTTGTTGGGTGCATCCGCGCACGTCTTCCGCGTCTTCGTTCGTCCGCTTGCGTTCATAGTTGGGTCATACGCCGTTCCCCTTTGGTGCAGCGTGCCGTTCGCGATCGTCGAAGCGTATGCGGGAGTCACGCTGTTACATCTCGCCTCTACCTGACTCTTCGAAGCTCTCGAATCTAAGCAACCATCATTGCGCTCGGTCTAGATGACGGGCGATTCAAAAAAGAAAACCCGCCACTTGGGC
>DATJGR010000078.1:0-3753 GCA_035494855.1 Pseudomonadales bacterium | reverse complement strand
CGCGCGAGGTGACTCTGCAACACGTTGCGCATCTGGGTGCGGTAGGTGGTCGCGGCCGAGCCGAACGCGCGGATCGTCTGTTTCGCGCCGATCATCAGCTTCATGCCGTCCGGCAGCAGCGTTTCCTCGATCTGCACCGCGACGAACGGCTTGTCGAGGTCGGAAACGAAATTCACTTCGTTGACGCAGTGGTTCGAATGCACCGATCCCGGCGATACGAAGAACAGGAACACCGACGCGCGGCGGATCCGCCGCGCCAGTTCGTCGCTCCATCGCGAGCCGGCCGGAATGCCTTCGTCGTACCAGACGTTGATGCCTTGCCGCGTCAGCCATGCGATATCGGCGAGCACGGTCGGGGAGTCGTCGTGCGCGTAGCAGACGTGAACGTACGGACCGGTGCCGACGTAAGCGGACGGACGGTCGTGATGCGCCTGACCGAGTTCCGGATCGCGCCATGCGCGACCGTTGCCGATGACGTTGGCGCGGTCGGTGCGGTCGGCGTAACCGGGGTTGAGCGCGGAGATGTAACCGGACAGCACCGATCGAACCAGATAGTGGTGCGACGACGGCAGCGCCCGCACCGAGCCGAACGCGTACTCCCCGGGCGTTAGAAAGCGTTGCACCTGCTCGCCCGACAGCGGATCGGTCTGCACCAGGCCGAGCAACCCCGTTTCGAACAGCGCGGCGAACGCTTCGAGCCCGGTCGCACCGCCCTGATGTCCCGGTGCCTCGTCGTAGCGGGCGGCGAGCATCTCGACAACTTCGCGCGTCAGCACGTTCGCAGGAATCATTGCGAGCAATCCGGCGAGGTCGACGTCGCCCAGGTGCGGCGCCACTTCGTTGAGATACTCCTGCACGATTTCCGATGCCGCTTCGTTGACGGCGCGCTTGAAGTTCCATTCGTTCGCGCGCTCTTCCGGCTCGATGGCCGCGAGCTTCTGGCCCACCGTCATCAGGTCGCGCGGCCGCAGCAGTGTGTGGCGTTCGATGTAGTCGAACGTGTTCTCGTCGATGCCGGTGAACGTGTGCGTGGTCGACGTGCGTCCGAGAAACGCGGCCATCGGGTCGTCGCCGATCTTCTCGGGTTGCGCGAGGTTCGTCTTGCGCTCGCGCTGCACGTTGTTGGCGAAAATCTGCTTGAGACTGGCGTTGCTGTACGACGCGTCGATCGCGCTGCCGCGATACTGCTGCACCATCGGGCTCGCCGCGGCGAGGCGATTGAAAGCTTCCTTGCGCACCGACGCAAACACCTTCAGATGCTTGGTGATGCGTCGCAGCTGATACGCGACTTCCACCAGCGACATCTGCGACAGGAACCAGATGTCGGGCGATAGTTCGCCTGAGAAGCTCGCGCGCCAGGCCGGCGTGTGAATGTGTTTGTTGAAGTACTCGTCGACGCTGTCGATGAACACCGCCACCGGCCGCTTCAGCGCGCGCAACAGCGGAATCAGCACCGTGTTCGTCTCCTGCGCGCAGCGGTGCACGTCGCGCGGCGAGTAGTCGAGCAGCACCACGAAGTGGTCGAACACGCTGCGCAGTTGTGCGTTGCGCAACAGCCGATCGAAGCGCGGCGACACGTCGAGCACGTCCGGAAGACCGGAATTCTTCAGCACCGCGCACGCGATCGACGTGATCCAGACGCGGCTCCATGGCTCGATGTCCGCCTCGTAGATGCCGAGCAGTTCGCGGCTGAAGATCTTGTTGCCGACCGGTTTGTCGAGCAGCGCGTCGTGTGGGAGGCACAGGTAACCGAGTTCCTGGCAGCGGATGCGCTTCGCTTTCAGCAGCAGGGTCTTACCGAAACCTTTGGTGCCGACGACGATGAACTTGTCGTCGCGGTTGGCATCGAGGAAGTTCTCGATCCAGACGGTCTTGTGCAGCAGGGCCGCATCGAAATCGTCGGCTATCTGGATGTCGTCGGCGTCGATCGTCCAGGGTCTCATTCGAGAGGGTCTCGGTTCGGGGGGTGGAACTACGGTACCACCGACCGGTCAGAGCACGATGACCACTGAGGTCGGCGCCGCACATCCTGCTCTAACCGAACGCCTTGTCGGAAGGAATTCGTCGAGCGCGATGGTCGCCTCCCCGGGGCCAGGATTGGTAGGATGCGGACCCGAAAAGGACATCGCCGCCGGCGAAAGCGGCTCTGAGACAACAGGAGGACGGTTCACCGCCATGGGTTCCCACGCCAACCCAGTAGAGACACGCGCGGAGACGCCAGCCGTGTTCGAACTCACGCTGGTTCCGGCGGCTGGCGAGGGGTCGGATGCGCGTCCGAAAAAGACCTTTGCACTCGACCGGTCGTTACGCATAGGCGCCGACCCGGCAAATCACATCGTCATCGATGGCGGAGGAGTCGGTGCATTCCATGGGCGGTTCATTCCGGGACCGGTTGCGCCGGTATTCGTTTGCAGCGATGGCGCGGCGTCGATCAACGGGTTGGAGATACGCGGTAGCGCAGGGTTGATACCCGACGACGTGTTGTCGATCGGCGGCCACGAACTGACGGTGTCGGTCCGGGGCGCGCCCGCGGACCGAAGCGCGGGCACCGCCGCGAAATGGCAGCTGATCCTGGACGACGACGTTGCGAGCGTGCAGCTCTCGGGCGACGTGGTCGTTGGAAGCGAGGCAGACTGCGGAATTCGTCTACCGGAAGGCGACATCGCCGCTCACCATGCGCAGCTCGTGCTGCGCGAAGGCACGCTCTGGCTTCGCGATCTCTCCGACGGCGCCACCTTCGTCAACGATGAACCCGTGCGCGGCGCGTGCCGGGTCGAGCCCGACGACAGGGTTCAGATTGGCCCGCACCGGTTTCGTGCCGCGCGACAGGCGCTGGCGGCGGTCGAACCGGTCGCACCCCCCGCGGCTACGCCCGCACCATCCGACCTGGACGCGTTGTGCAGTGAAGTCCCGGTGACGCGCGATCTTCCGATGGCGGCTGACCCGAGGGAGACGCTCCGTCCAGAGATGCCGGTGGCAGGCGCGGTTGAAAAGCCGGTTTCGGTGGCGCCGGTTGCGGAGACGCCCGTGCCGGAGGTGCCGGTTTCGGTGGCGCCGGTAGCGAAGACCACCGCGGCGGAAGTGCCGGTATCAGTGCCGCCGGTAGCGAAGACGGCCGCGCCGGAGGTGCCGGTTTCGATGGCGCCGGCGGCGAAGGCGCCTGTGCGGGAGGTGCCGCCTTCTGTACCGCCGGCGGCGAAGAAGAAGCCGGTGGCGAAGAAGTCGGTGGCAAGGAGGAAGCCGGCCACCGAGGCGCCGGCTGCAGCTAAGCCGGAGCCGGTCTGGGAGCTCGACTCTCTCGAGCTGCCTGCGGCAGACATCCACTTCGAACTCGTCGAGCCGGAGACACCGCGGGCGGTCCCCGAGCCCATCCCGATCCCGCAGCAGGCCGTGCCGCCGCGGGTGTTGCCCCGTGCGGTTGCCCCTGAACGCCGGGTCGCATCAGCGCGAGTCGAACCGCGAGTGTCCATGGGGCAAGCGGCGCGGGCACGCGCTGCTGAGCCGAAGGCTCGGCGCACGGTGCTGTGGCGGGTGGCAGGGTTGCTGCTGGTGCTGACGCTTGCATGGGCGGTGGCGATGCGACCTCCCGCCTACGATGGGCTGGTCGGTCGGGCCTTCGAAGGTTGGCCGCTTGCTGATGCGCGCGACCGCGCGGTTGCAACTGTGCGAGCGGTCGAGACGGCGATCATCGATCGGTGGCATGCCACAGTCGCGAACCGCACTGCATCAACGTCCGAAAGCGCATCGGTTGCA
>DATJGR010000077.1:0-2732 GCA_035494855.1 Pseudomonadales bacterium | reverse complement strand
CAGTGACGCGCCAGTGAACTGGTTCCAGTTTCGCCAGATCGGGCCATAGAGCCGGCGAACTGCGCGTCCGCATTCGTCTCTGGGTCCGGGAGGTAGGCGCGGCCTGCGACCATACGTCCGGTACGGCTTCCGACCCGGCTGGTGCGCAGTTGTACTCCGACTTTCAAGGACGCCGCACGGAACCAACTCGTCTGGGATGCGTTCGAAATCCGATGGAGGAATATCACGCGGCGTGCGATGCCGACTGAGCCAGCGCAAGAGCGGGCCGCCAGTACGGTCGCAGATTCATCGCGCACCTGGGAAGGATCGATACTGTAGTATTCACGGTTCCTCCGGGCTCGACGGCCCGCGAATCAGTCACCGAGGCAGATCACCGATCATGATCGTCGACGCACAAGGCAGACGCTTTCGCAATCTGCGGGTGAGTCTCACCGCGGCGTGCAACTACGCCTGTGAATACTGCGTGCCCAACGGCAAACGCCTGGTCGCGGCCGAGGACGAACTGTCGGCGGCACAGATGATCCGGGCGGTGGAGTTGCTGGTCGCGGCAGCGGGCATCGAGAAGCTGCGCATCACGGGCGGAGAGCCGCTCGTGTCGCCCAAGTTCGATCAGTTTCTGCCGGCCGTAATGCGCCAGCCGCTGCGCGACGTGTCGATCACCACGAACGGGCAGTTGCTCGAGAAAAAGTCGCGGCTGATCCTCGATGCCGGAATCAGGCGGCTCAATGTCAGCCTCGACACGCTGAACCCACTGGCGTTTTCGAAAATCGCGCGCGGCGGAGATCTCGCTACCGTCCTACGCGGCGTCGAGACGATGCTCGCGGCCGGAGTCAGGCTGAAGATCAACATGGTGCCGATGCGCCACGCGAATCTCGATCAGGTTCTTCCGCTGCTCGAATTCTGCCTGGAACGGGGTATCGAGCTCCGCTTCATCGAGCTGATGAACATGGGACATCTGAAGCGCAGCCCGGAATACACGCGACAATTCGTCGGGCAGGCCGAACTGCTCGAAATGATCGGAGCGCGTCATGCCTTCACTCGCACCGACGCGGCTTACGATTCGACGTCGGTCCGATACGAGATTCCGGGCAGTGGTGTGTTCGGCATCATCGCCAACGAATCCGAACCGTTCTGCAGCGCCTGCACGCGCCTGCGTCTGTCGTCGAACGGATTCTTGTACGGCTGCTTGTCGAGTACGCATCGCCACTACATCGGCGACCTTCTGGACTGGCCCGAACACCTCGCGCTCGCACGGCTGCAGGGCTTGCTCGTGAAAGCGTTGGCGGACAAGCAGCCGGTGTCGTTCCGCGGTGAGGTCACCGTCATGAAGTTCATCGGCGGCTGAAGCGCGTGATCGCGTCTCCGTGACGGATCCAGACTCGCTGTTTACGCAACTCGCGTCGGATCGCGAACGAAAGCGACCGCCGGTTTCCAAATGGAATCCCGAACGCGTCGGCAACAGCGCAATGCGGATCGATTCGGAAGGACGCTGGTACTACAACGCTTCCGAGATCCGTCGCCCGGAAATGGTGAAGCTCTTCTCGACCATCCTGCGTCGCGAGGGCGGGCAACACTTTCTCGTCACGCCAGCGGAGAAACTCTCGATCGAAATCGACGACGCGCCGTTCGTGGCAGTGGAGATGGAAACCAGCGGGCACGGCGAGACCGCTCGAATAGCGTTCCGAACGAATGTCGACGACTTCGTCGAAGCCGATGACGATCACAGAATCTTCATAAAGGGAAAAGGCACTCGAGCGCGCCCTTATGTGATCGTGAGGGACCGGCTCGAGTCGCTGATTGCGCGTCCGGTCTACTATCGCCTCGCCGAATTGACCGTGCCGGGGCCCGCGGGCAGGTCCGGAGTCTGGAGCAACGGCGTCTTCTTCGAACTCGAGTCCGACTGACTACATGTTCGGATAGTTCGGTCCGCCGGTTCCATCCGGCACGACCCAGTTGATGTTCTGCGCCGGATCCTTGATGTCGCACGTTTTACAGTGCACACAGTTCTGCGCGTTGATCTGAAAGCGCGGCTTGCCGCCTTCTTCGACCACTTCGTAGACGCCTGCCGGGCAGTAGCGCTGCGCCGGTTCGTCGTACTCAGGAAGGTTCTTTGCGATGGGTATCGTGGGATCCTTCAGAACCAGGTGGCATGGCTGGTCCTCCTCATGGTTCGTGTTCGATAGAAACACCGACGACAGTTTGTCGAACGACAGTACGTTGTCCGGCTTCGGATAGTCGATCGGCCGGGCCTCCGACGCTTTCGTCAACGTCGCATGGTCCGGCGTCGGGTCGGATAGCGTGAACGGCGCGTGACCGCGCATGAACGTCTGGTCGATCCAGGTGAAAGCCGATCCGAACAGCGTGCCGAATTTGTGAATCGCCGGTGCCGCGTTGCGCGCCTCATAGAGTTCGTTGTACAGCCACGAGTTCTTGAACATCTCCGGGTACGAGTCGAGCATGGTCCGGCCTTGCGCGCCCGACGCCAGCGCGTCGAATACCGCATCTGCCGCGAGCATTCCCGACTTCATCGCCGTGTGGCTGCCCTTGATCTTGAGCATGTTCAGGAAACCTGCATCGTCCCCAACGAGCAGTCCACCTGGGACCACCAGCTTCGGAAGCGCGGGTAGACCGCCCTTGATGATCGCGCGCGCGCCATATGAAACGCGCTTGCCTCCGGTGAGGTACTTGGCGATCTGCGGGTGGTGCTTGAAGCGCTGGAACTCGTCGAACGG
>DATJGR010000076.1:0-8953 GCA_035494855.1 Pseudomonadales bacterium | reverse complement strand
GAACTCGTACTTGTACCAGCGCGCGCCCAACGTCACCTGCCACGCATCGGTGATCTGGTACGCCACCTCGCCGAAGCCGGCATACTCCTTCAGGCTGGCCTTCAATTTCGAAACGTACTCGAGGCTGTCGGGACGCAACTGAACGCCGCCCAGGTTGTCGACGGCGAACTGGTCGAAGCCAGGCGTGAACTCTTTGCTGTAGCCGTCGGAGTCCAAGTTCTTGTAGAAGCCGCCGACGATCCAGCTGAGTGGTCCGGTCGAATTCGACACGAGGCGCAGTTCCTGCGTGAACGTGTCGTCCTCCTGTTTCTCGTGCGTGAACGCGGTGAACGAAGGGAATGCTTCGTAGCTGTAGCCGAGTGTGATGAGCAGGTCGGTCTGGTCACGGTGGCCGTGCTCCCGGTATTTCGCATAGCCCGTCGCCGATGTCAGTTCGGCGAACCCGAGGTCGGTCGTCACTTCGAGCGCAAGCAGCTGGTTGTCGCGCGCGTTCGGTTCCATCACACGCAGGCCGCTCTCGTACTTACCGATGCCAAGCGCATCGCGCGAAGTGACGTTGCGGCCGCCCGAGTCCTGCAACTGAAGGTAATAGGTGAGGGTCGCGTCGACCGCGTCGGTTGGCTCCCAGCGCAACGCAGCGCGACCGGATCGGGTCTGTACGTCGTTCGCGCCTTTGTGTTGTTTGAGGTTCGCGGCGACATCCGCCGGATCCGAGAAATCCGGGTCCGGGTTAGACACGCCGATGTCGCGAACGAGGTAGACGTAATCAATGAAGCCCGGGTCCGTTCGATAGTCGTAACTGCCGCGGAACGCGAGCGTTTCGCTGATCGGCAGGTTGACGGTGGCGCCGCCATCACCGCCGAGCGACGACTCGTCCGAGTAGCCGTAGGTGCTGCCGCGCACCTGCACGTCGGTGGTATCGAACTCCGGACGCTTCGGGATGTAGCGGATCGCACCGGCCATCGTACCCGCGCCGTACAGCGTGCCCTGCGGACCCAGCAGCGCTTCGACTCGCTCGATGTCGTTCAACTGCAGATCGATGTAGATCGGAATTTCGCCGAGATAGGTCGCCACCATACCGCCGCCGTCGTTGCTCAGTGCCTCTGCATTCGCCAACGGATCGGCGTTGAGTCCCCGCGCGACGATGCGTCCGGTGCCCCGCGCGCCCTGGTCGACGACATGCAGCCCCGGCACCCAGGCGGCCAGTTCGGCCAGGTTGGTGAGCCCCTGTTGTTCGATTTCCGAACCGGTCACTGCGGAGATGTTGATCGGCACTTCCTGCACGCTCTCGCTGCGGCGCGTGGCGGTGACGACGATCTCCTCGATCGTCTGCTCTTCGTTTGCCGCGGCGGCGGGCCCCGCCCACGCGCCCCAAAGCGGTACTGTCAGCGCGCTGATTGCCGCCGCAAGCGGGTGCCTGCGAAATGCTTCGCGATCCTTCATTCAATCTCCCCATGCCCGATTGGGCGATCCGACCTGACGATCCAATCTTCCCCATGCAAAACCAACGCCGACTCAGCCGGATCTGGCTACCATGGCCGACATGCCTGAAATGACGCCGTCCCCGAGCGACTTGGCCGACTGGTACCGCGAGGCCGAACGCGCGCTGGCGGGCAGATCGTATCAGCGCGCACACGAATGGTGCATGCAAATCCTGGAGAAGGATCCGGCGCACGCAGGTGCGTTCTTCGTCCTTGCGCTGATCGCGGCCGAACACGACAACTTCGCGAAGGCGGCCGACGTGCTGGGCCGTGCGATCCGGCTCGACCCGCGCAATCCGCGCTATCACGCCCATCTCGCGCGCTGCCATGTCGCGCTCAACCGGCGCCGCGACGCGCGCGCCGCGGCGCGCGTCGCCGTCGAACTCGCGCCACGCGACGCACACACGTTCGACACCCTCGGCGTGGTACTCAGCCGCACCGGCGATCACGCCGACGCGGTTCCGCTGTTCGAGCGCGCCGTGGCGCTCGACGGGGGCAATGCGAGTTACTTCTTCAACCTCGGCGCGGCGCGGCAGTTCAGCGGCCAGTTCGAGGAGGCCGAGGTCGCGTATCGGCGCGCGCTGGCGCTCGATCCGGAGCTGTACCGCGCGTACTCGTCACTGGTGCAACTGAGGCGTGCAACGCGCGATCGCAATCATATCGTTGAGCTCGAAGCGCTGTTCGCGCGCCTGGAAAACGACGCTGACGCGAAGCTCAACATCGGCCACGCGCTGGCGAAGGAATTGGAAGACCTCGGCGATTACGAGCGCGCGTTCGAATGGCTCGAGCGCGCCACCGCCGCGAAGCGCGCTGCGGTCGGATACGACGGCGCCGAGGACGCGCGCTTGTTCGCCGCTGCCGCGGCCACAGTGCGCTCGGTTCCCCGTGCTGCCCAGGGCCACGCGTCCGAGGAACCGATCTTCGTCATCGGCATGCCGCGCACCGGTACCACGCTGGTCGACCGGATCCTGTCGAGCCATCCGGACGTGACTTCGGCCGGCGAGCTCACCGACTTCGCGCTGATCGTCAAGCGCCTGACCGGCACGCCGTCGGACAGAGTGCTCGACACCCGGACGCTGGCTGCGAGCGCAGCGCTCGATTTCGCGTCACTCGGCGCGCGTTACCTCGACAGCACGCGGCCCCACACAGGTGGCACGCGTCGCTTCGTCGACAAGATGCCGCTGAATTTCTTCTACGCGGCACTGATTCACGCCGCGTTGCCCAACGCGCGGATCGTCTGTCTGCGCCGCAATCCGATGGACGCGTGCCTCAGCAACGTTCGACAGCTCTTCGCCACGCGCTTCTCGTACTACGACTACTCGTTCGATCTACTCGATACCGGCCGCTATTACCTGCAGTTCGACGCGCTGGTTTGCACGTGGCGACGCGCCTTGCCGCCGGCGCGGTTCGTCGAAGTGCAGTACGAAGCGCTGGTGGCCGATCTCGAACGCGAGTCGCGTCGTCTCGTTGAATTCTGCGATTTGCCATGGAACGACGCGTGTCTGAACTTCCACGTGAACACCGCGCCGGTTGCAACGGCGAGTTCGGTCCAGGTGCGCAGTCCGATCTATACCCACTCCGTCGATCGGTGGAAGCGTTACGGTAGCAAACTCGACGGATTACGCGCGCTGTTCGACGCGGCGGGTGTCCCTTACTGACCGGTCGTTCACGCCGCGTAAAGCGCGACCGGCGTCCACGTGCAGTCGAACTCCTGCGTGTCGCGCCATATGCGGCGCGTGTCGTCGCACATCGGCCGTTCTGCGACGCGCAACAATCGGAAGTCGTCGGTGAACTCGAACGCGCTGACGGTCTGCGCGTCGAAGTCGAGCAGCGATACACCCGGGCGATGTTCGCCTTTCAGCGTGCCCGCGTTCAGCAGCGTCAGCCGCTCGAAATTCACGATCACGCGATAGTGCAGATGGCCGTTGAAGACGAAGCGCGTGTCGTCGAGTTCGATCAGCGAATCGAGTTCGGGGCTGCGTTCGATCGGCATGCGCGCCGACCCAGGCCATACCTTGCGCATGTCGTTCGCGCCAACGCCGTGACACAGGAGCGCGTCGCCGAGCGTCGTCTCGATCGTGCGCGTCGACGGCAGCGACTCCAGATAGTCGCAACTGAACGGCGTGAGATCCGACCGACAGTGGGCGTACGGTACGTTGCGCATGCGATCCGCGAGCAGCCATCGGTCGTGATTGCCCGCCACGTTGATGACGTTCGCCGCAGCCAGCAGCTTGCAGCAGACGTCGACATCACCGGTGCCGTCCACGACGTCGCCGGTGCAACAGAGCGCATCGACTCCGGCCCCGATCAGGTGCTCGAGGGCGGCGCTCAACCGCCGGTGTTCGGCGTGAACGTCACCGATCAATCCCAAACGTCGAACCCGCGTACCCACTGATCATTCCGGTCTTCGATCGCGCGAGTTTACGCGAGTCGATCAGTTGATACGCGGCGATATCGACGGTGCGCTGCGCGCTCGCAACGACCACTTGGCGTGTTCGGACGCCGCCATCAACGCAGCGGCCTGGCCGGGCCAGTCGTCGCGCTCGATGCGACCATGGAAGGTGGGGAGGTGAGCTTCGATCCAGACGATTTCCGACGCGGACAGTCCCGCCAACTGGCCGAACTGATAGATGCCCAGTTTGTTCAGACCGCGCTGGAAGCCGTCGCCGATGCCGCGGATCTGCTGCAGTTCGTCGATGTGGTCCGGTGGCAGTTCGAACAGGCCGTTGGGCTTCGACATCGGCGGTCGCGCTGCGGCTGCGCTCTCCGATTCAGGCGTGCGCTGCGATTCCAGCTTCAACTCGCGCACCTGCGCGGCCAGACGTTCTTCGGTCTGGCGCGCGTCGTCGAGTTGCTGCTTGAGGATCAGCATCGACTTGCCGTTCAGTTCGTTCGACTTCGCGGCGGCGGCCAGGTCGCGATCGCGTTCCTCGACGATCTTCGAGAGTTCGCGATTGCGTTCCATCTGCGCGTCGAGCCGCTGCTCGAGAAGCTCGCCGCGTCGATCGGCCGTATCCGCCGTTGCAGCCAGAGGCGGCGGTTGATCCGCTAACGTGCGTTCGAGCAGTGCGATCTTCTCGCCCCGCTGTCTCAGCGCGGACTGCAGCGATTCGGTCTGCGCGACCAGCGCCTCAATCTGCGACGTCATGGCCTCGATTCGCTCGCTGCGCTCGAACAGCGCACTGTCGCGTTGCTTCAGCAGCGATTCGAGCGGCGCGATACGCGTGTGCAGCGTGCGTACCTCGTCGCGCAGCTCGATCAGTTCGATGGTCTGCTGCTCGATGTCCTGCGCGACGCGCTCGTTGGCCTGGCGATCGGCGTCCTGTATGCGCTGTTCGGTTGCATCGCGTTCGCCGTTCAGTGCTGCAATGTGCCGTTGCAGGTCGGCGTTTACGCGATGCGCGGCTGCAAGTTGCGCCTGTAGTTCGGTGCGCACGGCTTCGAGCGCGGCCGCGTTCGCCGCCGCCGCCTCGTGGCGTTGTCGCTCCACTGCCAGGCGTTGTTCGACTTGCGCGGTGTGTGCATTGGCGTCGGTGAATCGTTTCTCGACGGCCACCGATTTCTCGCCCGCTTCGGCGAGGCGGCGCTCGATCTGTCCACGCTGTTCGTTCGCGAGCGCGAGCTGCTTCTCGACTTGCGCCTGCCGTTCGGCGACGCGCGCGAGGCGCTGTTCGTGCGCCGATTGCTGTTCCTGCGACAGTTGCCGCAATTGCGCGATCTGTTGTTCGAGTTCGCTGCTGGTAGCGCGCATACCCGCTTCCACGCCGGTATGGCGGCGCGCTTCATCGGCCGCGGCCTCCGCGGTCTCGGCCAGCTCTTTCTGCACCGCCGCCAATTCGCCCTCGAGCGCGTGCGCGCGGGCGGACTGCGCGTCGCGTTCGGCCTGCAGGCGCTCCAGACTCGCCTGGTGCGCGTCGAGTTCCTCGCGGCCTACGCGCAACGCGTTCTCGAGTTTCGCCGCCTGATTCGAGGCCGCCGCTTCGAGTTGCTGATTCAGCATCGCGAGTTGCGACGACAGATCCGCGACGCGTGCTTCGGTCTCCTGCAACACGGCAGCGCGTTCGCTCAGTTCTGCGTCGCGTGCAGCCAGCCTCGTGTCGCGCTCGGCAATCTCCGCATCGCGGCTCACGAGCGCAGCGTCGCGTTCGGCCAACGTGGCGTCGCGCTCGGCCATTGCCGCGTCGCGTTCGGCCAGTACCGCGTCGCGCGCTTTGATCGTAGCGACGAGCTTTGGAACGCGTGCCTGCCACTTTGCGCCTTCGCTTTGCGCGCGTTCGATCTCGCCGCTTCGGTTTTCGAGCTCGCGGCGAAGCGAACGAGCCGTGTCGAGTTCGGCGTCGAGTCGGGTCTGCAGCTCACCGATCTGCGCATCGCGAGCGCTGACGTTCGCTTCGAGCATCTCGACGCGTGCACTCAATGCCGGTTCCGACTCGGTTGCCGACGCAACGGGTAGTGCGATGAGCGAAGGAGCCGACGCGGCAACCGATTCGAGGCGGGCATCGCGTTCGGTCGCTTTCAACGCGTCGATCTCGACGCGGGCCGTTCGCAGTTCGCGCTCTTTCGCCAGCGCTTCCGCTTCGTGGCGTTTGACCGCCGCTTCCAGCGACTGGATCTTGGCTTTCCATTCCGTGAGTTCACCGAACAACGTCGCGATGCGTTGATCGCGATTGCGAATGTTGGTTTCGAGCGACGGTATCGCGGTGTTCGCGTCGGTGAGATGTTTCTGCAGCGCAGCTTCACGGCTCTTCGCCTGAATCCGGCGCAGCATCCATCCGCTGAGAAAACTCGAGACGCCGAGGATCAGCACCACCACCATCTGTGCGAGCGTGAGCGTCAACGCGTCTCCTCATTCAAGCGATCGGAGCGGTCGGGCGCTGCCCTCTCGCAACGTGCGGAGGTCGAACGACAGGTCGTGTGGAGAGTCTGCATTGCAATCCATTTCATCGTGTTGCGGGACCCCAGGCAATGCTCCCCGCTGGCGGCGCCGTCAGGCGTACGCCGGCACAATCCTCACCGATCCGCTCCACGAATTCGGTTAGGCAAGTCTCAGAGCGCAAGGGCGCTTTAGTGACGCGATCAATCTTCGCCGGTGCCGCACGATCACCCGCAACTGCCACCTGCGTCGGATTGTAGTGTCGAACTCGGTGCTACGATCCTGCGACGCACGGAGATTCTCGAAATGACCCGATACCTTGCGACCTTTCTGCTCACTGCTTTCGCAGTCACCGGCTGCGGCGAACCGGTTCGCGGCGTGGACGAAGACGCCAAAGCCGCGAAGGCGCAAGCGCACGAAGCCGTCAGCGCCGCGGAGCAGGCCGCCAGACGAATCGACGAACTCAGCCGCGCACCGGTCGACGAAGCCACCCGCCCGCACTGACGCACGCGTCGCGGGCGCGTGTAGTATCAGGCGCAACGGGGCGACTGATCGCGGCGGACGACGATGCAGCTACGCGTTGCGGTGATGGGAGGCGGCTCGTGGGGCACAACCGTCGCCTCCATGATGTCGCGCAATACGCCGACAGTGTTGTGGGCGCGCGATCCGGCCACGGTTGGTGAAATCAACGAACGGCACACGAACCAGCGCTACCTTCCCGACGCGCGGCTATCCGCCCGACTGAGCGCCACCGCAGACCTCGCCGAGGCGGTGCGCGACGCAGACGTCATCGTGATGGGCGTGCCGTCCCAGACATTCCGCGCGACTGCCACAGACGTCGCCCGATACATCCGCCCGTGGGTACCGGTGATCAGCCTCGCAAAAGGACTCGAATCCGGCACGCAGGCGCGGATGACGCAGATCATCGAGGAAGTACTGCCGGGTCATCCGCCCGGCGTGCTGACCGGACCGAACCTGGCGCGCGAGATCATGGCCGGCGACGCGGCAGCCAGCGTGCTCGCCATGGACGACGACACGATCGTCCGACGCCTGAAGGAGTTGTTCCGCTCCGGTCTGTTCCGCGTCTACACGAATACCGACGTCGTAGGCTGCGAACTCGGCGGCGTGCTCAAGAACGTCGTGGCGATCGCGGCGGGCATGGGCGATGGACTCGGCGCTGGCGACAATACCCGCGCCGCGGTCATCACGCGTGGTCTCGCCGAAATCACCCGGCTCGGCACCGCGCTCGGTGGCCGGCCCGAGACCTTTGCCGGGCTGGCCGGGATGGGAGATCTCGTTGCAACGTGCACCAGCGTCCACAGCCGCAATCGGTTCGTCGGCGAGCAGCTCGGCAAAGGTCTGCGCCTCGATGAGATCGTCAGAAAGATGCACATGGTGGCGGAAGGCGTGAAGAGCGTGCCGGCCGTCATCGCACTGTCGGACGCGCACGGCGTAGAGATGCCGATCGCTCGTGAGGTGTATCGCGTGGTGCACGAAGGCGGCACGCCTCGGCAGGCCTTCAGAGGATTGATCCGGCGCCAATCCGGCGACGAGTCCGAGCCGGGCTGACGAAACCGCTCTAGCTGGCTTTCAGCACAGCCGACGCGGCGTCGAGCGTCTTGCGCGCTTTGTCGACGAGTTCATCGATCTGCGCCGGCGTGATGATCAACGGCGGTGCGATGATCATCGACTCGTTGACGTGCCGCATTACGACGCCGTTCTTGACCGCAAGGTCGCGGCACAGTTCACCGACGCGCCCCTTCGGCTGAAATCGCGCCTTCGTGCGTTTGTCCGCAACCAGCTCGATCGCGCCGAGCAGTCCGAGCGTGCGCGCTTCGCCAACCAGCGGATGCTCGGCGAGCTCTGCCCAGCGCGTCGCGAGATGCGGCGCGGCAATGTCGCGCACGTGTTCGACGATGCGCTCGTCGCGCAACAGTTCGATGTTGCGTGCCGCAACCGCGGCGCAGGTCGGGTGGCCGGAATACGTGAAACCGTGGTTGAAGTCTCCGCTGTCGCGAATGACGTTGGCGACCCGGTCGCGAACCATGACGCCGCCGATCGGCAGATAGCCCGATGACATCCCTTTCGCCATCACCAGCAGATCGGGCTGCAGGTCGTAATACTCGGACGCGAACCAGCGGCCGGTGCGGCCGAACCCCGTGATCACTTCATCGACCACGAGCAGGATTCCGTATTTCTCGCAGATGCGACGGATCTCCGGCCAGTAGCTGGCGGGCGGCATGATCACGCCACCTGCTCCCTGAATCGGCTCACCGATGAACGCGGCGATTCGGTCGGCGCCCACCGACTCTATGCGGCGCTCGAGATCGCGCGCGCGCTCGATGCCGAACTCTTCGGCGGACAGATTGCCGCGATAGTCGAAGTAATACGGTTGCGGAATGTGCTCGATGCCGGGAATCGGCAGGCCACCCTGCTTGTGGATGTACGTCATGCCGCCGAGGCTGCCGCCACCCATGGTGCTGCCGTGATACGCGTTCTCGCGGCTGATGATCACAGTTCGATTCGGTTGCCCGACGCTCGCCCAGTAGTGACGAACCATTCGAATGACCGTGTCGTTCGCTTCCGAGCCCGAACTCGT
>DATJGR010000075.1:0-33590 GCA_035494855.1 Pseudomonadales bacterium | reverse complement strand
CTCTTCTTCGAACCGAGCTACACCAGCATTCACCGCTTCCTCTGCGCGCGTTCGGGCGAGCGGAACGTGGTCAGTCTCAATGAGACGGCGCATTTGAGAAGTTAGGTCCCGTTTCAATCGCGGAGGCGACCGGTGATCGGTGCTCGACGTGAAGCGTGCCTTCTTTGACGGGTAGGGCGACGGGTGATCGGTGCTCCGGCGCAGGGCAATGGGTGAAGCGCCTCCGCACCGATCACCCGTCGCCCTTTCCCCATTCAACGTCGCGCCTTCGTTCGGGAACCCGCCTCGACTTATGCGATGAGATGAACGCGCACAAGGCGCGCGTTCAGACTCTCCGATCACTGTCGATGGAGCCGCGACCCGAGGCGGAGGTGGATATGTGTTGCGGAGGACCCTAGCGCGCCATGGATGGCGCGCGCGGAGCGACCAGGGATGGCTCGAGCGCGTCCGACGCAGCACATACCCACCTCCGCCGCGTTCGAAGCTCCGTTCCACCAACATCAACCCACCACCGCACACCCTTGCCTTCACGTCGCGTTTCCATAGACTGTTGCGTCGCACAATTTGCAGCTCACAACAACACATACTCGGATAGGGGGCTCTGATGGGAATGCTCGATGGCAAGGTCGCCCTGGTGACCGGAGCGGGCGGCGGTTTGGGACGCGCGCATGCACTGCTGCTCGCGAAAGAAGGCGCGTCGGTAGTCGTGAACGATCTTGGAGGCGCGCGTGACGGTACCGGTGCCGGCCACAACATGGCCGATCAGGTGGTCGCGGAAATCAAAGCTGCAGGTGGCAAGGCCGTGGCCGACTACGGTTCCGTCGCTGATCCGGCGCAGGCCAAAGCCATGGTGCAGACCGCGGTGAAGACCTTCGGCAAGATCGACATCTGCATCAACAACGCCGGCATCCTGCGCGACAAGTCGTTCAAGAACATGACCGACGACCTGTGGGACATCATCATCAACGTCCACTTGCGCGGCACCTATCTCGTCACCAAAGCCGCATACGACCAGATGATTGAGCAGGGGCACGGCGGCCGCATCATCATGACCAGTTCCACGTCGGGTCTGCTCGGCAACTTCGGACAAACCAACTATGGCGCGGCGAAGGCAGCAACCGCCGGGTTCATGCGCTGTCTGTGGCTCGAAGGCGTGAAGTACGGCATCACCGTGAACATCCTCGCGCCCACCGCGATGTCGCGGCTCACCGAAGACATCCTGCCGGAACAGGCGAAAGACGCGTTCCCGCCCGAGAAGGTTTCGCCCGCGGTCGTGTGGCTGTGCACCGACGAAGCGAAGGAAGTTTCCGGACGCCAGTTCCTCGTCGCCGGCAACAACGTATCGCTGCTTTCGTGGCAGATCACGCCAATCGCGTCGAAAGATCAGAAAGACGCGCCGTGGGGCGTGAAGACGATCGGCGAGAAGATCCTCGCCAGCAAGGAAGCATGGCCGCCGATCAATCCGATGCGCGGCTTCAGCTGAGCCGTCATGCCCGGTCCGCTGGCCGGCTTTTCGGTACTCGATCTGTCGGCCATCGTTTCGGGGCCGCTGACCGCCGCCTTGCTCGCCGATCAAGGCGCATCCGTCATCAAGGTGGAGCGCCTCGTCGGCGACATCCAGCGCCACGTCGGCAGCAGCCGGAACGGTTTCTCGGGATTCTTTCACGTGATCAACCGCGGCAAGCGGTCGATCGCGCTCGACCTCGGCACCGAGGAAGGTCGCGACATCGTGGAACGGTTGGCGCAAAGCGCCGACGTGGTCATCCAGAACTTCCGGCCGGGCGTCATCACGCGTCTGGGTCTCGGCTACGAGCGGCTGAGCGCGCTGAACCCGAAGCTCGTGTATCTGTCGATCAGCGGCTTCGGGCAGACCGGGCCGCGCGCCGGTGAGCGCGCGTACGATCCCATCATCCAGTTCTATTCCGGCATCGCTGCCACGCAGGGGCGCATCCACCTCGAACATCCGGATCAGCCCGAGCAGGTCAATCAGCTCATTTTGGACAAGCTGACGGCATACACGGGCTGCCAGGCCATCACCGCCGCGCTGCTGGAACGTTCGAAGAGCGGCGCGGGACAGCACATCGAACTGTCGATGCTCGATACGGCCATCGCGTTTCTGTGGCCCGACACCGCAGCCGATCTGATCCTGCAGGGCGACGGCGTGGATGCGCGCCCGCCGGTCGGCGCCTCGGGCAACGTCGCGGAGTATCGCGACGGATGGGGAACGACGATGACGTTGTCAGACGACGAGTTCCACGGCATGTGCCGCGCGCTCGGCTGCGATCACGTCGGCCAAGATCCACGGTTCGCGACGTTGACCGCCCGCATGCGGAACCGACCCGCGCTCATCGAGTTGTTGCGCGGCGAAATGGCCGAGGCTTCCAGGAAGCTGACGCTCGCGGAAGCCGCGCAGCGTTTCGCGGCCGAGGACGTGCCGTTCGCCCGCGCGCGACGACTGCCCGAACTGCACGAAGATCCGCAGATCGCCCACAACCAGGTGTTCAGCACGCTGGAACACCCGACCGCCGGCACGCTCCGCCAGGCGCGTCCGGCGCCGCGATTCGGCAGAACGCCCGCCGCACCCGGCGGGCCGGCGCCGGTATCGGGCCAACACACGCGCGAGATCCTCGCCGAGCTCGGTCTAGGCGATCGCATCGAAGACTGGCTGGCGCGCGGCATCGTCGCAGCGCCATGACGATGGCATCGAAGTCTCAGGAGTCCACATGAATTTCGGCTTTACCGAAGAACAGGAACTGTTGCGCGATCAGGTGCGGCGGTTCATGCAGGACGCATGTCCGATGAGCGAAGTGCGCGCTGTGATGAAGAGCGCCACCGGCACGTCCCCTTCGCTGTGGCGTCAGGCAGCGGAACTCGGCTGGTTGGGGCTTATCATTCCCGAACGGTTCGGCGGCATCGGCCTGAAGTGGGTCGACCTCACAGTAGTGCTCGAAGAAACCGGGCGCGGCCTGTGCCCACTGCCGATCATTTCGCAAACGCTGGCCGCAGCCGCGCTTCTGCGCTGCGGTAGCGATGCGCAGAAACAGAACCTGTTGCCGGCGCTCGCCGATGGCAGCCGCGTCGGTACGCTCGCGCTGTACGACGAACCGAACTGGGTGCATCCGGATGCGATCAAGCTGACGCTGGACGGCGGTCGTCTGAAAGGCACCAAGCCGTTCGTCGCCGACGCCGGCGCCGCGGATCTGTTCGTCGTCGCGTGCCGCAGCACCGGCGGATTCAAACTCGCGATCGTCGACCGCAACGCGCCCGGCGTAACCGTCGCCGTGCAGCCGATGATGGACGAGACGAAACGCATCGGCACGCTGACCCTCGATGTCGCGCTGAAAGACGCGCAGATCATGCCGCTCACGCCGGACGATCTCGCGTATCTGTCCGATTGCGGCGCCGTCGCGGTGACAGCCGAGTCGGTCGGCGCGGCGGAAGCGGCGCTCGCGATGACGACCGCGTATGCCAAAGAGCGGATCCAGTTCGGCAACCCGATCGGAAAGTATCAGGGCGTGAAACACCGCCTGGCCGAGATGTTCGTCGACATCGAATCGTTCAAGTCGCTGTCGTACTACGCGGCATGGACGGTAGACGATGCACCGGCCGAACTCCCCCGAGCTGCCTCGTTGGCGAAGGCCTACGCGAGCGATGCATTCGCGCGGATCGGTATCGACGGCGTGCAGCTGCACGGCGCAATCGGCTTCACCGCAGAGTACGACATTCAACTGTTTCTGAAACGATCGAAATGGGCCCGCCCTATGTTCGGCGATTCCGATCACCACTACGAACGCGTCGCCGCGTTGGGAGGTCTGTAATGGATTTCGAATTTTCGCCGAAAGAGCAGGCGTTCCGCGACGAAGTACGCGCCTTCATCAAGGCCAATCTTCCGCCCGCCAGGCAGCGCAACACCGACTTCCTCACCAACTGGCTGACGAAGGTGCGCGAGAAGCGCTGGGTCGGATTCGCGTGGCCGAAAGATGTCGGCGGCGCTGACGGCTCGATTGCGGAACAGGCGATCCTCAAGGAAGAGATGGCACTGGCGAAGGCACCACCGCTCGGCACGTCGTTCATGGGGCTCGCGTGGGTCGGTCCCGGAATCATCCAGTACGGCACGCCGGAACAGAAGAAGCGTTTCATTCCGGACATCCTCGACTCGAAGGTGAGCTGGTGCACGGGCTACTCCGAACCGAACTATGGCAGCGACCTCGCATCCATACAGACGAAGGGCGTGCGCCAGGGCGATCACTACGTGGTAAACGGCCAGAAAATCTGGACCAGCGGCGCGCCGTGGGCCGACTGGATCATTCTGTTGGTTCGCACCGACTCCGCGCCGAAGGTGAAACACGACGGTATCACCTGTCTGCTCGTCGACATGAAAACGCCGGGCGTCGAAGTGCGGCCGATCGAGAACATGGCCGGCGATCGCCACTTCGCCGAGGTGTTCTTCACCGACGTAAAAGTGCCCGTTGCGAACCGCCTCGGCGAAGAAGGCAAAGGTTGGTCTGTTACGGTCTCGGCGCTTGCGAACGAACGCTCGAGCATCGGTGAAGTGACGCAGATGTTCGACAAGCTCGATACGCTGAAGGCCCTGGTGAAGAACACGCGCCGCAACGGCAAGCCCGCGGCGCAGGATCCGGCCGTACGCCGCAGGATCGCCGAGTTCGACGCGAAGATCGCCGCCATGAAATACAACGGTCTGCGCTATCTGACGAAGCAACTCAAGGGCGAACCGCTGTCGAGCGAAACGTCGGTGAACAAGCTGCATCGCGCCAGCCTCGAAGTGGACATGGACGACTTCGCGGTGTCGCTGACGGGCCAGTCCGGCCTCGAACTGAAGGACGGTGCCGAGGCGGTCGATCGCGGCAAGTGGGCGAAGGCCAGCTTGAGCTGGCCGAACGTGGTGATCGGCGGCGGCACGCCGAACATCCAGCGCAACATCATTGCGGAGCGGATCCTCGGATTGCCGAAAGACGGCAGCGACTGACACGCTCATGAAGGTGCGCTGGATACTGGTGTGGCTCGCTCTGCTCGCGCCCCCGGCGTGGAGCGGCGCGCCGCTCGTGATCGTGATGTCGTGGGACGGAATGCGCTACGACTATCCGGACCGAGCCGTCTTTCCCGGTCTCACCCGCATGCAACAGGAAGGCGTGCGCGCCGAGCGGTTGGTCGCCGGTTGGCCCTCGTCGACGTTTCCCGGCCACACGACGCTTGCAACCGGCGCGTGGGCCGCGACGCATGGCATCGTCGACAACGAGTTCCTCGATCGGGTGCGCGGCCGGTATGCGTACTCGAGCGACGCGAGTTGGCTCAACGCAGAGCCGCTGTGGATCACCGCAGAGCGCCAGGGCGTGCACGCGGCGACGTATTTCTGGGTCGGCTCCGAAACCGACTGGCACGATCAGCATCAACAGTATCGAATCGCGCCGTTCAACGGCGAAACGCCGGAGAGCGTCAAAGTCGATCAGATGCTGCAGTGGATTGATCTGCCCGCCGACAAACGGCCCGGACTGATCATGGCGTACTGGCATGGCGCCGATACGATCGGCCATCGGCGGGGGCCGGATAGCGGCGCGGTGGTCGATCAGATCTTCGAACAGGACGCACAGCTCGTGCGCCTGCTCGACGGCATCGACGTGCGGCATCTGTGGGACGACACAACCGTGATTCTAGTGAGCGATCACGGCATGACTGCATTGCACGGCTTCTTCGATCTTGCGGGCTATCTCGATGAAAACGGCTATCCCGCGCGCGTTTTCGGCGGACCGGGTGTGACGCACGTGTTCCTGAACGATGCATCGCAACTCGCTGGCGCCTTTGCCCTGCTGTCAGCGCGCAAGCCGCTCGACGTGTATCGCGGCGCGGAGTTGCCGGAGCGCTTCCATCTGAACGCGAAGGATCGCGTCGGCGATCTGGTCGTAGTCAGCGATCCTTCTTTGCCGCTGGCATATCCCGCCTTGTGGGTCAGAACGCTCTACGCCGTACTAGGCCCGGTGGCCGGCGTGTACCCGGGCAGCCATGGCTTCGATCCCAATCTTCCGGAAATGGGTGCACTGATGATGGCGATGGGACGCGGTGTGCCGAAGGGCGCGCGCATCGGAGCGATACCGATGATCGACATCGCGCCGACTGTCGCGAAACTGCTCCGTATCGAGCCGCCGCTGCAGTCCGAAGGCAAATCGATATCTGAGATCGGCAACTAAATCGTGTCGCGCGAGAATGAGGTATCGAGGGGTAGTGCTCGGGCCGATCACGGCCGCGAAGGACCGCGGTAGATCAGCACCCGATCGCGTTCCTTTCGCCACGCGTCTTCGTCGGCCGCGGCGATCTTCTCCAGATCGCCGACGCCGGCGTGCGGATCATCCACCCATTCGCGCAGCAGCGGTCCGCCGTTGATGAGATCGATCGCGAGACGCCCCACTTCGTATTCGTACGGGAAGTCGCGCCATAGCGGATAGTCGCGCCGTTGCGAACGCAGCGCCTTGAACGCCAGCGCCACCAGACGCCACGGACGAAACGCCGCGTGGTCGTAGTGCGAATCGTCGACGTGGATCTGCAGTCCGGAGCACAGTTTGCCCACGTGCTTGTGGAACGTCGGCTCGAACCAGCATTCGCGCAGGCGGCATCCCTGCAGCCATTGCGGTGCCATCTCGTACATCGCGGAACGCAGCGCACGGGCATCGATGTCCGGCGCGCCGAACAGCTCTAACGGCCGCGTCGTGCCGCGGCCTTCCGACAACGTGGTGCCCTCGAGCATCACCGTTCCGGCGTAACAACGCGCCATCGACAGATTTGCCGCGTTCGGGCTCGGGTTCACCCAGGTGCGTTCGTCGAGCGGCCATCCGAAACCGTGTGCCGCCTCGGGTTGCCAGCCGCGCATCGGGATGACGTCGTAATCGACGTCGAGCCGCAATGTGTCGACGAACCAATGTCCCAGTTCGCCCAACGTGAGGCCATGGCGCATCGGAAGCGGCCCCGCGCCGACGAAACTCTCCCAGCCGTCGCGCAATCGCAATCCCTCGATCGGCCTGCCGGCAGGGTTCGGACGATCGAGCACCCAAACCGCCTTCCCGTGCCGCGCCGCCTCCTCGAGTACATAACGCAGCGTCGTGATGAAGGTGTAGATGCGGCAACCGACGTCCTGCAGATCGACCAGCAGAACGTCGAACGTGTTCATCATGGCGGAGTCGGGTCGTCGTGTTTGCCCGTAGAGGCTGAATACCGGAATGCCGTGCACCGGATCCAGGAAGTCCGATGACTCGACCATGTTGTCCTGTTTGTCGCCGCGCAATCCGTGTTGCGGGCCGAACGCGGCCGTGACTTCGACGTGATCGAGCCCGGCCAGCGCGTCTAACGAATGCACCAGGTCGCGCGTGACCGATGCAGGATGCGCCAGCAAAGCCGCGCGGCGCCCGCGCAGCGCCGAATTCAAAGCGGACTCCTGGATCAGACGATCAATTCCGAACAACATGCCGACTCTCGCACTCGTGCCGCTCGGCAGATCGCCGTTCATGCCATTCTAGAGTCTCTACTCCTTGGCTTTCACCCCCGGCCGGAACGTCGTGTACACGTAGACCGGAATCTCGAGATCGCCGAGATGACGTTCGATCAGCGGGCGGACATCGTCCCATGCAAGGCCGCCGACTCCGGTGGCGAGCCGCGGCAGCGCCAGGCTCTCGAACGCTTCCTCCTGCACCAGCGCCCGCAGTGCCTTCAGCGCGAGGTTCACGTTGTGCGTAGTCGCCTTGCCTGGATGGGCACCGGCCGACGGTGCTTCGTCCTGCGTGAGCAGCCCGACCACGCGGACCCCTTTCGCGCCGGCCCACACCCACAAGCCGCCGGCTTTCGGATGCGACTGCTGGCAGTAGTGCCGGAAATCCTTGTACATCGCCGGATATTCCTCGCGCAGTGCCAGCGCGAGACCCTGATGGAAGTTGTCGTTCGGTGCCACGCCGTGCGCAATCGCGTGCGCCCCGGTGAGCAGAATGTCGCCTGAGACTTCGATGAGCATGGTCGTTCCTTAGCGATTCGATGGACGCTGCGCTGAGTGTTCACCCTGCGAGCGGCTGCCGATATACGCGTTTGCCCTTGATGACTTCCGCAGCATCGTCGAACGCGATCGGTTCACTTCCGCCATTCGTCGCCGGGCATGATCCGCCGCATGAACTCGTCGAACAGCGGCACGGTGAACGCCGTGTCGCCGTGGTTCGGGCTCCAGATCATTCCCTTCGAAATCAACTGATTCCGGATCGGGCCCAACGAAGTCACTTTGCGGCCGAGCTGGTCTGCGATGTCGCCGGAGCGGTGTGGGCCCGGTCCCAGCTCCGCCATCGCGCGCAGATACACCTTCTCGGACGGCGTGAGCCGATCGAACCGCACGCGGAAGAAACTCTCGTCGAGCGCGGCGATGGCACCGGCGGACGCGCGCTTCACGTCGGCCGCCGTGATCGGCGACTTCGACGCGGTGTCCCATGCGTGCTTGCCCCACTCCTGCAGAAAATACGGATAGCCCTGCGTCTTCTTCACGATGCTGCGCAGCGCGTCTTCGTTGATCTCGACACCTTCCTCCTTCGCCGGCTTCGCGATGGCGATGCGCGCATCATCTTCGTTCAGCGGCCCGATCTCCGGAAAATCGAACAGCCGCTCCGCATACGATTTCGCGCGGCCCATCTGGCCACGCAACTGCGGCAGACCCGCGCCGAGCAGCACGATCGGCAAACGCCGCTGCGCCGCGCGATGCAGCGCAGTGATCAGCGCCGCGAGCTGCTCCTCTTCGACGTACTGCAACTCGTCAATGAACATCACGAGCGCCGTGCCGGCTTTCTTCGCGGCTGCACCGACCGCTTCGAGCAATGCCTGCAGGTCGTGCTCGAGGTCGCCGTTGTCGGCCAGACCCGGCTCGGGTTCCAGATCCACGCCCACCTCGATGTCGTGGTACTTCACCTTGAGCGCCTTCGCGAATCCGGCCAGCGCGCGCAAGGCCCGTTGCGACAGCGCTTTCGCCTGAGCGTTGCGCGATAGACGCAACAGCGCCTGGCGCAACTGCGGCGCCAGCAGCGCCGGCAACGAGCGGCCTTCCGGCGCTTCGATCCGCACAGTCTGGATGCCTTCGCCTTCCGCGTCGTCGCGCATCCGGTCGAGCAGAACCGTCTTGCCGACCCCGCGCAGACCGATCATGAGAATGCTCTTCGTCGGCAAGCCGAGACGCACCCGCTCCAACGCGACGCGCACCGTTTCGCGCAGGCCGTCGCGGCCGGCGAGTTCCGGCGGCGGCGTGCCGGCGCCGGGGGCAAAGGGGTTTCGTACCGGGTCCATGGACGGAGTTATACAGGAATTAGTCGGTTTATCACAATTCGATAAACTTCCTAATTTCAATCAAACAATCAAACCGGAAGCCCGGACGCGTGCGACGAATTGATCGTGATCGAATGGCCGCCCGGTTCGACGATGGTGAACGAACGGTGAATGTCGCCGTCTTCGATCGGCGACGGTCCGAGACCGGCCTGCGTCAGCGCGGCGTGCGTGGCATCGACGTCGTCCACCATCAGGTCGAACGACGCCCGCGCCTTCGTGGGGCTGTCAGCCGGTACCAGAATCAGGTGCGTGCCGCCGCGCAATTCGAGAATCGCGACGCGCTCGTGCGCCTCGATCAGCCGCAAACCGAGCCGTTCGAAAAACGCCCCGCTCGCGGCGACGTCCGGTACCGCGAGCAGTGCGTGGCCGATCCACACCGGCGGCCGTTCGTCTTTGGGCTTCGAGTCCTTGCGCATCCAGCGGCTCGATGCCGCCACGTCCTGTACGGCTTCACCGGCCTTCTTCCAGCCGTTGAACCCGGCTTCGAGGTGCGCGACGTTGCGGTAGCCCATGTCGATGAGTGCTTTCGCAGCGAACGCAGAGCGTCCGCCGCCGGCGCAGAAGACGACGATGCGTTTCGTCTCGTCGAAGTAGTCGCGGTAGTACGGACTCGCGGGGTCGGCCCAGAATTCGAGCATGCCGCGCGGCGCATGGACCGCACCGGGAAGGGTGCCGAGGTCCACCGTCTCCTGAAGCTCGCGGATGTCGAGCAGCAGCAGATCGCTGCGCTGCGCCATCTCCTGCTTCAACTGCGCAATCGTCAGATTCTCGAGCGTGGATTTCAACCGGTCGACGACGCCGAAAATCGATTCGATCGTCATGCAACTGCCTCGTCAGCGAGTCGGGTTCACAACGTACGCCCCGTGCGCTGACGCGACAAGTCGGATTGCGGTTCGGGCTGCGCCGAACAGAAGAAGCTCGCGGCGTCGTCGGTGCTGCCTTCCCCGCGATACACCGCAACCGCTGGATATGGACACAGCGGCCGCGTGCGTTCGACCACGCCGTCCTTCATCCGCGACGCGACGATCGTCTCCGGAGGCTTGCCGGTCTCCACCCAAGCATCGAGCGTTTTCAGCGTGTCGAACCGGTCGGGACCGTCGCCCCCACCGCAATGATCCATGCCGGGCACCATGAAAAGGCGATAGCTTTTCTCGAATTCCGCGCGGTCTATGTCCGAGCCGATCACCGCGCCTCGCACGCTCTCGTAGTAGCCGATGCTGTTCAACGGCGGAATCCCCGGATCGGCCCAACCGTGGTACTGCAGCAGCTTTCCGCCACGGTCGAAGAACGGCGCGAGGTTCGGATCGATCGCATCCATCACCAGACCGGCGCCGTCTTCGGCGATCGGCAGATCTCGTGCGACGTCGAACGTTCGATAATTCCAGCCCTTCTTCTTGAACACGATGAACTCGAAGATGCCGGTCGGGAGCGGGGACAACTCCGGCAGCATCGCGCCGACGGGGCCGTTCCATCCGAGTTCGCTGCCGGGAGACACGCCCGGGAACAGCGTCACCTGCGTGCGCGGATTGAGCATCGGCCGATACAGCGCCTCCACGCTCGCGACCTGCGCAGCGGTGAGGCACGAAGGCTGATCGGCATCGGCACAACGCAACGACGCCGGATCGAAATCGCAGCGCAGCGGATTTTCGATGACGCCGTCCTTCACACCGTCGAGCGCGTCGCACGCCGCGAGCACCGCGCCATGCAGCGTCTTCAGTTTGTCTGCCGGAACGAAGTTGCCAGGTTCTTTGTGAATCACCTGGCTCGCTACGACGTATTTCGCCGACAGACGCGTCATGTAGTTGGCCGGCGCGCCCGCGATGATGCCGTCGAAATCGGCCGGGTAGCGTTGCGCCTCGGTGAGTCCCTGTCTGCCGCCGGTCGAACAGCCGCTCCAGTACGCACGCCGTGGCGGACTGCCGTAGAACGCCAGGCTGATGGCTTTCGCTTTCACGGTGAGTTCGTGCACCGCGCGATGGCCGAAGTCGACCACCTTCTCGGGGTGATTCAGCGCGAAGCTCGCGTCCACCGCAGAGCCCTGGTGGCCGGTGTCGGTCGACGCGGCTACATAGCCGGCGGCGAGAGGCGCCACCATGAACGGAAACCAGATCTCACCGGAGTAACCGCCGTTGCCGACCGCGACCAGTTTGCCGTTCCAGTCCTCAACCGGCAGCCACACCTCGAATGCAATGCTGGAATCCGGTGTCGGAGCGATGTGGCCTGCAACGCGACAGAACTCGGGCAGCTCGGCGTACGGCGCCGGCATCGGGATGAAGAACGGTTTGGCCGGCTTGTACGCGCCCGCCGCCACGACCTCGGCCGCATCGATCTTCGTGTCCTTCAGTTCGAGCGACGCGAGCGTTTCGCACGTGCTCGCTTGCGCTGCGGCGGCGACGACGGATAGCAGCAGCGCGACGCTCAGACCGACGGCACGCCGAACCCTCGCAGCAGCTTTCATGTTCCCCTCCACGCGCTTGTCTGGTTCGAGAATTCTCACATGAACGCGCGGCGGGGTCAGGCTCGCACCAGCCGCGCGAGCGTGGCCACCGCGCCCGCCATTGCGTCGGGTGGCGCGGTTGCGAACGACAGACGCAGAAACGAACCGGTCGGTTCGGCAGGGAACCACTGCCGTCCGGCGCTGACGATCACGCCGGCCGCATGCGCGCGCGCCGCGATGTCGACATCGACCACCCGATCGGGCAGGCGCGTCCACAGATGCAGACCGCCGCCCGGAACCAATGGCAACGAACCTGGGCCGAGTTCGGCTCGAAGCGCGCCAACGAGCGCGTCGCGCCGCGCACGCAATCCGCCGCGCAACGACTTCAGATGGCGCGGCCACGCCGGCGACGTCACGAGTTCGAGCGCCGCTTCCTGGATCGGCCCGGCAATGAAGAAGTCGGCGATGGTACGCGCCGACAGTAACCGCGCGAGCGCCGCTCCTTTCGCGACGATCGCGCCAATCCGCAGGCCCGGCGCGGCCGACTTCGTCAGAGAACGCAGGTACACGACGTGACCGTTCGCATCGGCCGTCGCCAGCGGCGGCAACGGCACGGCATCGATCGCAAAATCGCGGCCCCAATCGTCTTCCACGAGAAACGCGCCGGCCTTCGCAACGACGTCGAGCACCTCGGCGCGGCGTGCTTCCGCGAGAGTCGCGCCCGACGGGTTCGCGAACGTCGGTTGCGAATAGAAGACGCGGGCACCGGTGCGCTCGAATGCCGCCGCCAACGCTTCCGGAACGACGCCGCCGGCATCGGTCGTTACCGGCACTAACGGCAGCCTCAAGGCGCGCGCCACGATGATCGCACCGACGTACGTGGGCGACTCCACCAGCAGCGATGCGCCCGGCGCAACGAGCGCGCGCAGCACCACGCTGATCGCAGCCTGGCTTCCCGGCGACACGATGACGTCGTGCGCACCAATGCCGCCGCCGATCTGCTGCGCAAACCACATGCGCAAAGGCCCGACGCCTTGCGACGGCATGCGCCCCCACACGCCGGGACGCCGCGCGACGCGCGCCATCGCTGCGCTCAGCTGCGGCAGCGCCTGCAACTCGTCCGGCAGATAACCGCCGCCGAGATTCACCGCCCCCGGACTCGGCGCGGCGAGCAACGCGCGAAGCGCCTCGTCATTCACGTCGGCCGCGCCCAGCGCGAGACTCTGCCAACCGAAATCGCCGGCGGCGGGCGGTGCCCGCCGGTCGGCAACGAACGTGCCGTTACCGGGCCGGGCGTCGATCAGCCCCGCGGCCACCAGTTGCTTTACGGCGCGCCGAACAGTGAGCGGACTCACACCGAGTTCGGACATCATCTCCCGCACCGACGGCAACCGCTCCCCAACTGACGACGCACTCACGCGCCTGCGCAGGTGTTGTACCACTCTTTCAGCGCTGTTATCTTCTTTCATGAGAACAGACGATAACGCTATCTATCCGCGAACGAAAGTGTTTCCGCCCCCCGGACGCGTTCCAACCGTTCCCTTTTTCCCATTCCAGTCAGGAGTACTCCATGGACGACCTGTTGATCGACGCTGCGCGTCGCGGCATCGGTTATCGCACTTCCCTCGCCGAACGGAGCGTCACCCCGACGTCCGCCGCGCTGACTGAACTTGCGCGCTTCCGTGAACCGATGCCGGTGCGAGGCTGTGGCGCCGACAGCGTGCTCGCGTTGCTCGACGAAGCGGGTTCCCCAGCGACCGTTGCCACTGCCGGCGGCCGCTACTTCGGCTTCGTCAACGGCAGCTCTTTGCCGGTAGCGGTGGCAGCGAACTGGCTCGCGACGGCGTGGGATCAGAACGCGGCGCTCGGCGTGATGTCGCCTACCGCATCGACGCTGGAGGACGTAACGCTCGGCTGGCTCGCCGATTTATTCGGTTTGCCGGCCGGCACCACCGGCACGTTCGTCACCGGCGCGACGCTCGCGAGCTTCACCGCGCTCGCGGCGGCCAGACATGAACTGCTGCGGCGCTGCGGTTGGGACGCTGGAGCAAACGGTCTGTTCGGCGCGCCGCCGATCACGGTCGTGGTGAGCGAGGAGTCGCATGCGTCGATCGGCCGTGCGCTCGCGCTGCTCGGCCTCGGGCGCGAACGGGTATTGCGGGTGCCAACAGATCGACAAGGCCGCATGCGCGCCGAGATGCTGCCGCGACCCGTTGCCGGTCCTGCGCTCGTCTGCACACAGGCCGGCAACGTCAACACCGGCGCTTTCGATCCACTCTCCGCGGTCTGTGACTGGGCACAACGCCACGACGCCTGGGTGCACGTAGACGGCGCGTTCGGACTCTGGGCCGCCGTCGCCCCGCAATACGCTCATCTAACGACCGGACTGGCCCGCGCCGACTCGTGGGCGACCGATGGCCACAAATGGCTGAACGTGCCGTACGACTGTGGGATTGCACTGGTCCGCAACGCCGACGCACTCCGCGGCGCGATGGCGATGAGTGCTGCCTATCTACCCCCGTCCGCGTTGCGCGACCCGATGCACCACGGACCGGACGCATCGCAGCGCGCCCGCGCGGTGGACGTATGGGCGGCACTGAAGCACCTCGGCCGCGACGGCGTCGCCGACCTGGTCAGTCGCTGCTGCACACACGCGGCACGGTTCGCTGAGGAACTGGCCGCTGCCGGGCACGAGGTGCTCAACGAGGTCGTTCTGAACCAGGTGCTGGTCGCCTTCGGCGACGAAGCGCGGACGCTGCGGGTGATCGACGCATTGCAACGCGACGGTACCTGCTGGTGCGGCGTCAGCCGCTGGCAGGGGCGAACCGTAATGCGGATCAGCGTGTCGTCGTGGGTCACCTCCGACGCCGACGTCGATCGGTCGCTCGCGGCGATGTTACGGTGCGCGCGAGCTGCGTGATTGAAGCGCTGCCGCATCCGGAGTGTTGGTGGCGCGTACGCACGGGTCAATGCACGGCGCATCCGGTCGTGTTCTGATGCGCCGATCCAACGACTTTTCCGGGGGCGAGACGATGCAGCGCGCAGCGCACGGTACCCGTCTGTTCTTCGGCCGAATGCTCCGATCGATTCCAGTCGTCGCGTTGCTCGTGGCCTCCGCGTTCACCCGCGCGGCCGCTCCGGACTTTGCCGCGATCGGCGCATACATCGAGGCACAGCGCGTCGCCGAACACATTCCGGGAATGGCAGTCGCGATCGTCGGCGGCGACGGCACGGTGTACGTCTCCGGATTCGGTCGCGCCGACGAATCCGGACGAACGGTCGCCAGCAACACGCCGTTCATCCTGGGGTCGACCAGCAAGTCCTTCACCGCGCTCGCGGTCATGCAACTCGTCGAGGCGCGCCGGATCGATCTCGACGCGCCGGTGCAACGGTACCTGCCGTGGTTCCGCGTCGCCGACGAAACGGCATCCGCCGCCATTACCGTGCGTGAGCTATTGAATCAGACCAGCGGCCTTTCGACGGCGGCGGGCCGCGCCACGCTGACGGATTTCTCGAGCGGCGACGACGCGCTCGAGAATCGGGTGAGAGGTCTCAGCACGGTGGCCCTCACCGCTCCGGTGGGCACGACGTACCAGTACAGCAACTGCAACTATCAGACGCTCGGCATGATCGTTCAGCAGGTATCGGGACAGAGCTTCGAGACCTATGTGGCAGAGCACGTGTTCGCGCCGCTTGCGATGAATCACACGTATACGTCGAAAGAAGCGGCGATCCCCGCCGGTCTCGCCTCGGGCCATCAGACGTGGTTCGGCCGCCCCGTGCCGTTCGACGAACCGGTACCGCGCGCCAGCGTGCCGCAGGGATTCGTCATTTCGACCGCTCAGGACCTGGCGCACTATCTGTACGCGCAGTTGAACGACGGTCGCTATGGCGACGCTGTCGTGCTGTCGAGCAATGGTCTCGCAGAGCTGCACAAAGGTACCGCGCGCATCGGCGACAGCGACACCTATTACGCCATGGGCTGGAACGCCGGTACCGTGGACGGCCAGCGCGCGGTGTGGCACGAAGGCGATACGTTCGGGTTTCAATCGTTCCTCGTGGTGCTAACGGATGACCGCTGGGGCGTAGCTGTAATGGCGAACCGAAACGCCATTCCGGCAAATGGCAGGTTCGAGGAAATTGCGTTCGGCATTGCGAGCATGGTCGTGGGCGGCACGCCGAAGACCGAGCACGTGCGCGACGCGACTCTGGTCTACACGGTGTTCGTCGGCCTCGTGGTAGTACAGCTGCTCGGCATGGCACGGACCGTCACGCTCCTGCGCCGCTGGCAACGCGATCCGTCGAGCCGGCCGCACGGTGCGGCGGCAACGCTCGCGCGAATCGCACTGCCGTCCACGCTCAATCTGCTGTGGGCCGCGTTGGTCTTCGTCGCGCTGCCGGGCATGTTCGCGCCCATCCGCACGCTCACGTGGGCGGTGCCCGATATCGGCTATCTGCTGCTGGTGAGTGGTGCGATCGCATTGGTATGGTGCGCGACGAGACTGTGGCTGGTTCGCCGGCTCCCGCTTGGTGCTAAGCCTCTACGCTGACGCTCAATACCCACAGCGCAGCGGCGCTGAGGCACAACGCAGTAGCATTGATGGCAGGGGTGCCGGCCAGATGTGTCCAGAGCGCGGCAGAGGCGAAAGCCTGCAGCGCCTGCCAGAACGCGGGTACCGCTACGGCCGCGCCGACGGTTACGGCGCTGCCGAGCACCATCCGCCTGCGCCTGCGCAATCGATCGACGCGTTGCATGACCTCCCGCGTGAAGCCGTCGTCGGGAAGGTCGCTCACTTCTTCACGGAACAACTGCCGCAGTGCGTCTTCGTCAGACATGTTGGATCACCGTTGCATTCATGCGTTCGAGAATTCTCACTCGCGCGCGATTGAGTTTCGACTTTACCGTGCCCACCGGTAACCCGGTCACGAGCGAAATTTCGCGGTGCGAATAGCCGTACGCGTAGCTCAACAGCATCGCCGCTCTCTCCTCTTCTTCCAGCCACGCGAGCACCTTCGGTAGATCGTGCACTTCGTCCGGCGCCTCTGCATGGCCGTCGTGCACCTCGAGGCTGAGAGCCGCCACGATCTTGTTCTGATGCGTCCGTTTTCGTTGCATCTGCCGCATTTCGTTGTACGCGATCGCGATCAGCCAGGTCGAGAACTTCGAGTCGCCGCGGAAGTACGTGAGCCGTCGATACGCCTTCAGAAACGTCTCCTGCGCGACGTCGTCGGCGTCTGCGGTGAGATGCCGCAGGAAGCCGCGCACGATCGCCTGATGCCGCAGCACGAGTTGTTCGAACGCGCGCGTGTCGTCGGCCGCCACGACACGCGCGATCAGTTCGGTGTCAGACAGCGGCGCCGTCACGCGTTCCCGAGAAGCGGTGCAAGCCGAGATATGCGATGCCGATGAGGAACGGAAACGCGGCGATTCCGGTCAACGGTCCGAGCGCATCGTCTTCGCCTACCGCAAACGCAAACGCGCCGATGGCGATCGCGATCGCGATGGAGATCACGCCGCGCCGCAGGTCGCCGTTGCTGGGATCGAGGCCGGTGAGCTGTGCCACGAGTTCAGGCGTGAGCGGTTGGCCGCGTTCGATGGCGCCGCGAATCGTCTCCTGCGCGGCGAGGCGGTACAGATGGCGATAACGCAATCGCAGGCAGAAGAATCCCGCGATCGACAGCAAGAACACGACTGGAACCAGGAATCCGAAGTGATCCACGACGCAGTCTCCGCATGCATAGCAGCGAGTGAGATGCCGAAAACGCCGGTTTGGATGCAGTCGCCGCTGAAAAAAACCTATCGCCGGTATTGGACGAACGGCGTTTTCGTCGCCATCTGATCGTACAACCCGCGCGCGCGGTAGTTGAACTCCTGCGTCATCCAGTAGGTGCGGGAACAACCGCGCGCGTCGGCCTCGCGGTATACGGCCTCGATGAGTGCGCGTCCAATGCCGCCGGCGCGCAGGTTCGGCGCGACGAACAGGTCCTCCAGGTAGCAGTAGTGCGTTTTCGACCACGTGGAGCGATGGAACAGGATGTGGGCGATGCCCACCGGCCGATCGTCGTCGTTCACCGCGACGAGCCCGACGTGGAAGTCGGGTTCGTGCGCAATCATCCGTTGCCACGTCGCCTCGATGACGTCGTCGGCGACGCTCGCTTTGTAGAACTCGATGTAGCCCTTGAACAGCGGCAGCCAGTCGGCCTTGTCGCGCGCCGCGAGCGGACGGATGCGAATGGTCATGTTTGCTCCAGAGCCGGTGCCTGACACCGGCATGCACTCATTCTGGCGATGCGAGCAGGCCGCGGTCGAGCAGCACCGAACGCAACTCGACCGTGCCCACACAGCGCTCCGCCTGCATGCCGAATGCACGCGCCGCGTCGACGTTGATCTGGTTGTCGTCCACGAACAGGATCTCGCGCGGTTCGAAACCCACCGTCGTGGCGACGTGGTCGAACGCGTCGTGGTCGGGTTTGATGCGGTCGATCAGGTGCGACGCGAAGTGGTGGTCGAAGTGCCGTTGAAAGCCCATCTCGTCCATGATCTTCGACCAGTGCAGCACGTTGCTGTTGCTCAGCGTCGCGCGAACGATGCCCGGCCGCACCTCCTGCAACAGCTCTCGCGCGCCGGGCAGCGGTGCGTTCACCCACGCGACGAACCCGTCGAGAAAGTCCTTCGCTCCGACGCTCAACTCGAATTCGGCGACGAGACGCTCGCCGAACGCCTGTGCGTCGATGCGGCCGCGTTCGAAATCGCGCACTGCGGCCGAGTGCAGCCACGCGCGCCACAACCCCTCGACGTCGATCGGACCGGGCATCCAGCGCAACATCGGCGCCACACCGCCGACTTCGACGAGCACGCCGCCGACGTCGAACACGACGCAGCGAATGCGCGCGCTACCCAAATGTCACAACCACTTGCGACCCCACTCGAACGGCGCGATGCCGTCCGCGGTGAGCTGCCAGACCTGCGCTTCGGCGTGCCCGGCGTTCAGATCGAGAAAACCGATCGTGCCCAGCTGCGTGTCGTAGTTGTGCGGGTACGTCGCGGAGCCGGGGTTCACGCACAGAATGCCGTGAAGCCGGGTGATGCGTTCGACGTGCGTATCGCCGGACACGATCACGTCGGGACGCTCGTCCGGAAAAAACCGCTGCAGCCATTTCGCGAGCGTGAAGTTCGGCGGGCGCTCGGGCACCGGCACATAGTGTGTGAGCCCCACTTTCACGCCTTCGAATTCGAGCAGCCAGGCGTATTTCACGCGCGGATCTTCCGGTTGCACCGGCCGGCCGCCCGAACCGTCTTCGCCGTTGCCGCGGGCGGCATATACCGGCGCCACACGTTGCAGGTCGTCGAGTACCGAGAATTCGTGCACGTCGCCGGCATGGAAGATGTAGTCGACACCTTTGAACGCGTCGAGCACCTGCGGCCACACGCGCGCGCACGCTTCCGGAACGTGCGTGTCCGAAATCAGACCAATGCGCAACGGGAACTCCTCAATGCGGAAACTGCACGTGTTGTGGTGGTGGTGGCGGAGGTAGCGGCGGTCGCCCGTCCATCGGCGGTCGCCCGAACGGCGGCCGCGGCCGGCCACCCCAGCCCCAATACGGCGGATATAACGGATAGTAGTCGTTGTAATCCTGCGGTGCCTGCAGCTCGCGCGTCCGCTGCAGCGCCGCTTCGGTTCGGACGTAGTCGAGATCGAGCTGCTGTTGCTCCAGTTCCTCCTTGGCGCGCGCGTGCCGGCTGGTCTCCAGAATTTCGAGCAGCGCGAGCTGCTGTTCGAACAGCTCGTTGGCGCGCTCCACTTCCTCGCGCAGCGGCGTCGGCGGCGGCAGCACCTCGATTGGCACGGCCGACGCATGCGGCGCGTCGCTGAACGACACCACGCCGTTCGCATCGACCGACCGGTACACTGTCGTCGAATCCGTCTCCGCGGCGCTCGCGAGCAGCGGCATCAGGCAGCACGCAGCCCCTGCGTAGAGTCGTTGGCGAACGTTGCGTATCATGCCGTTTTTTCGCGGGCTGTTCCGACGTCGGATTTCGGCCGATACTACCGCAGCGAGAGCACCTCCGGGGAGAGACGCGTGACGATGTTGCTGGATTTCTCGAAAATGCCGGCGCGCGCGAACGCCGACGGCGAGTTCGCGCTGCACGCGCGGTTCTGGAATGCGACGGTGAAGCTGCGGGTCGGTCAGGCGACTTACCGGATGGCGGTGCGCGACGGAAAACTCACCGAATGCGCGCCGTGGCTCGGCACCGTGGCGTGCGATCTCTCAATCGAGGCAGACGAAGCCGACTGGGCGAACCTGCTGGAACCGATGCCGAAGCCGTTTTATCAGGACCTCTACGCCGCAACGATCCACCACGGTTTCTCGGTGGCCGGCGATACGCTCGACTACTGCGCCTATTACCCCGCGCTGCGCCGACTGATCGAACTGATGCGCGCCGAGCGTCAGTCCTACGCCGGTGGTGCGTCATGAGCGACGCGAAATTCGACAGCGCGGTCGGCCGCTACGTGCACCTGAACCTCGGCGGCGTCAGCCATCGCGTGTATTTCGAAGAGAGCGGTTCCGGTATTCCGTTGCTGCTGCAGCACACCGCCGGCGCGGACGGACGACAATGGCGGCACGTGCTCGAAGACGCCGAACTGCGCCAACGCTTTCGCATGGTCGCCTACGACCTGCCGTATCACGGCAAGTCGGTTCCGCCAACGACCGAACAATGGTGGAACCGGCCATACAAACTGATGCGGCAGTTCCTGGTCAGCGTACCGGTTACGCTGGCGGCCGCGCTCGACATGCAGCGGCCCGTGTACATGGGCAGTTCCATCGGCGGGCATCTGGCCATCGATCTCGCCATCGAGCACCCGGATACGTTTCGTGCCGTCGTCGGGCTCGAAGCGTCGGCGCACACGCCCGGCGGCTACGTCGACGAGTTCTATCACCCTGCGATCTCGAACGATTTCAAAGCGCACCTGATGTACGGGCTGACCGCACCGATGAGTCCAGAGCCGTATCGGCGCGAGACGGCATGGGTTTACAGCCAGGGCGCGCCGGCGGTGTTCAAAGGCGATCTGTACTACTACTCCGTCGATCACGACGTGAGGGAAACCGCGAAGACGATCGACACGCAGCGCGTATCGGTAGACATCCTGAACGGCGAGTACGACTGGAGCGGAACGCCCGTGCTCGGCGAGGCGCTGGCCAACCTGATTCCGGGCGCGCGCTATCAGACCATGCCGGGGCTCGGCCACTTTCCGATGAGCGAGAATCCGCAAGCGTTTCTGTCGGTCATCCGGCCGGTGCTCGAACGAATCGCACATCAGTCCCTGCGGTGAATCCCGCGCCGTTCGAATCACTCGATTACCTGTACCTGCCGGCCTCGGAGATCGACGCCGCCGTTGCGTTCTACGCGAACGTCCTGGGCGGTGAGTTGCTGTGGAAGATCCGCGAGGGCTCCACCTGCGTCGCGGCCGTCCGGCTCACCGCCGACGGACCGGCGTTGGTGCTCGCAAATCACCTCAGGCCGGGCGACGGGTTGCTGATCTACCGTGTGGAAAATCTCGCTGCAACACGGCAGGCGCTGGTCGAGCGCGGCTGGTCGGCCGAGGCGGATTCGATCGAACTACCGCAGGGTCCGTGTCTCGTCTTTCGCGACCCTGCCGGGCAGCGGCTGGCCATCTACGAGCGGTTGCGTCCCGGTATGGACCAGCGTTTCGCGGGCCGGTTCGACGATCAGTAGTCCAATCGATACGCGGCGCCGTCGCGCACGATCCGTCCCGCCGTAGGTGCCGCGAAGTGCGTGCCGATGATCAGCACCGGACGATCGGAGTAGCGGGCGAGAAAACGTTCGCGCGTCGACGCCGCCGCAAATGGATCGACGTCGGCACTGCTCGACCAGCCAGGATGCGCGATCTGACACGGATGGTGAATCATGTCGCCGGTGATCACCGCTTCTTCGCCGCGCGACGTGATGTGCACGCTGACGTGCCCCGGCGTGTGACCCGGTGTCGGTTCGAGACGGATCTCGTCCGTCACGCGATGGGTCTCGCCAACCAGGTCTGCCAGGCCGCGGTCGAAGATCGGCTGCACCGAATCTTCGATCACCGGACCGTACTCCTGCGGCTCGCGGCTCCAGTGCCGCCACTCTCTCTCGGCAAACAGATACCGCGCATTCGCGAACGTCGGCTCCCAGCGCCCGTCGACGAGCCGCGTGTTCCAGCCGACGTGGTCGACGTGCATGTGCGTGCACAACACCGTGTCGACGCGGTTCAGCGAGAAACCGCGCGCGACGAAGTCGTCGAGAAAACGACCCTGCATGTGATTCCAGCGCGGATACGTGCGTTCCTTGTCGTTGCCGATGCAGGTGTCGACCACGATGCACTGGTCGCGCGTTTCGAGCACCAGTGCGTGAATACTCAGCACGATGCGCTGCTGCGCGTCTACGAACGGCGAGATCCAGTCGATCGCCTCCATCTGTTCGGGCGTTGCCTGCGGCAACAGGTATGGTCCGAGCGACGCCGTCGTCAGCTCTACGATCTGAGTGATTCGCACGTCACCGATCTGCCACGCGAGCATTGCGCCGGTCCTTTCTTTTCGGTCGTTCGACCAGAGCGCCCAGCATTGCAAATGCTGCGTTGCTGATCAAAGATCGCGATCCACTTCGCGCGACGCACAGGGGATTCCGATGAAATACGGCGATGTAGAAGTCACCAGGAAAGGCCACGTGGCGGTGGTCGAGATTCAACGCGCGCCGAACAACTTCTTCGACGTCGCGTTGATCAATTCGCTCGGCGACGCATTCGACGCGCTCGACGCGGATACGGACTGCCGCGTCTCGGTGTTGTGCGCGCAAGGCAAGAACTTCTGTGCCGGCGCCAACTTCGGCGACCGCACGCAGCAATCGGAACGCGAGACGCGCACCGCGACCAGCGGCAACCCCCTCTACAGCGCGGCCGTACGCCTCTTCAGCGCTAAGAAGCCGATCGTGGGCGCGATCAACGGTTCGGCGGTGGGCGGCGGGTTCGGTCTCGCGGTGATGCCCGATTTTCGCGTCGCGACGCCGGAGACGCGCTTCACCGCGAACTTCGTAAAGCTCGGGTTTCATCCCGGCTTCGGTCTCACCTACACGCTGCCGCGGCTGATCGGCCAGCAGCGCGCGAACCTGATGTTCTACACCGGTCGGCGCGTGGATGGTGAAACGGCGCATGCGTGGGGGCTCGCCGACGTGCTGACCGACGCGCAATCGCTACGTGAAGAGGCGCTGAAACTCGCCGCGGAAATCGCCGAGAACGCACCGCTTGCCGTCATGTCGGTGCGAGCCACGATGCGGGCCGGCATCGCCGCGGCCGTGAAAACGCAGACCGACCACGAGTTCGTCGAACAGCACCGGCTGCAGCAGACCGAGGACCACAAGGAAGGCGTTCGCGCCGTAGCCGAACGGCGTCCCGGTAATTTCAAGGGAAAGTGAGGTTGCCGCGCGCCGCGGCTAATCGGACAACACCGCCGCGATCGTTCTGCGCGAGTTTTCGACGATCACGGGATTCGTCTTGAGGTAGTACGGCAGCGCGATCACCGACATCGACAGCGCCCACCCGCGGCCGCGCGCCCAAGTGGCCTCGTCAGGGTTCAACGTAGTCTTGAACGCCGCACGCGCGTCGCCCGTCAGGAAGTTCCACGCCACCATCAGGTCGCATGCCGGATCGCCTACGGCGAGGCCGCCGAAGTCGATCACGCCGGTGATGCAGCCGTTGCGAACCAGCAGATTGCCTGGGGCGAGATCGCCATGAATCCACAGCGGAGCGTTCGTCCACACAGCTGCATCCAGCGCGCGCTCCCATGCGGCAGCAACGAGGGCGGCGTCGAGTTCGCGCTCTAACGACGCGAGTGCGGCGCGCACGTATCGGTCGCGCTTTGCCAATGGAACGCCACGTCCGAAATTGTGCGAGCCGGGTTCCGGACCGCCGGTCGGGTCGATGCGCTGCAGCGCCGTGATGAAGCCGGCTATCGCGATCGCGGCCGCGCGTTCGTCGTCGATGGCCGCGGTGATCGCGCTCTCGCCGATGAGCCACTCATATACGGACCAGCGCCACGGATAATCGTCTGACGGTTGGCCTAGTGCTATCGGCGCCGGTATCTCGAGCGGCAACGGCGCGAGCCGGGGCAACCAGCGATGTTCCTTTTCGATCTGTTCGGTGGCTCCTTGACGGCGCGGCAAGCGCACGGCCAGTTCGTCGCCGAGACGGAACATTGCATTATCGGTTCCGGAAGAAGCGACGAGTTCGATTGGAAGCGGTGACCAGTGCGGAAACTGCGCGGCGATCAATCGGCGGACGAGCGCCTCGTCGATATCCCGCTCATCGGCGTGCATCCTGGCCACGGGCGGCGCGGACCGCTAGGACACGCGGCGACGCTGCAGCTCGACGCGTATCCGCGCGTGCTCCGTTTCGTCGAGTTTGAAGCGGATCATCATCGCGGAACCGATCGCGTAGCAGACCAGTGGGAACAGACTGTACAGCGACACCATCGCGACCTTCGCCGTCAGCGTCTGTTCCACGTTCGGCATGAAGCCCGACGCTTGCAACACAAAGCCGGTCAGCAGCAGCATCACGCCGGTGGCACTCTTGGAGACGAAACTCCACACCGAGAAGTACGAGCCTTCCTTGCGTTCGCCGGTGAGGTATTCGTCGTAGTCGATCACGTCGCCCTGGATCGACGGGCCGACGGTGCCGCCGCAACCGGCCGCGAGCCCGGCGAAGATCGCTGCGAGCACGATGACCCAGATGCGCGTCGCTTCTTCGGCGATGAACGGCAACGCGAACATCACGCCGAACGATGCGCCGGTCAGCAGCATCGAGAAGATCCAGATCCGGATCTTCCCGAATCGACGCGACAGCGGAATCCACATCGGCACCGAGAACGTCGACGGAATCATGTACGCCAGGATGATCGCGGGCGCGAGTCCGAGGTTGCCGACCACGTACTGCGCAACGTAAAGCGTCAGCGCACCGATCGCGGCCGAACCGACGCTCTCGATGAACGTGACGATGATCAGCAGACGCGCGTGCGGATTGCGCCAGACGTCGGCGAACGCCTTGTACGGCAGCCCGATCGGGCGATTCTGGAATTCGGCGCGTTCGCGCAGTTTCCACACCGCGAACAGCACCATACCGAACATCAGAATGGACGCGAGCCACGAGATTCCTTCCGCCGCGGCGCGGGTTGCTTCCGGCCCTTTGGCTTCGGCATTGATGAAAATCTGCATGCTCGCGAGCGCGAGGATCGAACCGAGCGTGAACGCGGCGTGGCGGAGGCCGAAGAGGCGGCTGCGTTCGTGATAGTTCGTCGTCAACTCGGCGCCGAGCGACAGGTGCGGCACCGCGAACAGCGTGATCGCCGAGTAGAAACCGATGACGCCGACCGCCATCCACATCGCGAGCCCGAATGTGCCCATCGTCGATGGCGGCGAAAACAGCATGACGAACGTGGCGCATGTCGGAATGACGCTCGCGAGCATCCAGATGCGGCGGCGTCCCATCCGATGCTTCGTGCGATCGCTGAGGTAGCCGACGATCGGATCGACCACCGCATCCCACACCCGCGAAATGCTGAAGATCACGCCCATCACCGCAGGCGCGATCAGCAGCACGTCGGTGGAGAACTTCATCACGTAAAGCGACAACAACAGGAACATGTAACCAGCGCCGACGCCTGGCGCGCCGTATGCAAACACGGTGGCCCACGACACGTGGTCGGATTGTTCCGCTGAAATCTCGACCGCTTTCTGTACTGCCGACATAGCGGGTCAGGCGTTGCGGATCGTCATACCGCCGTCCACCGGCAGCGCCACGCCGGTGATGAAGCTGGACGCCGGCAACACCAGGCTCAACGTGCCCTGCGCAACTTCCTCCGGATCGGCATAGCGGCGCAGCGCAACGCGACGGCGCGCGAACTCCTGCTTCTTGTCTTCCGGAATGCCTTGCGTCATGCCGGTGCGGATCGGGCCGGGGCAGATGCAATTGACGGTGATGCCTTCGGCGCCGAGCTCTACCGCCAACGACCGCGTCAAGCCGATCACCGCGTGCTTCGCCGCGGTGTACGGGCTGCCGAAGCGCGTTGCACCGAGCCCCTCGGTGGACGCGATGTTGACGATGCGCGCCGACTTCGATTTGCGCAGATGCGGCAGCGCGGCACGGATCGTTCGCGTGTGCGCCGTGATCAGCACGTCGAGCGACTTCTGCCACGCCGCTTCGTACTTCTCGTCGTCGATCGCGATCGGAATCGAAATGCCCGCGTTGTTGACGAGGATGTCGATGCCGCCGAAGTGCTCGGCGATTTCGGCCGTCACGCGATCGATCGCGGCGCGATCGGAAAGATCGAGGGTCCAGCCGCGCACCGTGCCGCCGGCGCCTTCGATTTCGCCAACGACTTTCTTGAGGTCGGCGCCGTTCAGATCGATCGCCGCAACCTTGGCGCCTTCGTCGGCAAACAGTTGCGCGGTTGCTCGACCCATGCCGCTGGCCGCACCGGTGACGATGGCGACCGAGCCCGCAATCGACCGGCTGAGTTTGGAGAGTCGTGCCATGTGGCCCCCTGAAAGTCGAATAGGGGCCGGATTCTATCCCGGAGTCGCGCGCCGTGTATCGCGGTGTCGTGCCGCGGCGGCTGCTGCCGTATCATGCGCCTCCTCGTCCAACCGGAAGCTCGACGGTGAAGAGAATCAGCCTGGCGTTTGCCGTTGCGGCTCTTTCGGCCTGTGCGACGCACAGCGACAAACACGGTGTGGTGTCCGGCAGCGCCGATCTCGCGGCGTTCTACGAGGTTCCGTCCAACGCCGTCTTCATCGCGACTCTCGAGGACGTTTCACAAACCGACGTAGCAGCTCAGGAACTGGGACGTGCGCGCCTCGAACCCGCCGGCCAGCCGCCGTTCCGCTTCGAGATCGACTACGACAAAGGACTGATCGACCCGCGCCATCGTTACGCCGTTAGAGCACGAGTCTCTTCTGACGAACGCCTGCTGCTGACTTCCGATGCCGTGTACCCGGTGATGACTCAGGGCGCGGGCGAGAAAGTCAGCATCCTGCTGAAACAGCCCTGAGACGCGTCATTCCGCTTCGAGCCGCGCACGCGCTGCGGCCAGTTCCGTCTTCTCTTCGGCACTGATCTTCGGGTACGTCAGCTCCAGGTCGGCGATCGCTTTGATCACCGCGCTCAATACGACGAGACGCGTGAACCACTTGTTGTCGGCGGGGACGACGTACCACGGCGCGTGTTTCGACGCGGTGTTGCGTATCGCCTGTTCGTACGCATCGTGATACTCCACCCAATGCGCGCGTTCGGCGACGTCGCCCGACTGGAATTTCCAGTTCTTCTCCGGTTCGTCGAGCCGCTCCAGGAAGCGCCGCTTCTGCTCCTCCTTCGACACGTGCAGGAAGAACTTCAGAATCCGCACCCCATTGCGCGTCAGATAGCGTTCGAAACTGGCGATGTCTTCGTAGCGTTCGCTCCAGATGTCGTTCGTCACCAGCGACGCCGGCAGTTTCTCCCGCGCAAGGATTTCCGGGTGCACTTTCACAACGAGCACTTCTTCGTAGTAAGAGCGGTTGAAGATGCCGATCTGGCCGCGGCCAGGCACGTATTGCATGTGCCGCCACAGATAATCGTGATCGAGTTCCTCCGCCGAAGGCTGTTTGAACGACGTCACTTCGCAACCTTGCGGATTAATGCCCGACGCCAGGTGTTTGATCGTGCCGTCTTTGCCGGCCGCGTCCATCGCCTGGAACACGAGCAGCAACGCCCACCGATCCTGCGCGTAGAGCACGTCCTGCTGCTCCGCGAGCCACGATACGCCGGCGGCCTGCATCTCCTTCGCTTCGGCTTTGTCGTCGGACTTCAGGTCGCCGGTATCACCGGGGTCGAAGTCCTTCAGCGAAAAATCCTTACCCTTCGTGATGCGAAACGGCGCGATCAGATTTTCGATGCGCTCGAGTTCGGACTTCTTCATGCCGGTTCCTCAGCTTTGGGCCTTTCCGAACGGGTCGCCGAACAACGCCCGGGAGAACACTTCGACATCGGGACCACGCCGCAGATGATGGCCGCCGTCGACTGACAGATTGACGCCGGTGATCCAGCTCGCTTCCGGTCCGCACAGGAAACGCACCGCCGCGGCGATGTCCTCAACGGTGCCGGTGCGGCTGATCGGCATGCACTTCAGGTAATCCTCGTGGACCGATTCCGTTGCGAACAGTCCGGCAGCTATCTCCGTGTCCACGAGTCCCGGCAGCACGCTGTTGACGCGAACCTTCGCCGCACCCATTTCGTCGGCGGTATTGCGCACCAGCATGTCGATGCCGGCTTTGCTGACGCAATACGGTCCCATGAACCGGTGCGTGCGCGCGCCGGCGATCGACGAGATGGCGCACATCGAGCCCCCGCCCGCCTTCGCGATCGCCGCACCGGCGTGCTTGAACGTATAGAAGGTGCCGGTGAGGTTGGTCTTCATGATCGTGTCCCACACTTCGGCGCCGGTGACGACGATGGGACCGATCGCACCCGTTCCGGCGTTCGCCACCGCGATGGTGAGCGGACCGGCGCGTTGCGCCACTGCGACCGCGTTGGCGACGTCCGCTTCGATCCCGACGTCACCGGCAACGATCTGCGCGCGGCCGCCCGCTGCGGCGATTTCGGCCGCCGCGCGTTCCAGTTTCTCGGCGTTGCGTCCCATCAACGTCACCGCGGCGCCGTCACGTGCGAACGCCTTCGCGCATGCGAAACCGATCCCGCTGCCGCCACCGGTGACGAGCGCGTTGTGTCCAGCCAGTGGAGTGCCCATGTCGGAACGAACTCTCGGTGAAAAACGGATTGAGTCGAGACTGTAGGTGTGGCCCCGCGTCATTGCAATGCCGCGGCAAAACCCGATACCTTTGCGCTCCTTCGTCGATTACCGGGCCGTATCTCAATGGGTGCCGATTATCAGTTCCACGATGCCGACGTGATCTCTCCGGAGGTGTACGGGCGCATCAGTCATCCGCATCGGGCGTTCGCGTGGCTGCGCGCCAACGATCCGCTGCGATACATCGAGTGCGAAGGATTCAGACCGTTCTGGGCGGTGACCAGGCACGCAGACATCATCGAAGTGGAGCGCCAGCCGGAACTGTTCGCGAGCGAACCGCGGCCGATCATCGTGCCTGAGGCGACCAATCCCGAAATGCGCGCGGAACTCATCGCGCAGATCTTCGAACGTCTGAAGAACTCGCCGAAACTGTTGCAGGTGCTCGCCAGTTCGGGACAGGGCGGCCTGATCCGTTCGCTGGTGCAAATGGATGCGCCCGACCACCCGAAGTACCGCGAACTCGTGCAGCCGTGGTTCAAGCCCGCCAATCTGAAACGACTGGAGGATCGCCTCGAGGTCATCACCCGGAACATCCTCGACACGATGATGGGCGACGGCGGTGAGCGCACGCTCGACTTCGTGCAGGACGTTGCGGTGTTCCATCCTCTGAAGATGATCGTCGAGCTGCTCGGCGTACCCGACGAAGACGAATGGCGCATCCTCAAGCTCACCAACGAACTGTTCGCGGGCGACGATCCGGAAATGCGCCGCGTCGGTGCCGATCCGCTGTCGATCTTCGAGACCGTCAAAGACCTGTACGAGTACTTCGACCGGATGACCGAAGAGCGGCGCGCGCGGCCGACCGAAGATCTCGCGTCGTACATCGCAAACGGCAGGATCGACGGCGAATATCTGCCGTTCAAGGAACTGATCTCCTACTACATCATCGTCGCGACGGCGGGGCACGAGACCACGCGCACGGCGATGTCCGGCGGATTGCTCGCCCTGCTGCAGAATCCCGATCAGTTCGCACAGCTGCGCAGCAAACCCGATGCGCTGATGAAACTCGCGGTCGAAGAGATGATCCGCTGGTCCACGCCGGTGACGCAGTTCTGCCGCACCGCGACGCGCGACACCGAACTGCGGGGCAAATCGATCCGCGCCGGGGACAATCTGGGATTGTTCTACGCGTCGGCGAACCGCGACGAAGAGATCTTCGACGAACCGACGAAGTTCAAGGTCGACCGGCAGCCGAACCGCCACCTGGCATTCGGCATGGGTCCGCACATGTGTCTCGGCAACATCCTGGCGAGGATGGAGCTGCGGATTTTCTACACGCAGTTCCTGCCGCGCATCGAGTCGATCGAACTCGCGGGCGAACCGGATTTCCTGCGCGCGAGCTTCGTGCACGGCGTGAAGCATCTACCGATCAAGTTCAAGCTACGGCCGGCCGCGTAACATGCACCCCGCACTCTTCGCATTGCGCGATGCCATCGAGCGCTACCTCGCGAAGCGCTGGACGCACCTGCAGGACTTCAAGATCACCGGCATCCAACAGATTCCCGGAGGGGCATCGCGCGAAACGTATCGCATCGCCGCGTCGTTCCGCGAGAACGGGAAGGAAGCGGCTCGCGGGTACATCTTCCGCCGCGACCCGCCGTCGAGTCTCATTGATACCAATCGTGCGCTCGAATACCGCACGTACGAGGCTGTGTACCCGACCCCGGTTCCCGTGCCGGAGCCACTGATTCTGGAAGAAGACCCGGGCGAACTCGAACGGCCGTTCTCGATCATGGCGGAAATCGCCGGTTGTGAAACCGCCATACCGAACTTCTCGATGCCGCCGTATGCAGCGCTGCGCGAGCACATCGGGCTTCAGAAGTGGAGCATCCTCGGAAAGCTGTCCACGATGGATCCCGAGAAGCTCGGGGTGACGAACTTCATGGACGTGCCGACGCGCGAAACCTGCGCGCTCCGGGAGCTCGACTATTGGGCCGGCGTCATCGAAGCAGATTCGCTGCATCCGCAACCGATCGCGGCTGCGGCGATCCGTTGGCTGCGGCGCGAACTGCCGCGCAAGGCGGAGCGACTCTGCCTGGTGCACGGCGATTATCGTTCGGGGAATTTTCTATACGACCCGGCCGGCACGATCCGCGGCATTCTCGATTGGGAAATGGCGCACATCGGCGACCCGCTCGAAGACCTCGCGTGGTCGTTGGATCCGTTGTGGGGCTGGCCGGAACGGCACCTCGCCGGCGGATTGCTGCCGCGCCGCCGCGCGATCGACATCTGGCAATCGGCCAGCGGCATCGACGTCGATCCGGATGCGTTCCGCTGGTGGCAGGTGTTCGCGTCGATCAAGGGTCTCGCGATCTGGATTTCATCCACCGAGGACTTCGCCAACGGCACCACTAAGGAACCGATTCTGGCAATGGCCGGCTGGGTGATGACCGACCGGCAGAATCGCATTCTCGTCGACCGCCTGTCGCCGGATTCGACTTACCGCTACGCGGAGCCGCTCGCATGATTCCAAGACCGCAACAGGCGCTGATCGATCTGTCGATGAAGCTCGCGATGAGCATCGCGCCCGACACGCAATCCGCTTACGCCGCCTCGAACGCCGGCATGATCGCGATGCTGATGCAGTGCCTGGCGCAGGAATTCGATCGCGCCGCCGCCGTGCGGACGCAGGACATGGACGAACTGACCGCGTTGTTCGAGAGCCTTCGCGACGTGCCGCCCGAAGACCTCAGCAACCGGATCGCCGCATTTCTGCGCGGCACAGTCGAGAGCCTGCGCATCGAGCATCTGAATGCGCGTCACGCGCAGGGCATGGAGTTGCTGATCGAATTGCATGCGTGGGCCGAAACGCATCGCGCCGAAGAACTCGACCGCGAGATCTGGAATTTCCTCTCCCGGCACGCCGACCGGCACGCCTATCAGCTGGCCGTGTAGCCGCTTCGAAAGCGCGGCGTTCACCTTGTGTTTTGAAGAGCGGCGGCTACACTATGCCGCTCTTTTTCCCAGGGTCGGTAGCTCAGTTGGTAGAGCAGCGGGCTTTTAACCCGTTTGTCGTGGGTTCGAGCCCCACCCGGCCCACCACTTCCCCGCCTTAAGCAGAACGCATCTCACGAGTAGCCGACGACGACGAGATCGTGAGCGCGTCGCTGCGAGATCTCGTCGAAGTACCGCTGACGATTACGACGTGAGCGCGGTCGTCCACGTGAACCACGCTTGCGTCGACGGTTCTCCCTCGTGGGAGCCTTCACTGATACCGCGTCGGATCGGCAATACCCGCGCCGGCAAATCCGTCGCGCCGCAATCGGCATGAATCGCAACGTCCGCACGCGCGTCCGTCTCCATCGGGCTGATAGCACGACACCGTCATCGCGTAATCGATGCCCGCAGCAACACCGCGACGGATGATGTCGGCCTTTGTCCATTCGATCAGCGGCGCGTGTATACGGAAGGCGTCGCCTTCGACGCCGGCTTTCGTCGCGAGATTCGCCAATCGTTCGAACGCGGCAATGAATTCGGGGCGGCAGTCCGGATAGCCCGAGTAATCCACCGCGTTGACGCCGACGAAGATGTCGCGCGCGCCAAGCACCTCTCCCCAGCCGAGCGCATACGAGAGAAAGATCGTGTTGCGCGCCGGAACATACGTGATCGGAATGCCGGTCGATGGCGCTTCGGGAACCGCGATCGTGTGATCGGTCAGCGCCGATCCGCCGAACGCGGCGAGGTCGATGATGATCGTTCGATGTTCTGCGGCGCCGAGCGCTTTCGCAACGCGCGCCGCGGCGGCGAGTTCGACCGCGTGACGTTGGCCGTATCGGAACGACAGCGCGTACACGGTGAATCCCTGCTGGACTGCGATCGCGAGCGTAGTGGCGGAGTCGAGGCCCCCGGACAGCAACACGATGGCGCGGCGCCGGTACGCGGTCATCGACCGGGCTCGTTGCCCCACAGCACCTTGTGCAGCTGGATCTGCATTCGCACCCGCAGTCGATCGCGCAGAATCCACTCGGCGAGCTGCGCGGCCGACAATTCGGCGTGGCTCGGCGAAAACAGCACTTCGCCCGCTCGCGCCGTCAGGTCGTGCCGCTCGGTAACGTCGCGCGCCCACGCGTAGTCGTTGGCGTCGCAGATGACGAACTTCACCTGGTCGCGACGCGTCAGCAGCTCGATGTTCTCCCAGCGGTTGCGATGGACTTCCTTCGATCCGGGCGTCTTCAGATCGACGATGCGCGCGACGCGCGGGTCGACGCCGCCGATGTCGAGCGCGCCGGACGTCTCCAGCGACGTGCCATATCCTGCGTCGCACAACGCCTTCAGCAGCGGGAGACACGCTGGCTGCGCCAGCGGTTCGCCGCCGGTGACGGTGACATACCGCGCATCGTAGGAAGCGACCTGTTCGAGCACGGCGTCGAGATCGATCATCCGGCCGCCATTGAACGCGTAAGCCGTATCGCAGTACTGGCAGCGCAGCGGACAACCCGTGAGCCTAACGAAAACCGTTGGCAGGCCCACGGTGCTGGTTTCACCCTGCAACGAGTGGAAGATCTCGGTGATGCGAAGTCGTGTGGCTTCGGTTGCTGCCGTCACCATCGGTGACACCTGTGCTGGTCTGCTAGTGCAGTTCTGCGGCGTAGGTTTGCGCAAGTCTGGCACCGGGCGTGCCTGGATACTCGGCCTGGACGCGCTTCAGATACTCCAACGATTTCGCTTTGTCGCCGAGGCGATCGTAGACGACGCCGAGCTTGAACATCGCTTCGCTGACGTGCGCGTTGTCTTTGAACTGGTTGACCACCTGAGCGAACGACTGGCGCGACTTTTCGAGCGCCGGTTCCGGTAGCTTCAGATACAGCTCGCCGAGCCAGTAGTACGAGTTGCCGGCGTACTTGCCCTTCGGATACATCACGAGCAACTGATTGAAGGCGGCGATCGCTTCGGCGAACCGGTTCGCTTT
>DATJGR010000074.1:0-7188 GCA_035494855.1 Pseudomonadales bacterium | reverse complement strand
CGCGGGCGCAACGCGATCCGCGCGTTCAGCGCAGGCCACAGATCGTGCGGCGGGTCGATCGCGCGCGGCAGGCGGCCGATCAGCGCGTCGAGTTTCGGAATCGGGTCGTCGCGTTCGTTCATAGCGAAAGCCACTCCTTGAGAAGCCGTCGTGCGCGGTGCAGATGTGCCTTGCTGGTGCCGACGGCAGTGCCGGTGCGCGCCGCGATTTCGTCGTGCTGCCAACCTTCGACGTCGTGCAGCACGAGCACCGTGCGCGCCGCCGGCGGAAGTTTGCGTATGGCTGATTCGAGATCGTGCTGATCGGCGTTGCAGACGACCGGCGCGGGCACGACCTCTGTGGTGTCGTCGATGGCGACGACGCGACGGAACCACGGGCGCTGCGCGCGCTGCTGATCCAGTACGACATTGACGGTCAAACGGTACAGCCACGTCGCGAACGCGCTGTCGCCGCGAAAACCTGCCAGCCGATGCCAGGCACGGATGAACGCGTCCTGCGTGAGGTCCTCCGCCGACTGCACGTTTGCGGTGAGGCGCAGGCAGATCGCATAGACACGCCCGACGTGTTGCCGATAGAGCGACTCGAACGCGCGCCGGTCGCCGTCGCGCGCGGCCTCGAGCAACCGTTCGTCTTCGCTCGGGAACGCAGCTGTCCTGGCAATGAATGTGTCGTCGTCGATCGCCGCGTCCACCGCGCCCGCCGAATCGGAGGATTGTCAGCTTAGACGGCGACGACCCGCCATTTGGTTTAGACGGTCGGCAAAATAAATCAGCGGCCCTCGAATCGGGGGGCGCGCTTTTCGCGGAACGAGGCAAGTCCTTCCGCGAAATCCCTCGACCGCGCGGTGGCCGCGCGCATCGCCGGAATCTCGGCGAAAGCGGCGCGTTCGCCGTGTTCGAGATATGCGAGCGCACCGCGCTTGATCTCCTGCACGGCCAGCGGCGCCAGCGCGCAGATCTCCGCGGCGATCGCCTGCGCCCTGAGTACCTGCTGCCCGGGCGGCACCACCTCCTGCACGAAGCCGAGCTGCAGCGCGCGCGTTGCGCCGAACTCATCCGCTCGCAACAGGTGGTACATCGCATTGCCCCATCCCGCACGCTCGACGTAGCGCACGTGCGCGCCGCCGAACACCGCGAGCCCGCGCTTCGGTTCCATCTGACAGAATCGGCAATCGTCTGCCGCCACCACGATGTCGGCGGCCAGCATCATCTCGATGCCGATCGTGAACGTGATGCCCTGCACCGCCATGACGACCGGTTTGCGGCAACGGCGACGCAGCGCGAACGCGTCGATGCGATTGTCGGGTGTGGGGCTCTCGCCGCCTTGTGACGAAAACGAAGCGGCAAAGCGCGGCAGGTCGAGGCCTGCCGTCGTGTTTGGACCCGCGAAGGTCAGCACACCGGCCCACAGCTCCGGATCTTCGTCGAGCGCCGTCATCGCGTCGGACAGGGCATCGAACATTTCCGGCGTGAAGCCGTTCATTTTTCCGGAGCGGTCGACGGTGATCGTGAGCACGTGCCCGGCGCGCTCGCTCCGCACCTCTCCCGTGTCGTTGGCGGTAGTCATCGGCCGGCTCCTTTTTTCTGGCGCTCGATCTCTTCTTCGACGTCACGCAGCCGGTCCTTGCCGAAGTACAGCTCCGCGCCGACGAAGAAGCTCGGGGAGCCGAACACACCGCGCGCTACCGCGTCGTCGACGTTCGCTATGAGCTGCTGCTTCACCTCGGGCTGCTGCGTACCGGCGAGAATCGCCTCCGCATCCAAGCCGGACTCCGTCAGTGCGGCCGTGATCACAGCCGGGTCGTCCATCTTCTTCGGTTGCGCCCACATGTGCCGGTACACGGCGTCTACGTACTTCTGGAAGAAGCCCTCGCGCTGCGCGAATACCGCGCCGCGCATGATGGTCAGCGTATTCACCGGGAAGAACGGATTCGGCGCGTAATCTGTGATGCCGTGTTCCTTCAGGAAACGTCGTGTTTCGAGCTGCGTGTACTGCGGCTTGTTCTTGATGCCCTGCAACGAAACGGCGGGCGAAACGTTGTTGGTCGCCTTGAACACGCCGCCCAGCAGCACCGGCACGTATTCGAACTTCACACCGGTGCGCGCCTCGATGCGCGGAATCACCAGATGACTGAGGTACGCATTCGGGCTGCCGAAATCGAACAGAAATTCGACGTTGATCGCCATGGCTCGAGTCTCCTGCCGGGTTCTGCTGAACGGATGCTCATCTACCCTGGAAGATGGGTTTGCGTTTGCCGTTGAAGGCCTGAACAGCCTCACGGTGATCGTCGGTGCGCGTGCAACGAACCATGCGGTCGGCTTCGAGCGCGAGTGCGCTGCGCAGGTCCGCGCCAACGGCACGGTTGAGGTTCTCCTTCATGTAACGCAGCGCGATCGGCGGACCGGCGGCTATCGATTCCGCGAGTGCCTGCGTGCGCGCCATCAACTGATCGTCGGGGACCACTTCGTTGAAGATGCCGAGCGCGAGCGCTTCCTCGGCGCCGACGCGACGGCTGGTGTAATACAGCTCCTTCGCCTTTGCCACGCCAACGAGTTGCGTCAGCAACCAGCTGCCGCCGTAGTCGCCCGATAGTCCGATGTTCGCAAACGCGGACGTGACGAACGCGCTTTGTGCGGCGATGCGCAGATCGCACGCGAGCGCGATCGACATGCCGGCGCCGGCTGCCGCGCCCGGCAATGCGGCGATCGTCGGTTTGGCGAGGTCGAATAATCGCAAGGTGAGCGTCTCCTGGCCGATCTGCAGTTTCCGCACTGCGTCTTCGAGCATCGGCTTCGTGCCCCCTGCGGGCACCGGCGCGGCGCCGCCACCCATGCCGGACACGTCGCCACCGGAGCAGAACGCCCGCCCGGCACCGGTGATCACCACGCACCGCACCGCCGGTTCCGCTTCGAGCGTGAGCAGCATCTGGCGCAGCGCCGGCGTCAGTTCATTCGACAGCGCATTGCGCTTCTCGGGTCTGTTCAGCGTGATCGTCGCGACGCCGTTTGCGACTTCGCACTTCAACTGTTCGGTACCCGTTTCGAGCGTAGTCCGCGCCACGACTGGCCTCCGGGATAGTTTCATGACGAAACGTACTGTATCGCCGTAAGTTGCGTGATGCAACTGTCAGGCTACAATCCCGTGCATGAAGCTCAAAACGTTCGACCACATGAACTGTTCGCTCGCCTTGACGCTCGACGTCATCGGCGAGCGCTGGACCCTCCTGATCCTGCGCGAAGCTTTCTTCGGCAAGAAACGCTTCGAGGAATTCCAAAAGGGTTTGGGGATCGCCCGCAACATCCTCAGCTCGCGCCTCAATAGACTCGTTAGCGAGGGCATTCTGGAGAAACGTCCGGTGGAAGCGCGCCGCTTCGAATACGTGCTCACGCAGAAGGGGCTGGAACTTCAGCCGGTGCTGCTGTCGATGACGCACTGGGGCGACCGGCACAAACCGCACGCGAATGGCGAGCGTGTGATCTTCGTCGAACGCGCCACCGGCGAGCCGATTGCGCCGATGGCCGTCCGCAGCAGCGACGGCCGCGTGCTCGCCGCGCGCGACATCCGCGCCACAGCAGGTCCAGGATCAAAATGAGTGTCGGCCGGTGCCCGGCGCCGTCGTTCACTCATTCGTCGAGGTCGGTGACGTGGTGTTCGCCCCCGAGCGCGTTCATCTGCTGCAGGATCCAGTCCTGGCGCATGCGCACATAGCGAGACGGTGAGTTCACGCGAAACGTGGTCGGGTTCGGCAGCACTGCGGCGAGCAGCGCGCTCTGCGAACGGTTGAGACGCGCCGCCGGCTGCCGGAAGAAACGCTCGCTCGCGGCGCCCACGCCGTATACCCCCTGGCCGAACTCGGCGACGTTCAGATACATCTCCAGAATCCGCGTCTTGGGCCAGAACGTTTCGATCAACAGCGTGAAATACGCCTCCAATCCCTTGCGGATCCAGCTTTGGCCGGACCAGAGGAACAGGTTCTTCGCGGTCTGTTGCGTGATGGTGCTCGCGCCGCGCTGCGTTCTGCCCTGATTGCGCTGTTCGATCGCGTGTTCGATCTCGACCAAATCGAAGCCGAAATGATCGGCGAAGCGCTGGTCCTCCGAAGCGATGACGGCGAGCTTCGCGCTCGACGAGATCTGCGACCAGTCCACCCAACGCTGCTGAAACCGATAGCCCGGTTCGCCGTCCACCCACGCGTGGATTCGATCGGCAACGATGAACGCAGTGGTCGGCGGATTCACCCACCGCAACAACACGACGCTGCCGATCGACCAGATGAGCAATCCGAACAGCGCGGCAGCAAGCACGCGTCGCACGCGACCGACGCGCGCGACAGGCCTGACGTGCCCTCGTTTCTTCATTCTGTTCGCCATCGCTGCGCGACCACCGACCACCACGCCGGACGCGCGCCTGTATAGTCGATGCCTCTACGCCGCGCAATCGTCATCGGCCAGCAGTTCGTAGTCGACGAACGCCTCAGCGCGGCGCCAACACCATCTGCGTGCAGCGGAACAGCGCCATCGTGCGTCCGTTGGATTCGTTGGTGACAGTCGCGTCCCATACGTGCGTCTGGCGGCCGAGGTGAACCGGCACACACCGGCAGGTAACGCGATCACCGACGCGCGCCGAAGACAGGAAGTTCGACTTCAGCTCGATGGTCGTGAACGAACTGCCTTCCGGGATGTTGTTACCGCACCCAATCGCCGCACACGTATCGGCCAACGCGATCACCGCCGGCGCGAACAGAAATCCGGTGCCGGCAATGAGGTTCTCCGTCACGTCGATGTGCCCCACGACCAGATCGCTCGCCGAATGGTCGAATATGCAGCCGAGTTGGCCCGGAACGCGCGGCCCGAAGAATTCCGTCGCCCAGCGTCCTCGCTCGGTCGGACTCGCATGAGCCGATTCATCTGCCATTACGCGACCTTCACCATCCGCTTGCCAACGTTCCGTCCGGCCAGCAGACCGATCAGTATCCAGGCCCGATTCGCTGCGTCGAGCGCGACATTGCGCGTGCAAACCAGAACCTCGTCGTCGCCTGGCGTCGGCGCTGGCGCCTCGGCCTGACGGAAGTGCTCGGGCGCGAGTCTTCCCGTTGGTATCTCGTTCAACAGGATCTGTCGATTGGCGCGAGCCATGCGCAACTTCACTCCTCGTCGTGCAACTGCGAGCGCACCGTAGCCGCGCTTGCCGAGCTTGTCCATCCGCGAGTCGTCCAATAACGAGGTGTCTTTTTTGCAGACCCACCATATTCGGGCGCGCTTCCGACGGCACTGCTGATGCGACTGACGCTAAGGCTGAGGGGCATCTATTCGGGGGAACGGCTCGCCGGATGCGGTGGGAAATCGCTCTCGACGATGGCGAGAAAGCGCTTCGCCGCTTCCGAGAGCGGTTTGTGTTTCTTGTAGTAAATGCCGACGGTTCGGCGGATCGCGCCGAACTCGAGCGCGGGTAACGCGACGAAGCCGTCGAGTTCGCCGAGCAACCGGTCCGAAAGGAACGTCACGCCCTTGCCCGCTTCGAGCAGTGCGAGGCGCAGCTCGAGATGGCTCACTTCCCAGACGCTGGCGAACCAGTCGCGCAGCCGTTCGTGGCCGGGCCGCTTCGTCGCCTCGTCGAGATACGAAGTGATCAGCGTGACTTCCCCGAGCACCTTCATCGGCTCGTGAATCAACGCTTCGAAGCGCGGGTGCGACCTGTGCGCTACCAGCACGCGTTGTTCGTCGAAACAGCCGCGCTGCACGAAGTGTCGCGGCATCTGGTGCTGGAACGGCCCGAATCCGAGTTCCCACCGGTCTTCGTCCACGCCGTATACGATCTCGCGGCTCGGCGCCACATCGAGCTTCAGGCGCGTCAGCGGATTACGCTCGCAGAATTTCAGCAGCAGCGACTTACCGTAAAACCTGTTCACCAGACTGTTCATTGCGAGATTCAGCGTGGACAGCGCTCCCTGTCGAATCTGCTGGATGTCGTCGAGCGCATTACGCTCTTCGTTGATCATCGTCTGGGCGAAACGGAACAGGCGTAGACCCGCCTCCGTGAGATGCGGCACCCGGCCGCGCACCAGCAACGCGGTGTTCAGTTTGTGCTCGAGGTTCGCGATGGCCTGGCTCACCGCCGACTGCGAGACGTTCAGTCGCTCCGCTGCGCGGCTGAACCCGCCTTCTTCGATCACCGCCGACAGCACACGGATTTCGTGTCGTTCAATCTGCATGTTTCTCGCATGTTTCGTTCCCCGCCGCGCCGACTAAACCACAGGACAAGGGGGCGCACCACTTATCGCGCAATCAGCGGCGCTGATACTTAAGCGCTACGCATGCCCGCATTAGCCGATCGCGCTCGCGACGCTGTCCGACCCGGCGTAGCGTTGCAACGAACAAACGTGCGTGGGGAAGAACATGCGTAAGGTCGCGGTGGAAGTACCGAAAGGTCTGGAAGGGGTGGAAGTGGACGTCACGAAGATCTCGCTGGTGGACGGCGAACAGGGTCGCTTGAGCTATCGCGGCCGCGACGTCACGCGACTCATCGAGTGGCCGTTCAGCCGCGTCGTGCTCCTGGTGCTTACCGGCGACGATCCAAGCGCCGCCGAGTGCCGCGCGTTCGAAACCGCATTGCTGCGCGCGTCGCGGCTTTCCGCGGACGATGCCGGCCTGCTGACGCTTGCGGCAAAGACGCGCGCGCATCCGATGGCGGTGCTGCAGGGGCTGGTGCCGCTGCTGTCGCGCTCCGCGGAGTTCGAAAGCTATGGCGATGCGGCGCACGGATTCACGGTAGCCGCGAAGCTGCCGTCGCTGATCGCCGGGTTGCATCGGCTGCGCCGCGGCGAAGCGCTCCCAGCCCCAAGCGACCTTCTGGACCCGAACGCACGCTTTCTGGCAGAGATGGGCTTCGCGTCCAAGCCCGCGCTTGCACGTGCTTTCAACGTAACTCAGATCCTGCAGATCGAACACAGCTTCAACGCCAGTACGTTCGCCGCGCGAGTGGTCGCAAGCACGTTGGCGCCGGTCGAGAACGTACTCGCCGCCGCGCTCGGCGCGTTGCACGGCGCGCTGCACGGCGGCGCCGATCAAGCCGCACTCGAAATGGCGATCGAGGTCGACGACCCTGCGCGGGCTGCCGACTTCGTCGACGAGTGTCTCGCGACCGGTCGCAAGATCATGGGAATGGGACATCGCGAATACCGTGTGCTCG
>DATJGR010000073.1:0-4894 GCA_035494855.1 Pseudomonadales bacterium | reverse complement strand
ATTCCTCGCCGGAAACGTAGAGCACCTCACCCAGCGTCGCGAGCGACGTCGTGATCTGCAGCAGCAGCGTGCTTTTTCCAGCGCCGGGTTCCCCGCCTATCAGCACGACCGACCCGGGCACGAGTCCGCCGCCAAGCACGCGGTCGAATTCGCCAAATCCCGTCGCGATGCGTGCGCCGTCCGCGGACTCGACGTCCGCCAGAATCTGCACGGTAGGCGCAGTACCGGCGTAACCAGCCGCGGGTTTCGATGCTTTTGCCGGACCAAGCGTGATGCGGGTCAGCGTGTTCCACGCTTCGCAGGCCGAACACTGGCCTTGCCACTTGCCGTGCTCTGCGCCGCAGTCGTTGCAGACGTATGCGACGCGCGCCTTAGCCATTCCGTTTGGCCGTTCGAGGCATCATCAATGCGGGTAGTCGTCGTAGCCGCGCGCCAGGTTCTCGAACTTCGTCAGATTGCCGATGAACGCCAGCTTCACCCTGCCGGTCGGTCCGTTCCGTTGCTTGCCGATGATGATTTCCGCCGTGCCCTTATCGGGCGACTCCGGGTTGTAGACCTCGTCGCGATAGATCATCAGGATGACGTCCGCGTCCTGTTCGATGGCGCCGGATTCGCGCAAGTCGGACATCAACGGCCGCTTGTCGTTGCGGCTCTCGAGACCGCGATTGAGCTGAGATCCTGCCACCAACGGACAGCGCATTTCCTTCGCGATCGCCTTCAGCGAGCGCGAGATTTCCGATATCTCGCCGGTGCGATTGTCCGCTTTCTCGTTGCCGCGCATCAGCTGCAGGTAGTCGACGACGATCAGCTTCAGCCCGCCGGCTTCGCGGGCGATGCGTCTCGCACGCGTGCGCATTTCGTTCGGCGTGAGCGCAGGTGAGTCGTCGAAGAACAGCGGTTTGTCTTTCAGCTGGCTGACGGCGGAGGTGAAGCGCGGCCAGTCGTCGTCGTGCATGTCGCCGGTGCGCATGCGCGACTGATCGATGCGCCCCAGCGACGACAGCATCCGCATCACCAGCTGGTCGGACGGCATCTCCAACGAGAAGACGAGCACCGCGCCCGGTTTGTCGGTCATCAGCGCATGCTCGACCATGTTCATCATCAGCGCGCTTTTGCCCATCGACGGTCGACCCGCGACGATGATGAGGTCGGACGACTGCAGACCCGCGGTCTTCTTGTCGAGATCGTCGAAGCCGGTCGGCAGCCCGGTGATCGGATTGCGCGACGCGTATAGCGCCTCTATGCGTTCCACGGCACGCGCGAGCAATGGCACCACCGGCTCGGGACCGGCGTCGCGCAGGCGTCCCTCGTGAATGCGGAACACTTCGGACTCGGCCATGTCGAGCAGCTCGCTGCTCGGCCGGCCCTGCGGCTGAAATGCCGACTCAGCGATCTTGTTGGCGGCCGAAATCAACTGCCGCAACGTCGAGCGTTCGCGGACGATCTGCGCGTACGCGATCACGTTGCTGGCGCCGGGTGTGGTTTCGGCGATTTCCGCGAGGAAGCTGATGCCGCCCGCTTTGTCGAGCAGCCCGCGCGAACTGAGGGCTTCGGACAGCGTCACCGCGTCGAGCGGCTCGTTCACGTTCGCGAGGCTCGCCATCGCCTCGAAGATGATCTGGTGTTGCGCGCGATAAAAGTCGCGCGCGGTGAGGATGTCGGAGACGTTCAGCCACGCGTCGTTGTTCAGCATCAGGCCGCCGAGCACCGATTGCTCGGCTTCGACGGAGTGCGGCGGAACCTTCAGTTGCGCGGTGGCGGACAGATGCACCGACGAAACCGTGGCAGGACGCGCTGTCTCCGAATCGGCGGCGGTATCCGACATAGCGGGCGGTGGTCGTTGGAAGGGTGTCGAGCCTGGCAATTTCCAGGCTCGACTTCAAGGGAGCTCGACTTTATTCCGGAACGACGACGACCTTGATGGCAACGTTCACGTCGGTGTGCAGATGCACGTCGATGTCGTACTCGCCGACCACACGAATGACCCCGGCAGGCATGCGGATTTCGCTCTTTGCGACGATGGCGCCTTGCGCTTCGAGCGCTTCGGCGATGTCGTGCGTACCGACCGAACCGTACAGCTTGCCTTCGTCGCCTGCTTTCGCAGAAATCGTGACAGCGATGCCTTGCAGTTTCGCCGCGCGCCCTTGCGCCTCACCCATACGCTCCTGCGCCACCCGTTCGAGTTCGGCGCGACGCGCTTCGAACACCGCGCGATTGTCCTTCGAGGCGCGGACGGCTTTGCCTTTCGGGATCAGGAAATTGCGCGCGAACCCGCTCTTCACGACCACTTCGTCGCCGAGGTCGCCGAGGTTGACGATGCGTTCCAACAGAATGACGTTCACTTGATACTCCCGATCACTGATGCGCGTCGGTATACGGCAGCAACGCCAGATACCGCGCTCGTTTGATCGCGACCGCCAGCTGGCGCTGATAGCGCGCGCTGGTGCCGGTGATGCGGCTCGGCACGATCTTGCCGGTCTCGGTGATGTACTGCTTCAGCAGTTCGAGATCCTTGTAGTCGATCTCTTTGATGCCTTCCGCGGTGAAGCGGCAGAACTTCTTGCGGCGGAACTGACGCGGCATGCTCATTTCTGCTCTCCCACTGCTTCGCCTTCTTCGGCCGGCGCTCTCTCGGGATCCGCTCGGCGGGCCGCCAGTTCTTCTTCGCGGCGCCGATCGCGGTCGCGTTCCTTTTCCTGGTCGCGCAGTTCTTCGGCGTAGATCTTCGAGATCTCGGTCACCGGTTCGCTGCGGCTGATGATCATGTTGCGCAGCACCGCGTCGTTGAACCGGAACGCGCTCGACAACTCTTCGAGCGTCGCGGCGTTCACTTCGATGTTCATCAGCACGTAGTGCGCTTTGTGAATCTTCTTCACGGGGAACGTGAGCTGCCGGCGACCCCAGTCTTCGAGACGGTGGACTTTGCCGTTGCCGCGTTCGATCAGGGCTTTGTAGCGGTCGATCATTCCCGGCACCTGATCGCTCTGATCGGGATGCACGAGAAACACGACTTCGTAATGTCGCATTGCGCCTCCTTATGGCGTAACGCTTCCGCGCCTTTCTCGAAGAAGAGGGGGCGTGAAGCAAGGAGTGATTTGAAGGAGCGCGGATTCTAGAGAGGGTGCCGGCAAATGTCACGGGCAAACCACTGCTGGCGCGACTGCCCATAAACCTGAACCGTTCTACCGTCCGCATCGCGCGCCTCGCGCATCCACGCGGACCCCAACCGTTCGGCAACGTTGATCGACGGCTGATTCGTCGCATCGATGCAGTGAATCACTTCGATCCATCCAAGCGACTCGAACGCCCACGAAATCGCGGCCGCGGCGGCCTCGAAGGCGTAGCCGTTGCCCCATGACGGGCGCGCGATGGCCCATCCGACTTCGGTGCCGATATGGTCCTTCGGAACCCAGGGACCCACCCGGCCGACCCAGTTCTCGCTGGAGCGTTCGATGACCGTGAACAAGCCGCACCCTTGTTGCTTCCACATGCGGTTCACCACCGCGATTCCGTTCCGCGACTGGCTGCGCGTCTGCACGCCACCGATGAATCGGGTCGCTTCGGAATCGGAATCCAGCGCCGCCCACGCATCCAGATCCGCTGCGACCGGAGGTCGCAGGCGCAGGCGAGGCGTTTCAATGATCACTCCTGTCACGACCGTGCGCGCTGTCGGACCGCTTCGAACAACAGAATGCCGGTGGCGACCGAGACGTTCAGGCTGGACACCGCCCCGCGCATCGGCACGCTCACCAGCTGATCGCACGTTTTGCGCGTCAGATCGCGCAACCCTTTACCCTCGCCGCCAAGCACGAGCACGGTGGGCCGGGTCAGATCCGCCGCGTCCCACGCAACGTCCGCATCGCCGGCGGCGCCCACCACCCAGACGCCCTGCCGCTTCAACCATTCGAGCCGCCGCACCAGGTTGCTGACCTGCACGAGGAACAGCGACTCCGCTGCACCGCTCGCCGATTTCCGGGCTACTTCGCTCAGCGGCGCGGTGCGACTCTTCGGCAACAGCACCGCACCGACGCCGGCGGCATCGGCGCTGCGCAAACAGGCACCGAGATTGCGCGGGTCCATCACGCCGTCCAGCGCGAGCAGCAATAGAGGTTGCGGCAACGTCTGCCACCGCAGTTCCAGTTCGGTCTCGGAGCCGAGTTCACCCTGCGCAGTTTCGGCGACGACACCCTGGTGCCGGCCGTTGTGTGTCATTCGGTCGAGTCGCGAGCGGTCGCAGTTCTCGACCGGCACGCTGGCCGCCGCAGCGAGTTCCAGCAGCGTCGTCATGCGCGGATCGCGGCGCTGGGCCTGCACGAAAAGGCGCCGCACCCGTTCCGCGTCACCGCGAAGCACCGCCTCCACCGCGTGGATGCCGAACACCTGCTCGGTGCTCACGACCGACCTCGCCGCGCCCGCTTGCCTCCCTTGGCACCCGAGACCAGCAGATCGATCTTGCGCGACTCGGTGTCGACGTCGGCGAGGATCACCGACAGCTTGTCGCCGAGCTTGATGCGCCGGCCCGACCGTTCGCCGACCAGCGACATCGCGGCTGGATAGAAGGTGAAGTAATCGTCGCCGAGATTCGATACGTGCAGCAGACCCTGAATGAAGATCCGCTCCAGTTCGACGAACACACCGAAATCGGTGACCGCAACCACAGTGCCGTCGAACGTTTCGCCGACGAATTGCGCCGCGAATTCGCACTTCAGCCAGTCCGCCACGCCTCGGCTGACGTCGTCGGCGCGCCGTTCCGTCACCGACAGATGCTCTCCGACTTCGTCGAGATGACTCTGGTCCACGCGGTCGCCGCTCAACACGCCGGCGATCGCGCGATGCACCACGAGGTCCGCATAGCGGCGGATCGGCGACGTGAAATGCATGTAGCGCGGCAGCG
>DATJGR010000072.1:0-3323 GCA_035494855.1 Pseudomonadales bacterium | reverse complement strand
AATGGGGTTCCGGCACGCAGAACGCGCAGTGGATTCTCGGCGGCTGCACGTTCAGCCGCGACGGGGAAGTATTGCGCACCGGTAGTGGAGCGCCGCGCAATCACATGCTGGTGTTCGCGCCGGATCAGGTGCATTTCCACGACACGTGGCACGTCAGCGGTCTGCGCGGATCGGGCAGCCTCGACTTCGAAGTCCGCGACGCGTTCGTACCGGAATCGCGCGCGGTCGGATATCTCATTCAGGAGAACCCATCGCGGCCGCTGTATCAGTTCCCGCAATTCGCGCTGCTCGCGCTCGGCATCGCTGCAGTAACGCTCGGCGCGGCTCGCGGCGCGATTGACGATCTCGTCGCGCTTGCGTCCAACAAGGTCCGCGCCGGCAGCACCGCGTCGCTCGCGTCGCGCGTGCACGCGCAGATGGACGTGGCCACTGCCGAAGCAACACTGCGTTCGGCGCGCGCGTTCTACTACGAAGCGATCGACGCGGCCTGGCAGAAAGCGCAGCGCGGCGATCCGATTCCGATCGAAGAACGCCGCGACATACGCCTCGCCACCACACACGCAGTGCAGGCGTCGGTGCGCGTGGTCGATGCGATGTACACACTGGCCGGCGGCAGTTCGGTTTACGACACGAGTGATCTGCAACGTCGGTTCCGCGACGTTCACGTCGCCACGCAGCACATCATGGTGGCGCCGACCACGCTCGAAACCGTCGGCCGTCTGCTGCTCGGAATTCCGACGAATACGCAGATGTTGTAGGCGTAAATCCGTCGTCGCCCCGGCGTCGCGAATCCCGATATACTCGGGCCATCTGCGACCGAAGAGGATCTACGCCGTTGGCCGAACGACCCGCAACCCTTGGCAAACTGAAGTCTTCCGGCTATCGAGTGCTACCGGTCAAGGCGGAGCTTCGCAAGAACCTGATCGCGAAGCTGCGTGAAGGCGAATCGCTGTTTCCCGGTATCGTCGGTTACGACGATACGGTGCTGCCGCAGCTGCAGAACGCACTGCTGTCCGGCCAGGATCTCATCCTGCTCGGCGAACGCGGCCAGGCGAAGTCGCGCATTCTGCGCTCGCTGGTGTCGCTGCTCGACGAGTGGACGCCGGTGCTCGAAGGCGTCGAAATTCCGGAAAATCCGTTCGATCCAATTTCTGCGCAAGGCAAGCAGCTGGTGGCCTCCAAAGGCGACGCGACGCCGATCCGCTGGATGCATCGCGACGAACGCTACGGCGAGAAACTCGCAACGCCCGACATCACCATCGCCGACCTGATCGGCGAGGTGGACCCGATCAAAGTGGCGGAAGGCCGTTACCTGTCCGACGAACTGACAATTCATTACGGGCTGCTGCCGCGCGTGAATCGCGGCATCTTCGCCGTGAACGAACTTCCGGACCTCGCGGAACGGATCCAGGTGGGTCTGCTAAACGTGCTCGAGGAACGCGACATCCAGATCCGCGGCCATCGCGTGCGCCTGCCGCTCGACGTGTTTCTGGTGGCCACCGCGAACCCGGAGGACTACACCAATCGCGGCCGCATCATCACGCCACTGAAGGATCGCTACGGCGCCCAGATCCGAACGCACTACCCCGAAGATCTCCATCAGGAGATCGAAATCATGGAGCAGGAAGCACTGCACCTCGACATGGGCGACTATCGCGTCACCGTGCCCGAGTTCATGAAGGAAGTGATCGCCGAGATCACGCATCTCGCACGGCAATCGCCCGACGTGAATCAGCGGTCCGGTGTTTCGGTCCGCGCGAGCGTTGCGAATTACGAGGCATTGCTCGCGAATGCGTTCCGGCGCGCGCTGCGCGTGGGCGAAACCGAAGTCGTGCCGCGCGTTTCCGATCTGCCATTCATCGTGCCGTCGCTGCAGGGCAAAGTGGAATTCGAAGCGATGGAAGACGGTCAGGAAGGCCGCATCATGGACCGGCTGATTCAAGGCGCGGTGAAGTCGGTGTTCGACCGCAAGTTCGATATCAACGACGTGGAAGAGATCGCGGCCGTGTTCAACAACGGTTTGTCGGTTGAGGTCGGTGAAGGCGTTGCGTCGCGCGACTACGGCGACATTCTGACCAAGGTGGACGGCCTGGCCGAAGTCATCGGCGCGCTGGCGGGCGAAAGCGAAGCCGCGCGCGCCACCGCGATCGAGTTCGTGCTCGAAGGTCTGCATCTGCACAAGCTGCTGAACAAATACAGCGTGGACGGCCGCGCCTCATACATGGGTTGATCGCATGCGTAAACCGGCACTCCGCCATCGTTTCTCGTTCTGGGACGGCAGCCAGCGGTTGCCGATCGATCCTGACGAAGTGCTCGCCGCCATCGCAGACGACCTGATGGAGTACGGCGACCTGCGCTGGGCGATGCGCAACCTCATGTCGCGCGGCATGAAGATGCCGCAGGGCGGCTATCGGCAAGGTCTGCGCGACATGCTGAAAAAGCTGCGCGAGCAGAAGAAGCAGCGCCTCGACCGGTACGACCTGTCGAGCGTGATGAAAGACATCAAGAAGCAGCTCGAAGAGATCCTAGCGATGGAACGCGAGCGCATCGACGAGTGGCTGAACAAGAAGGACACCGACGAGTCCGGGGCCGAGAAGCAACCGAGCTTCTCCGACGATCTCATGAAGGGGATCGCGAAACGCGCCAAGGAAGCGCTGGACAAGCTGCCACCCGATCCGGCCGGGCAAGTGAAAGCGCTGGAGAAACACGAGTTCATCAATCCTGACGCGCAGCGCAAGTTTCTCGAACTGTTGAATCAGTTGCGCCGCGCCATGACGCAGTCGTTTTTCAACGACATCGAACGCATGGTGAAGGAGATGTCGGCCGGCGACATCGAGCGCATGAAGGACATGCTGAAAGCGCTCAACGACATGCTGGTGAAGAAGATCGCCGGCGAAGATCCTGGGTTCGAAGAATTCATGGACAAGTTCGGCGACATGTTCGGCGACGACCCGCCGCAGTCGCTCGACGACCTGCTCGAACGCATGCGCCAGCAGATGGCCGCGACACAATCGCTGCTGTCGTCGTTGAGTGCCGAACAGCGCGCGCAACTGCAATCGCTGATGAGCGACAAGTTCGGCGATCCGGAGCTCGAATCGGAGCTGCGCAAGCTCGCCAAAGAAATGGATTTCCTGAATCCGGACGGCACGCGCTACAAATTCGGAGGCAACGAGGAACTCGACCTCGAAGCGGCGATGAAGCTGATGAACGAGATGCACCAGCTCGACGACATGATCGACCAGGTGCAGGACGCAGAACGCCACGGCGACCTCGACTCGATCGACTCCAACCAGCTCGAAAAACTGCTCGGCGAAGACGCAAAA
>DATJGR010000071.1:0-4865 GCA_035494855.1 Pseudomonadales bacterium | reverse complement strand
GTCGAACGGCTTCCCGGCGGAATTGCCGAGCGGGAAGTCGCTGAACAGGAAGCGCGCCACGCCCACGTGTTCGACGATGTCGCGCGCGCACCCCATCACCACGGTTGGAATGCCGTTGGCCTCGAGATGGCGGGACACCAGACTGACGGACTGGTGGCACACGGGACAGTTCGGAACGAGCAGCGCGACGTCGGCCTGCAATTCACGGCACGCAGCGAGAACCGCCGGCGCGTCGCGTTCCTGCGTGGCGCGCTGGCTGCGGTCGGTCGGCATGCCGATCACGTCCGTTGCCAGTGCACCAAGCGTTCCCTGCGAAACGGCGTTTTGCAGCGCTTTCACCGGCAGCCATGTGTTCGGATCGGCCGCGGTGGTGTGGACTCGATCGTATGCGATGTGCGAGATCCGCAGATCGGGCGTCGGCTCGATCGGCACTCGATAGACCGAATAGAACTTCGCGGCGGCGTTGTACGCGGCGCCCGGTCCCTGATCGCCGAGGTTCGGCTCGATTCGCGCGGCGGTGGTGACGAGCACGAGGCGCGACTGCGCGATGCGCGGCGAGCGGACGAACGGAACCGTTGGGAACGTTGCCCACTGATACGGCGCATAGCCGAGCGCCGCATAGTAGTCGCGCGTGCGCTGCATGTAACCGATCGGTCCCCCGGCGTGTTCGCCGACAAGCGTGCTCATCCCCCGTCCTTGATCTGACAGCCTCGTCGCAATGTAATGCAGTTTTTATCCGGCGACCAACTCATGTCGAAAACCGCGAACGGCAGGCAACGATTCGGCGCACGCACGACCGCCGACGAGGTGGTGGAAGGTCTCGATCTGTCCAAACGCACCCTCGTCGTGACCGGCGCGAATACCGGCATCGGTGACCCGACGGCACGGGCGCTGGCCGGTGCCGGTGCACGCGTGATTTACGCCTGTCGCACGGTAACCGGCGGCGAGGCGGCCGTTGCCCGCGCGCGCGCGGCGCATCCTGGATGTCGAGCGGAGTTTGCGGAACTCGACCTCGCATCGTTCGCGAGCATCCGCCGGTTCGCCGATTCGCTCGCGGCCGACAGGATCGATGCGCTGATCTGCAACGCCGGTCTCGCGTTGATGAGCTGGGGCGAGACCGAGGAAGGTTTCGAACGCACGGTGGGCGTCTGCCACATCGGACATTTCCTGCTGGCGCGGTTGTTGATGCCGCGGTTGCTGGCATCCGGCGCGCCGCGCGTCGTGATGGTATCGAGCACCAGCCATCGCACGCCGCCGAAACTCGACTTCACGAATCTGCCGATGACTCGCGGCACGTTCAAAGGCATGGGCGCTTACGGTCAGGCCAAGTTGTGCAACGTGCTGATGGCGAAGTCGTTGCAGCGCCGCTATGCCGATCGCGGCATGACCGCGTGCGCACTGCATCCGGGAACGTTGATCACGACGGAAATCGGCCGCAACTCGGCGGTGGTCGGACTTCTGATGAAGCTGGTGAGTCCGTTCACGAAGAATCCGGCGCAAGGCGCCGCCACCACGGTGTGGGGCGCGGTGCACGAACCTGCGGTCGACCTCGCCGGCCAGTATCTGCAGGATTGTCACATCGTCCCTTGCAGCGACGAAGCCAACGATCCCGTCGTGGCGCAGCGTCTGTGGACGCTGAGCGAAGAGTGGGTAGCGCGCGCCGGGGTGCCGAGCTGGCCTTAGTCGGCCGATCCACCCAATCCGACCGATTGCAGCACGCTGACGACCTTTCGTGTGAACTCTTCGGGCTCCTCGAACGGCGCGTTATGGGCGGAGTTCTCGAACCAGACCAGTTGCTTGTGCGGCGCCTGCAGATCGGCGAAGTAACGGGCTGCAATGGCCGCGTCGACGTGGTGGTCGTAACGACCGACGAAAAAGAAAACGGGTACTTCCACACGAGGCACCATATGGGGCAGGTCGAGCGCGAGCAGCTCGTCGTTCATCGCCGCCAACGACACGTTGTTGCCGCGGATGTACCGCGGAATCTCCCACGGCATGACGAGACCTCGCAGCATGCCGCTGGTCATGACCCAGATCTGATTCGGTTTGGTGTGATAAAGCCCGCCATAACGGTTCGCTAGCGCCTCCATCGCGAGCACGTCTTCGGCATTGCGATGCGGCGGCGCTTCGATCGTGCGCAATTGCGACAGAGCGTCGTCATCGCGTCGTCGCGCCGCTTCGGCCGAAACGTATTCGTATTGCGCCCGCTGCTGCGCGAGAGTGGCTACCAGCGGAGATACGGCGATGTACGCCGCGATCTTGTCGGGATGCTTCTGCGCATACAGCAACCCGAGCGCCGCACCCCACGAATGGCCGATCAGGACGATGCGTTCCTGATCAAGCTGATCTCTCAGACGGTCGATCACCGCGTCGAGATCGTCGAGGTGTCGCGCGACCGTCAGTTGCCGCGGATCGGCGTTCGCGTCGAACGAACGGCCAGTGCCGCGCTGGTCCCAATAGGCGACCACGAAGTCGCGCTCGAGATCGGCATCGAAGTAGCGGAAAAGCGGCCGCTCGGCGCCGCCGGGTCCGCCATGCAGCCACAGCAACACGGGGGCATGCCGATTTGCGCCGCGGGTCATGAGAAACAGCTTCGCGCCGGCCACTTCGAGATATTCGGAGGAGTCGATACGCGCGGACTCGGCCCAGGCGATCGCATCGGCGAAGCATCCGAGTGCGAGAATCGCCGCGATTCCTTTTGACGCTCGCCACCGTTTCCATTCGATCATGTCGAGGCTTCCTTGCCGTCGTCGCGACTACGCAATCTAATGTCGCAGTTTTTCACGAAGCACCGTCGATGTTGAAGACTCCCGCGGGAAAACCGCGCGCGCGTGCACTCGGTATTTCGTTCTCGGGCCAGCCGGGTGCGCTGAACTCGATCACCGACGTGCCGGGCGTCGAAGTCGGTTATTGCACGCTGATCGAAGGCTCCGGCCCGCGCGTGGTCGGCCGCGGTCCCATACGAACCGGCGTAACGGCGCTGCTGCCGCGCGGTCGCGGATCCGCAACGTCGCCGGTGTTCGCCGGCTACTTCAGCCTGAACGGCAACGGCGAACTCACCGGTTGCCATTGGGTGGAAGAAAGCGGCCGCTGTGAAGGGCCCATCTGCATCACCAACACGCATTCGTGCGGCACGGTGCGCGACGCGACGATCAAGTGGCTGGTCGAACGCGCCGGCGGAGTCGGCCAATGGGCGTTGCCGGTTACCGGCGAAACGTTCGACGGCTATCTCAACGACATCAACGGCTTTCACGTGCGCGACGAGCACGTGTTTGCCGCGCTCGATTCGGCGCGTGGCGGTTCGATCGAAGAAGGCAGCGTCGGCGGCGGCACCGGCATGGTCTGCTACGGATTCAAGGGCGGGTCGGGTACCGCATCACGCGTGGTGGAGTTCGGGGGGCACCCCTATCAGGTGGGCGCGTTCGTGCAATCCAACTTCGGACGGCGCGAGCAGTTGACGATCGGCGGCGTTGCGGTGGGCGCTGCGTTGAAGGACTGGCAGCCCGATCCGCGCAAGGCGGAAGCGGGCTCGGTCATCGCGATCATCGGCACAAACGCGCCATTGCTCGCGCACCAGTTGAAGCGGCTGGCGCGCCGCGTGAGCCTCGGCATCGGCCGCGGCGGCGCGGTGTCGGGGCATGGTTCAGGAGATATCTTCCTCGCGTTTTCGACTGCAAACGGCGCGGCGTTGCACGACGAGGAGCGGCTGGCGGCGCTCGAGTTCATTCCGGATCCGCAGCTGAATTCGTTCTTCGAGGCGGTCATTCAGGCCACCGACGAAGCGGTGATCAACAGCATGATCGCCAACGAGACGATGCAGGGGTGCGACGAACACGTCGTGCACGCTTTGCCGCACGAGCAGGTCAAACGGCTGCTCGGAATCGAGCAATAGAATACGGTTCTGCAGCCGTCCAGCGTCAGACCACGCGCAACGAATCGACCACCGAAGAGCGCGCGGCGCGAATGGCGGGAAACAGTCCGCCGAACAGACCGACGACCGCGGCCCACGTCATCCCGGCAGCCACGAGCGGCAGGCCGACGTGCAACCTCACCGCAACCTGGCCGAGCGCGCCGCCGGTGCTGAACGCGTTGCCGTTGAACAGCATCCACGCGATGGCGCCTCCTGCCACCGCGCCGATGAATGCCAGCACCTGTGCTTCGACCATCACCGACACCACCACCGGCAAAGCGCCGAAGCCGATCGCGCGCAGCGTCGCGATTTCGACCGTACGGGTGCTCACCGCCGAATACATCGTGTTCAGCGCGCCGAACAGCGCGCCCACCGCCATGATTCCGCCCACCGTCGTCGCGACGATTTCGAGCAACGCGGCTACCTGCTTCGACTGACCTTCGTAGTATTCCGTTTCGCGCTGTACGTCGACCTTCAGCGTCGGATCGTGCTTCAGCGCTTCCTTGAACGGTTCGAACGAGTCCTTCGAGTCGAGCGTGACAGTGACCGCGCTGAACAGGGTGCGCTGGGCGGCGGACATCAGCGTGGTAGCGTCGCCGAGCGCTTCCGACTCGTGCACGTCGCCGTCGCTGGTGAATCGACCGACCACCTTCCACTCGCCGTTGTGGAAACTCGCGGTATCGCCGACGTCGAGATGTGCGAACTGATCGTGCGCCGACTTGCCGATGACGATCTCGTGCAAGCCGGTGGCGAACATGCGCCCTTCGGTAATCTGGATCTCGGGCCGCACGCCCCCGAACTCGGGCGTCAGGCCGCGTACCAGCAACGCGCTGACGTTGCCGTCGCCTTTGCGCGGCAGATTGACCGACAGAAGCACCTCGGGTGACACGGCCGGCCCGCCGTCGGTGCCGCGCTTGATTCCCGGCGCCGCCTCGATCGCGGCGAGGTTGTCGCG
>DATJGR010000070.1:0-7428 GCA_035494855.1 Pseudomonadales bacterium | reverse complement strand
TCACCGACAACGTCAATTCGATGGCCGGCAACCTGACGGGGCAGGTGCGCAACATCGCCGAAGTGTCGACCGCGATCGCAAACGGTGACCTGTCAAAGAAGATCACGGTGAACGTGTCAGGCGAGATCCTGCAGTTGAAGGAGACCATCAACACGATGGTCGATCAGCTCTCCGCGTTCGCGGCGGAGGTGACGCGCGTCGCGGGCGAAGTGGGTACCGAGGGCAAGCTCGGCGGCCAAGCCGACGTGCGCGGCGTGTCTGGCGTGTGGAAAGACCTCACCGACAACGTCAATTCGATGGCCGGCAACCTGACGGGGCAGGTGCGCAACATCGCCGACGTGGCCACGGCCATCGCGCGCGGCGACCTGTCCAGAAAGATCACGGTCGACGTGAAAGGAGAGATTCTGCAGCTGAAAGAGACCATCAACACGATGGTCGACCAGCTGAAAGGCTTCGCAGCCGAAGTGACGCGCGTGGCGCGCGAGGTCGGCACCGAAGGCAAACTCGGTGGTCAGGCGATCGTGCCCGGTGTGGCCGGCTCGTGGAAGGACCTCACCGACAACGTCAATTCGATGGCCGGCAACCTGACGGGGCAGGTGCGCAACATCGCCGAAGTGTCGACGGCCATCGCGCGCGGCGATCTGTCGCGCAAGATCACCGTCGACGTGAAAGGCGAAATCCTCCAGTTGAAAGAGACCATCAACACGATGGTCGACCAGCTGAACGGCTTCGCGGCCGAAGTGACGCGCGTCGCGCGCGAGGTCGGCACGGAAGGCCGGCTCGGTGGGCAGGCGACCGTGCCGGGCGTCGCCGGCACCTGGAAAGACCTCACCGACAACGTCAACGTGATGGCGAACAACCTGACGAGCCAGGTGAGGGGCATCGTGAAGGTGGTGACGGCGGTCGCCACCGGCGATCTGCGGCAGCGCCTCAGCATCGAGTCGCGCGGCGAAGTGGCCGCGCTCGGTGACACGATCAACAGCATGACGGCGACGCTCGCGACGTTTGCCGATCAGGTGACGACGGTTGCGCGCGAAGTGGGCGTAGAAGGCCGGCTCGGCGGCCAGGCGCACGTGCCCGGTGCGGCCGGCACGTGGAAAGACCTCACCGCGAACGTGAACCTGCTCGCGGCGAACCTGACCAACCAGGTGCGCGCAATCGCCGACGTGGCGACGGCCGTGACGAAGGGCGACCTGACGCGGTCGATTCAGGTGCAGGCGCTCGGCGAAGTGGCTGAACTGAAAGACAACATCAACGCGATGATCGGCAACCTGCGTGCAACGACCGAGCGCAACACCGAACAGGACTGGCTCAAGACGAACCTCGCGCTGTTCGGCCGGATGATGCAGGGCCAGCGCGATCTGCGCACCGTCGGCGAGATGCTGTTGCGCGAACTCGCGCCGCTCGTCAATGCCCAGCAGGGCGTCGTCTACATTCTGGACGACCGCGAAGAGACGCCGCACGTCGAACAGCTCGCGAGCTACGCAGATCCTGACGACAGCGGTACGCCGCGACGATTCCGTCTGGGCACGGGTCTGGCGGGACAATGCGCGGCAACGCGGCAACGCTTGCTGCTCGCCAACATTCCGGAAGATCTGATCCACGTGCGCGGCGGACTGATCACGGCGCGCCCGCGCACGGTGATCGCGTTGCCGGTGCTGTACGAAGGCCAGGTGAAAGCGGTGATCGAGCTGGCCTCGGTGCAGGAATTCACCACCTCGCACCTGTCGTTCCTGGAACAGCTGACCGGCAGCATCGGGGTGGTTCTGAACACGATCGAGGCGACCATGCGCACCGAGACGCTGCTCGAACAGTCGCAGCAGCTCGCCGCGGAACTGCAGTCGCAGCAGAAGGAACTGCAACAGACAAACGAAGAGCTCGCCACCAAGGCGAAACTGCTCGCCGAGCAGAACGCGGAAGTGGAGCGCAAGAACCAGGAGATCGAAGCCGCGCGGCGCGAACTGGAAGAGAAAGCGACCGAGCTCGCTGTCACGTCGCGCTACAAGTCGGAATTCCTCGCGAACATGTCGCACGAGCTGCGCACGCCTCTCAACAGCATTCTGGTGCTGGGCCAGCAGCTCGCAGAAAACGCCGATGCGAACGTGCTGCCGAAACACGTCGAGTTCGGCAAGACGATTCACGCTGCGGGCACCGACCTGCTGAACCTCATCAGCGACATTCTCGATCTGTCGAAGATCGAATCGGGGACAGTCACCGTGGAGTGCGAACAGGTCGCGTTCAGTCACGTGCGCGAAACGCTCGAGCGCGGATTCCGGCACGAGGCCGACGCGAAGGGACTGACGTTCACGGTGGAAGCGGATCCGAAGCTGTCGAGTTCGATCACGACCGACTCGAAACGCTCGCTGCAGATTCTGAAGAACCTCGTCTCGAACGCGTTCAAGTTCACCGAGCAGGGCAGCGTGCGGGTGCGCGTGGCGCCCGCGTCGAAAGGCTGGACGCTGGATCATCCGATCCTCAGTCAGGCGGAGTCGGTCATCGCGTTTTCGGTCACCGACACCGGTATCGGCATTCCACCCGAGAAGCACCGGATTATTTTCGAAGCGTTCCAGCAGGCCGACGCGGGTACGTCGCGCCGGTATGGGGGAACGGGTCTCGGCCTCGCGATCAGCCGCGAGCTCGCGCATCTGCTCGGCGGCGAGATCCGGATGAACAGCTCGCCAGGGGCCGGCAGTACGTTCACGCTGTATCTGCCGCTCGAATTCATGGGTGCGGCGTCAGCGAAAACCGGCGCGCCGCCGACCAGGACGTTCCAGCCGCTCGCGGTGCCGGTGCGCGTAGAAGACGTTCCGGACGATCGTCACGAGCTGCTGCCCGACGACCGTGTGCTGCTGGTGGTGGAGGACGATCCCCACTACGCGAAAGTGGTGCTCGGTCTTGCGCGCCAGCGCGGCTTCAAAGTCCTGGTCGCGAAGAACGGCGCCGAAGGCTTGCGACTGGCGCGGCAGTACAAGCCGACGGCGATTTCGCTCGACGTGTTCCTGCCCGACATGCTCGGCTGGACCGTGCTCAATCAGCTGAAACACGACGCCGAAACGCGGCACATTCCGGTGCAGATCCTCACCGTGGAAGCGGAACGGCAATACGGGCTCGAACGCGGCGCGTTCTCGTTCATGAACAAACCGCTCACCACCGAGGGTCTCGAGGAAGCGCTCGACCGGATCAATGCGTTCGCGCAGCCGCGCGTTCGCAAGCTGCTGGTGATCGAGGACGATCCGGCACAGCAGATGAGCATCACGGAACTGCTCGGGCACGACGATCTGCAGATCGTTTCCGCCGACACCGGCCGCGACGCGCTCGAGAAAATGCGCCGCGACCGGTTCGATTGCGTCGTGCTGGATCTGCGGCTGCCGGACATCTCCGGCTTCGAGCTGTTGAGCGAGGTGCAGCGCGATGCGCGGCTGCGCGACACCCCGATCGTCGTGTTCACCGGCCGCGACCTGTCCGAAGGCGAGGTGACTGAACTGCGCCGCAAAGCCAAGAGCATCGTGCTGAAGGACGTGCAATCGCCGGAGCGACTGCTCGACGAAACGGCGCTGTTCCTGCACCGCGTGGTGACGAAGCTGCCCGAGCCGAAGCAGCGGATGATCCAGAAGTTGCACGACAGCGACGAGCCGCTGCTCGGCCGCAAGGTCTTGATCGTCGACGACGACATCCGCAACATCTTCGCGCTGAACAGTCTGCTCGAACGGCACCGGATGTCGGTGATCAGCGCGAGCAACGGTCGCGAGGCGATCGGCCTGATAGAGAACGAGGCCGACCTCGCGCTCGTGCTGATGGACATCATGATGCCGGAGATGGACGGGTACGAAACAATCCGGCAGATCCGGGAGAAACCGAAGTTCCGGATGTTGCCGATCATCGCGCTCACGGCGAAAGCGATGAAAGGGGACCGGGAGAAGTGCCTCGAAGCCGGTGCGTCGGACTACGTCGCCAAACCGGTCAACAGCGAGCAGCTGTTGTCGCTCGTGCGGATGTGGTTGCATCGATGAAGCGGCGCGCGATGAAAAGGCGCGATGGATGAACAACGACAAGGTCAACATCCTGCTCGTCGACGATCAGCCGTCGCGGCTGTTGTCGTACGAAGCGATCCTCGGTGCGCTCGGCCAGAATCTCGTGCTGGCGAATTCCGGCCAGGAAGCGCTGCAGAAGCTGATGAAGGACGACTTTGCGGTGGTGCTGCTCGACGTCAGCATGCCGGAGATGGACGGTTTCGAGACCGCGAGTCTGATCCACGACCATCCGCGCTTCGAGAAGACGCCGATCATCTTCGTGACCGGCGTCAATATCACGGAGTTCGATCGCCTCAAGGGTTACCGGCTCGGGGCGGTCGACTACGTGTACGTGCCGGTGGTGCCGGAGATTCTGCGCAGCAAGGTCGCCGCGCTCGTGGAACTGCACTGCAAACGGCTCGAACTGCAGCAAGCCAATCAATCGCTCGAGCGAGCGAATCAGCGCCTCGCGCTTGCGCATAGCACGCTGCAGGCCGAAAAGAACCGCGAGCTCGAGGCACTCAACCGAACGCTACAACAGGCGAACGAGCAGCTCGAGGCGACGAACCGCGTGCTGGCGGGCGAAGTGGAGGAACGTCGTCGCGTAGAGGCCGCGCTGACGGAAGCGGACCGGCACAAGAACGAGTTCATCGCGATCCTCGCGCACGAACTGCGCAATCCGCTGGCGCCGATCAACAACGCGGTGCAGATCGTTCGCAACCGGAAAGTCGACGACGCGCAGGTCTCGTGGGCGCACGACATCATCGAACGACAGACGCTGCACCTCGCACACCTGGTGGATGATCTGCTCGATGTCGCCCGAATCACGCGAGGCACTATCAACCTGCGGCGCGACCCAGTGGAGGTTGCCACGTTCATTGCGCGGGCGCTGGAGACCAGCACGCCGTTGATCGCCGAGCGCCGGCACGAACTGGTCGTGGATATTCCTGCAGAGACGTTGCACGTCGAGGGTGACCTCACGCGCCTCACCCAGATTGTTGGCAATCTGCTCAACAATGCGGCGAAATACACCGACTTCGGCGGCAAGATCGTGGTCACGGCGCGGGCGCGCGACGACTATGTCGAAGTGCGCGTCCGCGACAACGGCATCGGCATTTCCGCGGATAAACAGCCGGGCATCTTCGCGTTGTTCGGTCAGGTCGATCGAACGCTGAACCGTTCTCAAGGCGGGCTCGGCATAGGCCTCGCGCTGGTACGCAAACTCGTGGAACTGCACGACGGGGCGATCAGCGTCGAAAGCGCCGGTTTGAATCAGGGCAGCGAGTTCGCGGTGCGGCTGCCGTTGCTCGCGCGACCGTCGCAAACGCAAGCCGGCGCGGTAGACGGGATGCGCGACGAGCGTCCCCCAGAACCGAAATACTGCATCCTCATCGCCGACGACAACTACGACGCGCTCGCGACCCTCGACGTGCTGCTGAAGCACGAGGGGCACGCGGTGCATTCTGCACAAGACGGCGAACAGGCTTTCGCGCTTGCATGCGCATATCGCCCCGACGTCGCGCTGCTCGACATCGGGATGCCGCGGCTCGACGGTTATCTGCTCGCCCGCAAGCTGCGCGAGCAGGAGTGGGGCAGGAACACGCTGCTGATCGCGGTGACCGGGTGGGGCCAGACCGAAGACCGGCGGCGCTCGCTCGAGGTCGGATTCGACGCGCACATGGTGAAGCCACTCGACTTCGGCGAGCTGCGCAGGCTGCTCAGTCGGGTGCCCTCCCGTAACGGCGCGCAGGGGATTCGCGCCTGAAAATAACAATGTAGGATGGCCGCTCCTTTTCTGGAGGTCACCATGAGTAGAGAAGCCTGGATCATCGACGGCGTGCGATCGCCACGCGGCGGCGGCAAACCCGGCGTCGGCAGCATGAGCCACATCCATCCGCAGCGGATCCTCGCGCAGGTGCTGAATGCATTGAAGAACCGCGTTGGATTCGACCCGAAAGACGTCGAAGACGTCGTGATGGGCACCGGCTCCGGCGTCGGCGATCACGCGATGGACATCGCGCGGATGTCGGTGCTCGACGCCGGTTGGCCGGTCACGACTCCAGGCGTTTCGCTGCACCGGTTCTGCGGATCCGGCCAGCAGGCGGTCACGGTCGCCGCGATGGGGATTCTCGCCGGTCACCAGGAATGCGTGATCGGCGGCGGCGTGGAATCGATGTCGCGCCCGGCATCGCTGTCGGTCGACGGCTTTACCGCTAACAACGCGCACCTGTACGCGCAGTATCCGCTCGTGCCGCAAGGCATCTCGGCGGATCTGATCGCGACGCTGGAAGGCTTCACCCGTGACGACGTCGATGCGCTGGGCGTGTCCAGCCAGACGCGCGCGGCCGAAGCGATCAAAGACGGCCGCTTCAAGCGCAGCGTGGTGCCGATCTACAACGACGACGGCACGCTGGCGCTCGACCGCGACGAATATCCGCGTCCTGGTACCACGATGGAGAGCCTCGCGGGATTGAAGCCTGCGTTCGAGAAGATGGGCGCCATCGCGCCGCCGAACGACAAGCGCACGTTCGATCAGATCTGTCAGGCGGTGTACCCGAAGATCAACGGCGTGAATCACGTCCACCACGCCGGCAACTCGTCCGGTGTCGTCGATGGCGCCAGCGCGGTGTTGTTGGCGTCGCCCGAATACGCGAAGGCGCACGGCCTCAAGCCGCGCGCGCGCATCGTGATGAGCGCAACCGCCGGCGCCGAACCGGTGATCATGCTGACCGCGCCGGCGCCGGCCGCGGAGATCTGCCTGAAGAAGGCCGGCATGTCGAAGAAGGACATCGACCTGTTCGAGGTCAACGAAGCGTTCGCGGCGGTGGTGCTGAAATTCAAGCGCGAGTTCGGCATCGACGACGAGCGTCTCAACGTCAACGGCGGCGCGATCGCGCTCGGCCATCCGATCGGCGCCACCGGCGGCATGCTGATTCAGACCGCGCTCGACGAACTCGAACGCCGCGACCTGTCCACCGCGCTGATCGCGATGTGCACCGGCGGCGGCATGGGCACCGCGACGATCATCGAGCGGATCTAACGGGGGTCGTTCGGCGCGCCTGGGTCGGTGGAAGGGAGCTTCGACGCGGCGGAGGTGCGTGTGTGCTGCGTCGGGCACGCTCGAGCCATCCATGGGCGCTCTAGCCGCGGCCATCCCTGGCCGCGGATGGCCCTCCGCAACACACACGCACCTCCGCCTCGGGTCATGTCTCCATCGACGGTGATCGGAGAGTGTGAACGCGCGCTTCGCGCGCGTTCATCTCACCAACAAGGCAACGGATGGTGGCAAGACACCAGCCTCATCGACAAGTGACCGCCGGTGCCAGGCACCGGCGGTCATCTGTTCATCCCGAAACGAAGGCGCGACGTTTGGATGTGGAACGGTGACGGGTGATCGGTGTGGAGGGGCATCCGCGGC
>DATJGR010000069.1:0-17146 GCA_035494855.1 Pseudomonadales bacterium | reverse complement strand
TGTGTACCGACGCGCCGGATTCACCGCATCTGACCGCAGACAAGATCACCGGCGAACTGTACGTAGCCTGTGCCGAAACAGACGTGTGGGCGCCGCCGGAGATGATTGCCGCGCTATCCGGGCATCTCGCCAAAACGAAGGTCCGGTACCGCATCGAGTGGTATCCCGGTACCCATCACGGCTTTGCGTTTCCGCAACGGCACGGCGCCTACGACATGCGCGCCGCAGAGCGACACTGGGAGCGCCTCAACGCGCTGTTCGAACGCAACCTCAAGACGACGTCAGCGCGCTGATTTCGGCATCTGCCAATCCCGCGTGATGGGCGGCGTCTAGGATGCCGGCCCACGAATTGTCGTCCACATCGATGCCGTCGCGATCGCGCGCGGCGAGCGTCTCGCGTTCTGGATCGCCCGGCACACGCACTTTGTCGAAGCCGCGCGCAGGCGTGGTCGAATGGATGTAGTCGACCATCGCGAGCACTTCCTGCTGAAACGCGGCGCGATTGCCGAACGCAACCGGATCGATCACCACCATCAGCATGTGATTGACGATCGTGCCGGCGCGTTCTCGCGCGGGTTGCGCGGTCCATTCGCCGGCTAAAGCACCGCCGAGTAATTCGCACATCAGTGCCAGTCCATAACCTTTGTGTTTGCCGAACGGACCGAGCGCGCCGAACGGTTCCTGGAACATGACGCCGGGGTCGTTGGTCGGTTCGCCTCGTGAATCGACCAACGCGCCGTCTTCGATCGGCACACCCTTGAAATGCGCAACGCGCACCTTGCCGAGCGCGATTGCGCTCGTCGCCATGTCGAGCACGACGGGTTCGTCGCCGTCGCGTGGCACGACGCAGCAGAACGGATTCGTCGTCATGCGTCGTTCGCGGCCGCCCCACGGCGAAACCTGCGGTTCGTGTCCGACCACGTTCACGAAATGCACGGAGACGAGACCCGCGCGGCCGCAGCGCTCGCCATACGCGCCGATGCGTCCGAGGTGATGCGCGTTGCGCAGTCCGACCGCGACGACACCGGTGCTCTTCACGCGTTCGATGGCGCGCTCGGTTGCTTCGCGACCGACGACCTGGCCGAAGCCGAACTTGCCGTCCACGAGCAGCACAGCGCCGTTGTCGCGCACCACTTCAGCGTGCGCGTTGGCGGACAGATGACCGACGCGGATGTTGCGCACGTAAGCCGGAATCATGCCGACGCCGTGCGAGTCGTGGCCTTTGAGATTCGCTTCGACGAGGTGATGCGCGACCTCGTCGGCAACGCTCTGCGTTGCGCCGGCACGCATGAAGATCGTGGTTACGAAATGCCGAAGCGATGCGGGTTTCATCAGCATGTCGTGCGGTCCTCCATGGCGGTTCCGTAGTGTTGCCGTTTGAGGATCGCTATGACAAGGTGCGGCGAAAGGCGGCGGGAATATTCTGGGGGAGTGATGCACGCGCTAGCGAAGGGCTATGGCCTCATCGAGGGGCCGGTGTGGGATCCACAACGCGGTCTGTTGTTCAGCGACGTTCTGTTCGGCGGTGTGTTCGCGCTGTCGCGAGACGGTCAGATCAGCACGGTGTTCGAGCATCGCCGTGGCATCGGTGGAATGGCATTGCACGCTGCGGGTGGTCTCGTGGTGAGCGGCCGCAACGTTTCGTACAAAGGGTTCGACGGTGGCGCCACAGTGACGCTGTTGGATTCGGACCCCGATCACGGCAACGTCGGTTACAACGACATCACGACCGACGCAAAGGGGCGCATCTACGCCGGCTCGCTCGGTGCCAGCCCGGTATTCGCCGACGGGCGCGCGCCGCAGGCGGGCAATCTCTATCTGATCGATCTCGACGGCACTTCACGCGTCGTCGGGCACGACGTGCAGTTGACGAACGGTCTCGGATTCTCGCCTGACGGGCGCACGCTGTATCACTCCGACAGCCGCCGCAGCAGTGTGTTCTGCTACAGCGTGTCGGCCGATGGATCGCTCGGCGAGAAGCGGCTGTTCGCGCGCGCCGCCAGGGGCGTTCCGGACGGTCTCGTAGTGTCGGTCGACGGGCGCGTGTGGGTTGCGCTTGCGGGCGAAGGGCATGGCGTGAGTGTGTTCGCGCCCGACGGCAAGGTCGACAGCTTCGTCGAAATTCCGCAGTCGATGTGCACCAGCGTGTGTTTCGGCGGCGACGATCTGAAGGATCTGTACATCGTGTCCGGTTCGGAAGGCACCGGTTCCGATCGCGGCGGCGCGGTCTATCGACATCGCTGCGACGTTGCCGGTCTGCCGGTGGCACTGGCGCGTGTTGCGATTCCGGCGGCCTGACAACACCACGAGGGGGAAGAAATGAGCAAGATCGAAACCGGCACCGAACATCTGCTCGCCACAGAAACGGACGGCGTCGCGGTGCTGACGATGAATCGCCCCGAACGGCGCAACGCATTGTCCGGAGAGATGCTCGACGGAATGGCGCGCGCCCTCGATTACGCGGAACGCGCCGCGAGTGTTCGCTGCGTCGTGTTGACCGGCGCCGGCGGCGGCTTCTGCGCCGGCGGCGACGTGAAAGGCATGGCGGAAGGTGGCTCGGGCGGTGGCCCGACGCTCGACGAACGTATTCACGCGCAGCGCCTTTCGCAGCGAAACACCGCCGGTCGCATCTACCTGATGCCGAAACCGGTCATCGCGATGTTGCCAGGGCCTGCCGCAGGCGCAGGACTGTCGCTGGCGCTCGCGTGCGACATGCGCGTAATGGCGGACAGCGCCGTGATCACCACCGCGTTCGCGCGCGTCGGCTTCAGCGGCGACTACGGCGGCACGTTTTTCCTGGCGCAACTCGTCGGCAGCGGCAAAGCCCGCGAACTCTACTATCTGTCCGAGCGGCTCGATGCGGCAGAGTGCTTGCGGCTGGGCATCGCGAACCGCGTGGTGCCGGTCGCGGATCTGGAACGCACGACGTTAGAAATCGCGCGCCGCATCGCGACCGGTCCGACCGTTGCATATCGGTACATGAAGGAGAACTTCAATCGCGCGAACGGTGGCGACGTCATCGAGTGTCTCGACCTCGAAGCGACCCATCACGTGCACAGCGGGTTGACGCAGGATCACCGCGAAGCCGCGAAAGCATTCGTCGAGAAACGCGAGCCGAAATTCTCGGGGCGCTAACGGACCGATACGCTGCTACTGCTGCGGTGGCGACTTCGATTCGATCAGCCTCTGCACCGCATCCATGAAATTGATCGGTATCGGGAACACCACGGTGGAGTTCTTTTCGCCGGCGATCTCGACCAGCGTCTGCAGATAGCGCAGTTGCATCGACATCGGTTGCGTAGCCAGTTGGGCAGCCGCATCGACGAGTTTCTGCGATGCCTGAAACTCGCCTTCGGCGTGAATGACCTTCGCGCGCCGCTCCCGTTCCGCCTCGGCCTGCTTTGCGATCGCGCGGATCATGCTCTCGTTGATGTCGACGTGTTTGATTTCGACGTTCGCCACTTTGATGCCCCACTGATCGGTCTGCTGATCGAGGATCTTCTGCAGATCGACGTTGAGCTTGTCGCGTTCGGAGAGCAGGGCGTCGAGTTCGTGTTGCCCCAGCACCGAACGCAACGTGGTCTGCGCGAGCTGCCCGGTCGCCTCCATGTAGTCTTCGACGTTGATGACCGCGCGCTCAGGATCGACCACGCGGAAGTACAGAACGGCATTCACTTTTACCGAGACGTTGTCGCGCGTGATGAGATCCTGGCTCGGCACGTCGAGAACCACGGTGCGCAGATCGAGCTTCACCATCTGTTGCACGATCGGAATCAGGATGATCAATCCTGGTCCTTTGACCGCATAGAATCGTCCCAGAAAGAACACGACCCCGCGTTCGTATTCGCGCAGCACACGAACTGCGCTGAACAGCAGGATGGCGACGAACGCGACCAGAACTCCGCTGAAGATCTCCATCAGGTTTGCTCCTGGGGTTCCACGGTGAGAACGAGATCGTCCATGCGCACGATGCGCACCCGACTGTCCTTGGCAAGCGGCGTACGCGACGCCGCTTGCCAGATTTCGCCATGCAGGCGAACGAGACCACGGCCGTCGAAGTCGTCCATCACCACGGCCGTGGCTCCGACCATCGACTCGCGCCCGGTAACGATTTTCCTGCGGCGCGTTCGCATCGCGGCGCCGATGACGAACACGATGACGCCCAGCGATGCGGCGGCGAAGGCGGCGATGATCGGCATCGAGATCTGATACCCGGGAAGGTCGGTGTCCATCAATATCACCGATCCGAACACGAATGAAATGGCGCCCCCGACGCCGAGCACACCGAAGCCGGGTTGGAACGTTTCCGCGACCATTAATCCAATGCCCACCACGATCAGCGCGAGGCCCGCGTAGTTGACCGGAAGCATCTGCAGCGCATAACCGGCCAGCAGCAGGCAGATCACGCCGATGACGCCCGGAACGGCAGTGCCGGGATGGTAGAACTCCAGGATCAGGCCGTAGATGCCGATCATCAGCAGGATGTACGCCACATTCGGATCGGTGATGACGGACAGCAACTGATAGCGCCAGCCCGGTTTGACGCGCGTAACCTCGGCGCCCTTGAGGTCGAGCTTCACTGTTCCGCCCTCGACGGCGATTTCACGGCCGTCGATTTGACGCAGCAGGTCGTCGAGATCGGTGGCGATCAGGTCTATCACGTGTGCTGTGAGCGCTTCTGACGCCGGCAGATTCGACGCCTCGCGCACCGTCTGCTCCGCCCAGTCCTTGTTGCGGCCGCGCAGTTCCGCGAGCCCGCGGATGTACGCCACGGCGTCGTTGACGACCTTGCGCTGCATCGTCGAACCGTGCGCCTTCTCGGGCTCGTTGGGCACCTCGTCGGGCGCGGTGTTGCCGGGAGCTTTCCCCTGATCGGGGCCGGATGAACCACCCGGTTACGGGAACGGCGAACCGTCGCCGCCAATGCTGACCGGCGTCGACGAGCCGATGTTGGTCGCCGGCGCCATGGCAGCGATGTGGCTCGCATACATCAGGTACGTTCCGGCGCTCGCGGCGCGTGCGCCGTTCGGAGCGACGTAGGTCGCGACCGGTATCTTCGACGCGAGAATCGCTTTGATCATGTCGCGCATCGAATGATCGAGGACGCCCGGCGTGTCGAGCTGCATCACGAACAGCGTCGCGTCCGCGCGCTGCGCGCTACGCAGACTCGAAACGAAGTAGTCGGCCGTGGCGGGCCCGATGGGTCCGTCGAGTTCGAGCAGCCACACGGGGCGCCCATCGGCGTGAGCAAAGAACGGGGCAACGGCGGCAGCAGCGGCGAGAAGCATCCACATCACGACGCCGGCCGATCCGCGACCGTGGCGATGAATCTTCCGGCGTGAACGTCCAGACCGATCGCACATGGCGCGGATCATATCAGGGCGCCCCGGCGCCGGAAGGCGCAGACGCTAGGGATCGGGGCTGAGACCGCGCTCCGCGAGCCAGCCGCGGTTGAACAGGCGCGACTGATATTTACCGCCGCCGTCGCACAACACGGTGACTACCGTGTGGCCGGGCCCGAGATCGCGTGCCACTTCCACCGCAGCTGCGAGATTGAGCCCGGTCGACGAGCCGAAGAACCAGCCTTCCTCGCGCAGCATCCGGTACACCATCGACACGGTCTGCTGGTCGCTGATCTGTACCGCGTCGTCGATCTGCGTGCCGGCCAGATTGTCGGTGACCCGGCTGTTGCCGATGCCCTCGGTGATCGACGGGCCGGCGCTCATCACCGCGTCGCCGGTCTTCACGTAGCTGTGCAGCGCGCTGCCGGGCGGATCCGCGAGCACGATCCTGACCTTCGGGTTTTGCTCTTTCATGAAGCGGCTGACGCCGGCCAGCGTGCCGCCGGTACCGACCGCGCACGTGAATGCATCGACGCGGCCGTTCGTTTCGGTCCAGATTTCCGGTGCGGTCGATTCGTAATGCGCCAGCCGGTTCGCGACGTTGTCGAACTGGTTGGCCCAGACCGCGCCGGGGAGTTCGGCCGCAAACCGGCCGGCCTGCTTCTGGTAGTTCATCGGGTCTTTGTACGGCACGGTCTTCACCACCCGCACTTCGGCTCCGAGGGTGCGCAGGATGTCGACTTTTTCCTGCGACTGGTTGTCCGGCATGTAGATGATGCAGCCGTACCGGCGCACGTTGCAGATGTGCGCGATGCCGATGCCGGTGTTGCCGGCCGTGCCCTCGACCACGGTGCCGCCCGTTGTCAGCGATCCGTCGGCCTCGGCAGCGCGGATCATCCACAACGCCGCCCGGTCTTTGACCGATCCGCCGGGGTTCAGGAATTCGGCTTTGCCGAGGATCTCACAGCCGGTTTCGTCGGAGAGATTGGCCAGCCGGATCAGCGGCGTGTTGCCGACGGCGTCGATGAACCCGTTATGGATGGCCATGCAGCTTCTTTAGAACCGAAAAGAGCAGAGTCTACCGGCTGCCCCCACGGCCCCAAAGACGGCTTCAGCATATCGACAGAATCAGTCGACGATCGCGCACCGCACTTCGAGCGGAGTGTCCGGCCCATCCGCCCGATGTTCGAGCTTCATCGTGCGTGCCTCCACGCCCCCTTGCGCCGGCGTCTGGCGCAGCGCTGCCGATTTCGAAACCGTCCCAGTCGATCGTTGCGGCCGCTCTCATCTTGCCGCCGCGCGCGGCTTGGTGGCCGGCGAATTGTGAACACGACCGCATTAACACCCGACGCGCTCGACTAACGTTCGGTTTCCGAAGATGCACGCGGTGCACGCTGGACAACGAAGATGCGGGATTGCATCAGACCGATCGAAGAGACGTTACCACGGTCAAAGGACTGGGAATCGCTGTCGTATGCCGTTGGGTGTTCCACACCTCACCCGATTCGTACGAGCAGTCGGCGATTCCCGGTTCTTCTTCGCTCCAACCGCCGCGCATCTTCACGATTTCAGATTGGCGTGACCGGCACGGATCCCGGTCGAGTCATTGCGTCACCACGGATCGGTGCGCAGGCGGGCGAGAAGCGCCCATTCGCGATTCATGTCGGCAGTTCGGAAGCTCGACCGAGACGGAGCTCGGGCGCCTCACCAGTTGCAGCAGTCGGCGGTGCGGGGACTTTCGACGACATGATCGATCGCGTAGCTTGGCCATTGACAGAGGCAGCAAGCGGATAGCCGGAGTCGTGGAGCGGTCGCCGTGTCGAGGTGTGGAAAACAACGGAAGGTAATGCCATGAAACTCGCAAAAATCATTGCGGCGGCGTGTGTCTGTGTGCCCGCGTTATGCCAGGCGGTCGCAGTATCCGACGTTGCTCCCGACTTCACGCTGAAGAGCATCGACGGTAAAAACACGCGTCTGAAGGAGTACCGCGGTCAGGTCGTGCTGATCAATTTCTGGGCCAGCTGGTGCGGACCGTGTCGGCAGGAGATGCCGCTGCTCGAGCGCATCGACGAACGCTACAAAGGCGCCGGCTTCACCGTGCTCGGCGTGAACGTCGAAGGCAAAGCAGGCCCGGCGAAGGATGTCGCGAAAAAGGCGGGCGTGTCGTTTCCGGTGCTCGTCGACGAAGGCCAGAAAGTCAGTGAACTGTACGACCTCGAGTCGATGCCGAGCAGCGTCGTCGTCGATCGCGACGGTGTGGTGCGCTACGTGCACCGCGGTTACAAGCCGGGCGACGAAGCGAAGTACCTCGAAGTGGTCAAGAAACTGATTAACAAGTAATTCCCTGACCTGCAGAGGACTAGATGCAACGGATCGCATTGACCTTCGGCGCGCTGCTCGTTTCGCTGAGCATCAGCGGGGCGGCATTCGCCGGAGACGCGCTGGATGCGCTGATGGACGCTCCGGTCGACGCGACCGTGCCGGCAGATCCAGCGGCGGCGCCCGGGGCGGCCGGAAATCCCGCCGCGCTCGGCAGCCAGATGGAGGGCATCAAGCGCGACCTCGTCGAACTGAAACGCGATCTCGTGGTGCTCGAAGAAGATCTGTTGTACCCCGCCAGCACACAGGTGGCGGTGTTCCTCTCCATGGACGTCGGGGAGTTTTTTGCACTCGACTCCGTGACGCTCAAGCTCAACGGCAAAGACGTCACCCACTATCTATATACGGAGAAACAGGCCGACGCGCTGTTTCGGGGCGGCGTGCAGCGCCTCTTCGTTGGCAACGTAAAGCAAGGCGAAAACCAGTTGACCGCGTTCTTCACCGGCAAAGGTCCGGAAGGCCGCGACTACCGTCGCGCTACGACGGTGACCTTCGAGAAATCATTCGAGCCCAGCTACGTGGAACTGAAGATCTCCGACTCGACGGCGAAGTACCAGCCCGAGTTCGTGGCCACCGTTTCACCGTAGGTCAGCACAGCAAGGATGGTGCATGAAGGAACTTCTGTGCGACTGGATCCTGAGCTGCGTGCTCACGGTACAGCCAGTGACCCCGTTGCCCGATCTGTATTACGGCACGGTCCTCTATGACTACTACCAGGACGACTATCAACAGGCGCTGCTCGATGCATTGATCGTCGAGCGCCGCGGCGCCGTTGGTAACGATCCGGTTCGGTTGCAATTGGCTAAAGGCAGCTTCGCGTTCGCAGACGGCATGTTCGCGATGGCGGAGCAGACGTTTGCGTCGGTCGGCGACGGCGAATTGACCCCGCTCGACAAGATGCGGCTGTCATTCCATCTCGCACGCGAGGATTTCCGCCGCCAGGACTGGGCCGGCGTGGAGCGCAATCTAGTCGATATCGACCTCGGCAAGAGCTGGCTCGGCCACGATCGGACTCACCCCGAGGTCGAGTTCATGCGCGCGGAAGTGGCGACGCAGAACGGCGATTTCGCAGGTGCGCAGAACGCGATTGCGCGGATCGATCCGAAACAGGCATTCCGCGCTTATGCGCTGTTCAATCTCGGCGTGGCGGAACGCGCCGCGGGCCAGCTCGAGCAGGCGGAACAGGCGTTTACGACGCTCGGGTCCATGGACGTATACCAGGCCGACGCGCTCGATCTCAAGCAGCGCGCCTTAGTCGCATTGTCAGTGGTCAAACGTCAGCGTGCCGAGGCGGCTTCGGCAGAGTCCGTCATCGGCGGGCTGCCGGCGGAGGGCCGATATCGGGATCTCGCAATGACGTCGTACGGCGGCCTCGCGATGGACAACGGCGACTACGAACTCGCGGCGCGCATCTGGCTGTCGCTGAAGAAGGACGCGTACTGGTCCGAGAGCAGCGCCACGGCGCAGCTCGGATTTCCGATGAGTCTCGAACATATGTCGTCGCGCGAACTCGCGTTGACCAACTATCGAGCCGCCGAGGCAACGTTCGAAGGGCGTCTTTCGGAGCTGCAGAACGTCGCCGCGCGCGCCGAAGATCCGGTGTGGGTCGGCGGCCTGTTGCAGGTATTTGCGCAACCCGACGGTGAAGACACGACCGACAACGTCATGAACGAGTGGCGACGGACGCTCGGCCACACCGACTGGCTCGAATGGCTTGCGACCGAAGACGTACAAGAGCTGCTGTTGCAGTGGCGCGAACTGCGCTCCATGCAGGAGTGGTTGAAGGAACTCCCTGACGAGCTCGCCACGTTCGATGCGCTCTCGACGGAACAGCGCCGCCGCGCCGCCGCCGCGCGCGAATTGATCGACACGCACGGCCTGCGCGAGCGTCGTGAACACGCCGCGCAGGCGCTCGCCGACATGCATTCGCACGTCGACGCGTTCATGGCCGCAACACCGGAGCGCACCTCAGAATGGATGTTGGCGCTTGCGAATCCGGACGAGGCCGCGCTGCTGAATGACTTGAGCGCCAAGCGTGCGCTGTTGATGAAGACCCCCGACGACACGACGCGCACGGAACTGCTTGCACGGCTGAAGACTCTCGAAGGGATCGTGTTCTGGAACCTCGCAGACGACCGGTTGGCGCGGTTGCGCGCCGTAGAGAACGAGGCCACGCAGAGGGCCGAGCAGTTGGCGGAGATCGATGCAAAGCTGGTTCGCGTCTCGCGCGCGGAAGGCGTGCTCGCGGCCGGAGTGCAGACCGATTTCCTCGCGTTCCAGACGCGCGCCGACGCGATCACGCGCGAAGTCGCCGTCGCAATCGCCGATCGCGAGACCCGGCTCGGCAACCAGATCCGTTCAGGCATCCACCAAGAAATCGCCCAGGTCGAACGCCAATTGCTGGTGACTCGAATCGCGATCGCGCGCGCCACCGACCAACTCGCGATGGATCAGGCCGGAGGCGGCGAGTGAAGGGCCTCATCGCCGTCATCAGTGCCGGAATTCTGCTCGGCGGCTGCCACGTGTTCGGCGGTGACAAGAACGGTCCGCTGGAAGTACGCGGACCGGCCGTTGCCGACGTGGTGAAGAAACTGCCGAACCTCGAACTACCGGAAGTGCGCGTACCACCGCCGAGCCGCGACGACGTCATCGCCGCCTATCAACGGGTCTACGGTTCGGTACCCGATGCGCGCGAGAACCAGGCGGTCGGCAAGCGCCTCGCGGACCTCGAGATGCAGGTGGGCGAGGACCGCGATGCCGCCGGCGAAGAGGCTCCGTACCAGGCCGCGATCCAGCTTTACGAGGAATTGCTCGAGCAGCCGAACGGCCAGGACGTCGACCAGATCATCTACCAGCTGGCGCGCGCCTACGACGTCGTTGGCGACAACGTCAGCGCGAAGAAGTACCTCGATCGGCTGATCACCCAGTACCCCGAGAGCGCGTACGCAGTCGAGTCGCGGTTCCGGCGCGCGGAAATGGCTTTCTCGGCAGAGCAGTACGCAACGGCCGCAGAAGATTATTCGTTTGTCGTCGAACACGGCGCGTCCACCAGCTACTGGCAGAACGCCAACTACATGCTCGGCTGGTGTCGCTTCAAGGAGTCGCAGCTCGATCTCAGTCTCGACAGCTTCTTCGTGGTCGTGAATTCGATCACACCGGACGATGCGGAACCCGACCGCGGCGCACAGGAACTGTTGGACGACGTTCTGCGCGTAATCGTGCTGGCCGTGTCGTATCTGGATGGGCCGAAAACGCTCGCCGACCACATGGATCAGCTGAACAAGCCGGTGTGGCAGCATCGTGTGTATGAGCGGCTGGCGGACGATCTGAAGGCGAAAGAGCGCTATCTCGACAGCGTCGCCACGCTCGAAACGTTCATCGTCAACAACAGCCTCGATCGACGCGCGCCGGTATTCAACAAGCGCGTGATCGACACGCTGATCGCGGCCGATTTCCCGAGCGAAGTCCGCTCCCGGAAAGAAGACTTCGTGACGCGTTACGGCGTGCGCAGCAGCTTCTGGACCCTGTACAGCGACGCCGAGCGCGCCGACTACCTGCCGACTCTCAAGGAATACCTCGGCGAGCTGTCCAAGCTGTCGCACAGCGAGGCACAGAAGAGCCACGCTTCGGGCGACTACCTGAAAGCCGCCGACTACTACGAACAGCTCGTGGCAACGTTCCCGACCGATCCGGGCGTGGCCGACAACCTGTTCCTGCTCGGCGAGGTCTACACCGAAGCCGGCGAACCGGCGCGCGCGGTGGCCGCATACCAGCGCGTCGTTCACGAGCATCCGACATACGAGCGCGCCAACGAGGCGGGCTACGCCGCCATTCTCGGTCTCGACGAAGTGCTCAAAGGGCTGGGGCCGGACGATCGGGAGTTGTGGCAGCGCGTGAAGATCGACGCGCAGATCGAGTTCGCGATGCTGTTCCCCGACGATCCTCGCGCGGCCCCTGTGGAAACCGCCGCCGCCGACACACTGTTCTCGTTGGCGCAGTACCAGCAGGCGATGGATCTGGCCGACCACCTGATCCGTACGCGGCCGGATCTCGACCCCAGTCTCTCGCGCACCGCTTACGTGATTCTCGGCCACGGCGCGTTCGAACTGGGCCAGTACGTATCGGCGGAGCGTTCGTACCGCTCGCTGCTCGCAATTCCGGGCGGTAATCGGACGGACGTCGCTGCAATCAACGAAAAGCTGCTGGCCGCGATCTACAAGCAGGGCGAGGCTGCAGAGCAGAGTGGTGCCACCGATGAAGCGGTGCGCAACTACATGCGCATCGCGGCCGTCGCGCCGGGATCGGAACTGGCAGCGAAGGGCCACAACGACGCCATCGCGGTGGTGGAAGGGCAAGGGAACTGGAAAGAAGCGGCCGATCTGCTGCAGGACTTCCGCTCGAAATATCCCGATAGCCCTTATGGGGCAGACGCAACGAAACGGTTGGCCGGGCTCTATGAGAAGTCCGAGTCGTGGAATCAGGCGGCCGGCGAGTACCGACGCGTAGCCGGCGCTGACGGCGATACGGAGGTGCGACGGCAGGCCCTGTACCACGCCGGCGAGCTGTATCTGCAGACCAACGACGTTCCCGGTGCAATGGAAGCGTTCGGCACGTATGCCGATACGTATCGCCAACCGGCCGATCTTGCGCTCGAAGCAATGCAGAAGATGGACGAGCTGTCTCAGCGCGCCGCCGATTCGTCGACGCGCCGCGTGTGGCTGCGCAAGAAGATCGAGCTCGTCGACACCATGGGCAACGCGGCGCCGAATCGCTCCAAGTATCTCGCGGCCGAAGCGCAGCTCGTTCTCGCGGACGACGAGCGCGCCGCATTCGACGCGGTCCAGTTGGGCGATCCGCTCGCGACCAGCCTGAAGCGCAAACAACAGGCGTTGAAGGACGCGATCACCGCGTACGAACAGGCGGCTCACTACGGCGTGGCCGAATTCGCGACCGCGTCGACGTACCAGATCGCCGATATCTACGCGGCGTTGTCGCGTCAGTTGATGGCGTCGACGCGTCCGCAGGGTCTCTCCGAAATGGAGCTCGAACAGTACGACGTGCTGCTGGAGGAACAGGCATTCCCGTTCGAGGAGCAGGCGATCTCGATTCACGAGATCAACGTGCGCAGAAGTTGGGACGGCTTGTACGACCAGTGGGTGCAGAAGAGTTTCGAGGCGCTGCGTGCGTTGGTACCGGCGCGGTTCGACAAACAAGAGATGCAGGTGGGTTATGTCGACACGATTCGTTGAGTCGCTGACGTTCTGCGTTGTGATTGCGCTCGCGGGGTGCAGTTCATCGCCGCCCGTCGAACGCGCAGCCAACGGGGTGGGGGTGGTCGAAGTGGACCGCAAATCCGAAGCGCTGTTCGAGCAGGCGCTCACGGCAATTCAGGGACAGCGCTACACCGAAGCCGAATCGCTGCTCAAAGAACTGACTGCACGCGATCCGTTGCTGTCCGGTCCGTGGGTGAACCTTGGCGGCGTGTACGAAGCGCTTGGCGACAACGATGCCGCGCAGAACGCGTACAAGAAAGCGATCGATGCGAATCCGAACAATTGCGCGGCGTATGTCGATCTCGGCGTGTTGTCGCGCCGCGCGGGCGATTTTCTGACCGCCGAGGCGAACTATCTCGCGTGCACGCAACGCGTGCCGAACTTCCGCGAGGCTTATCTGAACCTGGGGATTCTCTACGAGCTGTATCTCGGACGTCTGGACGACGCGCTGAAGGCGTATCAGACGTATCAGACGCTCTCGGAAAACCCTGACATGCGTGTGGCCGGGTGGGTGTCGGATCTCGAACGCCGGATCGCAGGAAACGAGTCATGAGGGCAATGAGCGTGCATAGCCTGGCGTTCGTCTACGCGCTGTCGATCAGCGCCGGCGCGTTCGCCGAATCGGATGCGAAACCGAACGGACGCATCCGGATGGACGAGACGGTGATCTCCGGCAACCAGGAACTGCCGAAGGTGCTCTACATCGTGCCGTGGCAGGACCCGAGCGGCATTCCGAAGATTGAACTCGATCCCAATTTCACCGAGCACGAGGTGTTTCGCCATCTGTATCCACCCGCATACAAGCGGGAGCTGCAGTACTACGACATGCTGAAGTCGTCGGAGGCGAAGCAGTGAACGGTGCATCTCGACCAATTCGTGATCTCGGGCAACTCAGGTCCGTGCGAAGTCCTGTAAACAATGCGGCTCCAATGGAGGAATGAAAGAAAATGGACTTGTACTCGAAGATAGTTCTGTTTTTTCAACACGGCGGGGAGTTCATGTACCCGATCGCCCTTGTAATGGCGATCGGCATCGCGATCTCGCTCGAGCGGTACTTCTATCTGGCGAGACAAACCTCCGCAAACCGTCGCGACTACGAGAAGATCCTGCCGCTGCTGCGTGCCCAGCGCATGCGTGAAATTCAGGACCTCGCGTCGAAATCGAAATCGGCCGTGTGTGCGATCGTCACCGAAGGCATCGCGCGCTTGAGCCATACCCGACGCCGCCAGGACATCGAATACGCGATGGAGGAGCAACTCCTCGAAGTGCTGCCGAACATCGAGCGCCGCACGCCTTACCTCGCGACGTTCGCCAACGTGGCAACGCTGCTCGGACTGCTCGGTACCGTCATCGGCCTCATCGGCGCGTTCACCGCGGTCGCCTCAGCTGACCCGGCCGAGAAAGCGTCGCTGCTGTCGCAGAGCATTTCGGTGTCGATGAACTGCACCGCGTTCGGGCTGATGGTCGCCATTCCGTTGTTGCTGCTGCACTCGATGCTGCAGAGCAAGACCAGCGCGATCGTCGAAAGTCTCGAGATCGCTCAGGTGAAATTCCTCAATTTGCTCGAAGACCGGCCGGAACGCGCGGCACCGAAGGCGCCGCCGGCGAGCCACGCAAGCGCGAAGGCTTGATCGGCGCAATACCGAAGGAGCGACTCAGATGAGCCGATTGAAGAAGCGCCGGATCGCGCACCGCAAGGAAGCCGAGCTCGAAGTCACGCCGTTCATGAACATGATGATGCTGCTGGTCTGTGCACTGCTGGCATCTGTCGTGTTCACCAAGATCACGGTGATCGATCTCGACTTCCCGGCGGGCAATGGCTCAGGTGACGTCGACTCCGATCTGGTGCACCTGGAGGTGATCGTCAGAAACGATCAGCTCGTCGTTGCAGATGGACGCGGCGGAGCCATCAAGACGCTGCCGCTGGTCGACGGTGCGCAGGACCTGAAGGGTCTGTCGCTGGTGATGCGGGAGCTGAAGCGGCGGATGCCGGAGAAGCGCGACATCGTCATCCTGTTGGAGTCGGACACGAACTATCAAACGCTCGTGTCCGTGATGGATCGGGTGCGCTCCTATTCCACCGTTGTGGCGATGGAAGTGGTCGAAGCGGAATTGTTCCCGGTCATTTCGCTCGGCGACCCGCCGGCGAAAGCAACCTGAAGAACAAGAAGAAAGAGTAGCAGCGATGGCCTCGTTTCGAACGAAACACAGACGTGCCGTGGTGAAGCGGCAGAACGGCATAGTGACGCTGAACCTCGTGTCGCTTACGGACTTCTTCACGATTCTGCTGGTATTCCTGTTGGCGAACTCGAGCGAGACGGAAGTTCTGACGATGAACTCGGTGATCAAATTACCGGAGTCGTCGTCGCATCAACGTCCCGAGGATCGCATGGTGATCTCGGTCAGCAACGACCAGATCGTGGTGAACAGCCGCCGTGTCGCAGACGTCAGTCAGATGAAGCCGACGCAGACGGGGATGATTGCGGGCCTGGAACGGGAACTGCGCGACGAAGCGAAGCGCCGTGGTGAAGTGCCGGCCAAGGGTTTCGACGTCACCGTCATGGGTGACCGCGAAATTCCCTACTGGCTGATGAAGCGCATCATGATGACGTGTCAGGCCACCGACTTCGCGAACGTGTCCCTGGCCGTCAATCGCGTCAAAGCCGAACAACCCGAAGGGGCCGTCGCGGATGCGAACGCCACGGGGGTGACGCTGCAGCCGGGGGGCGCGTCGTGAGCGTTGCCGTCGCGCGCATGCACCACGAATTGCCGTGGACGGCGTCGCCGGATAGCCGCAGGTTCCGCACGCTGCTCGGGATCTGCCTCGCGATCTACGTTCTGTTTGGCGTGGTGGTGCCGTGGATAACGATTCCGCCGCCGGTACACGAAGCGTTCGAGTCGGCGCCGCCGCCGCTGGCGCACCTTGTGCTGGAAAAGCCGCCGATCGTGATTCCGCCGCCGCCACCGGACGTAATACGCGAGCCGCTGCCGCAGCCGGAGGTCAAGAAGGAAAAGCCGCCGGAGGTGAAGAAGCCGGTTGCGGTACTCAAGAAGCCCGTCGTGGCGGAGCCGACTGTTGCCGATGCGCGCGAGAAAGCCGCAGTGTCCGGGTTGCTGCAGTTCAAAGACAGCTTCGCGGACATGCGCGATGCGGTCGATGTCGGCAAGCTCAGCGATACCGGCGCGATCCGCCGCGGGACCGGCGACGCTGCAACGCTCGATCGCTCGCTGCTGACGTCGAATCACGGTTCGCGCAGCGCCGGCGTCAACGTCGCCGCGTTGTCGCGCAATACCGGCGGCGTCGCGTTGTCGGGTCGCGCGACGACCAGGGTCGATGCACCTCCGGGTGCCATCGGTAACGGTGGAACCCACGCCAACCTGAACAACAACAAGGAGATCGATCCGCGCGAGCGGTCGATCGAAGACATCCGCCGCGTGTTCGACGCCAACAAAGGCGCCATCTTCGCGATCTACAACCGCGCACTGCGCCAGGATCCGTCGCTGCAGGGCAAAGTGGTGCTCGAACTGCAGATCGATCCGGCCGGCCGCGTGCTGGATTGTCGCGTCGTATCGTCGGAACTGCCCGATCAGAACCTGATGGAGAAGATCGTCAGCAGGATCCGCATGTTCGACTTCGGCAAGCGCGACGTCGGTACCACGACGATCAGCTATCCGGTGCAGTTCCTGCCGACCTGACCCACTTTCAGCCCGCCGTCGTGGCGGTGATCGAAACCGCGATATCGATCTGATCGGCGACGCGCATGGCGCCACCGAGTGCGCTGAAGGGTTCCAGATCGAGCGTCGCATGATCGACCTTGAAGGCCGATTCGATCGTCAGTTCGCTACCGGTGCGTTGCCAGTGTGCGTCGACCGGGATCGTAGCGACGTGATCGCGCACCGTGATCGCCAGCGTCACCTGCGTCGAGTCCGGCCCGACGTGCATCGGCGTCACGTGTATCACCAGGAACGGCCATTGCTCCGCGTTCAGTAGCTTAGGCCCCAACATGTTTTTCCGGGTGCCTTCGATGTCCGAAGGGCCGGGCTGGGTTGCGAAGTCCGGACCGGCCGCGGTGCGTTCGGCCGCGTCGTCGACGATGAACCCCGTTACCGGCACAAACAGATCCGCCCGCGCCTTACTCATGTCGTCGGCGA
>DATJGR010000068.1:0-16685 GCA_035494855.1 Pseudomonadales bacterium | reverse complement strand
TCCGGGCGGTGTTGCCATGGCTCACAGGCGGCATCGTATGCGCCGGCGTCGCCGTGGCAGCGGCGCTGAGGCCCGACCACGTCGTCGACGTCTACTTCTACACTGCGGCAACACTCGCGGTGGTAACGGGTGCGTTACTGTTGCGCCGTTACAGCGAAACGGTGCGCGGCGTGCGGCTCGTGGGCATCGCGCTGCTGCTGTCGCTGGCGATTCTGTTGGTGACGAATGGGCTGCGAGTGCGTCCCGACGTGTCGACGTCGTACGAATGGATGCTGACCACGGCGTTGAATGCCGGTGAGTACCTGCTCGCGGCGTTGTTGTTTGCGTGGGCGCTGCTCGCGGTGGTGCAGATCCTGGCACTGCTGCTCGGATTCGCGCTGGCGAGCCGCGGTGATGCAGCCGTGGCCGCGTCGCTAGCGACTGCGCGCATCGGTATGGTCGTTTCCACCGCACTGTTCACGATCCTGAGCCTCGTGCTGTGGTCGATGATTTCGTATGTCGCGGGTCTCACGCTCGAAGATTTCCTGTTCATGCCGGTGTTGTTCACACCTGCGTACCGCTCCGCGTCGATCTTCTTCGAGTCGCAGGTGACCGATGTCGGCACGCTGTTCACGCCGCTGATGGGGCTCGTCGGCGTCGTCGGCGGAATCGCATTGATCGCGCTGGCGCCGTCGTTGCGGGAGGAGGTCGCACCGGGAGCCGACGAGCAGTCGGCTTCGTGGACGTTGCGCCTGGGCCGGTGGTGGACCGGCGGGCGCCGTTGTCTCGGTTACCTGTTCGGCGGCTTCGTGCCGTTGTTGGCGCTCATCGGCGCGGTGGTCTACCTGCTGTTCGTCGAACAGAAACTGTTCGGCGTCGAACACGCGCTCGACTGGCTCGGTGAGCACGGCGACGTGCTCGTGAGGGTGGGGCAGTGGCTCGCCGGCGGCGCCGTCACGATCACCGCGCTCGGTGCGCGCTTCACCGAGACGTTCGGCAAGCTCCGCGTCGCACTCGACGCGGCGCTCGACGTCGACAACTATTTCCAGGACCCGGCCAACAATCTGCCGCCGCGCGCCCGCATCTTCTCCCGTTACGCATCGTTGCTTGCGGACGTCTGCAAGCGCGGCTACTCGCGCGTGGTGATCGTCTCGCACAGCCAGGGCACGGTGATCACCGCCGACCTGCTGCACTACCTCGTGGTCACGCGGCGGTTGAGCGACTACGTGGATGCAACGCCGTTGTCGCTGGTCACCGTGGGTTCGCCGTTGCGTGACCTCTACGCCGCGCTGTTTCCGTTCCTGTATCGTTGGATGGGCGTGCAACCGTCGTCGTTTGCCTCGCTTCCGGACCCGGCCGCCGTGCAGGTCAGCCAGTGGGTGAACGCGTATCGCGCCGGCGACTACGTCGGCCGCGCAATCTGGACTGCACAGACCTCGCCTGCGATGTTCCGCGTCGCGACGGTGTCGGCAGATGGAGAAGTGCTGGCGACGAACGAGAGCGGTCGCACCGAGTTCTGTCTCGGCGCCGGCGCGCACACGCATTATTTCAGCAACGACGCGGTTGCGTTGGCGGTGGAAATCGATCGACTGGTGAACGACGGACGACCCGCATAGGAGTACAGAGCATGGTTCTCGCAACGATCGACATCGGCCAGTGCAGGAAGGTCGGCCTCGGCGTGAAGCGTCCGGAAGACGTCGTGGTGGCGCGCGACGGAACGGTGTGGATGTCGGATCAGCGCAGCGCCTGCGCGCGCGTGCTTCCCGACGGCACGCTGCAGCGCGTCGGCGCGGCCGGCGGTGCGCCGAACGGCATCAACATGGATCGCGAGGGCCGAATCGTCATTGCGAACTTCGGTGGACCGGACGACGGTTACGGTCCGCTGCAGCGACTCGATACGTCGACGGGCAATGTCGAGACGGTTTGCGCGGCGTTGAACGGCCGCAGACTGTTCGGCTCGAACTATCCGCTCGTCGACTCGCGCGGCCGCATCTGGTGTTCGCATTCGACCTGGGGACCGGTCGATCGCGCGTTCGCCGACCTGCGCGACGGCCTGATTTATCGCGTCGATACGGACGGGACCGCAACTGTTCTGGCCGAAGGCATCGCGTTCGCCAACGGCATTGCGCTCGACCACGACGAGCGCAATCTGTTCGTCTGCGAAACCACCGGGTGCGACGTGTTGCGATACCCGATCCACGCCGACGGCTCGCTCGGTGCGCCGACGCGATATGGACCGAAGCTCGGTCTGACCACCGCCGAGGTGCAGCATCTGCGGCCGCTGAACGCGTCCCAACGAGGCCAGTTGGGCGTAACCGACGGCTGCGGCTTCGATCAGGAAGGCAATCTGTGGGTCACGCTCGTGATGGCGAACAAGGTCATCGCCATCACGCCGCGCGGCGACGTGGTCACCGTGCTGTCCGATCCGGAAGGTCGAATGATGCGCAGCCCAACGAACGTGAGCTGGGGCGGCGCCGACATGCGCGACCTGTACATCGGCAGCATCGCCAGCGACTACGTCGTACACGTGCGCTGTCCGATCCCGGGCATGCCGCTCGTGCACCAGAGGTAATCCTTGAACATGCAGGCGTTCACCGCGCGCGACGATCGCTTCCATTTCGCCGAGATGGGCGACGCGTGGTGGGCCACCGAAACCGCGTGGTTCTCGTTCCATCATCGCGAGCGGCGCCTCGGCGGATGGCTGTACACGATGGTGCGGCCGAACATCGGCTCGATCGCGGGCGGCGCGTGGTTGTGGGACGACGTCGCGCACCTTCCATGGGAAGCGCTTTATTCGGCCAACTACACGGCGCTGCAGTTGCCTCGCGATCAGGATCTGGACGATTGCGCGCTGCCAAACGGCGTGTCCATTAGAGTGATCGAACCGTGCATGAGCTACTCGCTCAGCTACGACGACGGAGATCGGTTGCAGGCGCGCCTGCAGTTCAGCGGCGTGATGCCGCCGCAACCACTCACTGCGGTTGGCTCGACTTTTGGCAATGCGCATCATTTCGACCAGCTGGGACGCGTGACCGGCGAACTCGTGCTGTACGGCGAGCGTATTGCGATCGACTGCATCGGCATGCGCGACCGGACGTGGGGCGTCCGTCCGGAGGATCGACCGCGGCAGGCCGCTTATGTCACCGCGGCCACGCAGAACGGCGACGGATTCCTCGCGGTGACGAACGCGCGCGACGGACACGACGCGGTGTCGTACGGCTTTCTGCGCCGCAACGGCGAAACGAGGGGTCTGGCCGGCGGCGAAAGGCGAGTGGAGCGCGATGCGAGCACCGGTTTCGTAACGCGCATCGTGTTGACTGCACGCGCCGCCGCGGGACAGGAGTTCGTGGCAACAGGACAGGCCGTGAGCCGGATCGTTCTCAATCGCCATACTTTCATCGACGTCAACAGCCTGGTGCAATGGGACTTGGATGGCATCGAGGCGTGGGGCGAAGATCAGGACATGTGGCCTGTGCACCGATGGGCGCAGTTCCGGCGTGGAGCAACTCGATGAACGACGCAGATCTCTTGCAGCGCATCGCGCAGACGTTGAAGGAGGAGATCGCGCCCGCGGTCGATGCCGAGTATCCAAAGACGCAGGCATTCATGGCGGCGGTGGTGCTGCAGAAACTCGGTCGGCAACTGGCGCTGGCCCCCGCGCACGCGATCGCTGCCGTCGCTGACGTCGAGGCGCTGGTGGCCGAACTGCGCGTCATGGCTCCCGATGCGCCGCCGGCGATCCGCGATGCCGTCGAAGACCTGGCGCGACGTCGCGATGCTGCCGCGCTGTGCCGGCTGATCGAAGCGTTGTATGCAGTGCGCGAACCGCTCGGTCGCCGCTTCGAGGAGCTGTTGGCACGCGTGCGACGAACGCTCGGGACCGACATAGAGCGTCGTCTGGAGTTCGCGGAGTGAACGCCGATGCCACAACGTTGCAGCCGCGTATCCTCGCTTATCTGGCTTCGCGCTTTCCCAACGCCACCGACCACGCCTTGCACGACGTCCAACGAATTGCCGTGGGCTGGTCGCACGAAACCTGGCTCTTCGATCTCAGTTACCGCGAGCGCGGCGTAACGCAGACGTTGGGACTGTGTCTGCGTCGCGACCCGGGCAATGCGCTGCTGCGCCATCTCTCCGATCTCGAGCAGCAGTTCCGCGTACTGCAGTGCCTCGCGCGCACGGCGCTGCCTGCGCCGAAGCCGTATTGGTTCGAAGACGATCCCGAAATTCTCGGCGCGCCGTTTCTCGTAATGGAGAAAGTGCGTGGCGTGTGCCCGAGCCCGTGGGGTCGTGAAGGGCGCGCGTTCTACGGCGCCGCGGCAGCGCGCGGTCGTTTGCCGGCGAGCTTCACCGAAACGCTTGCAACGTTGCACACGCTCGACTGGCGCGCCGCCGGCCTCGACTTTCTCGGCGTCCCCGTATCGGGCGCTGCGTTCGTGCGTCGCGAGATTGCCAAGTGGCGCGAGCTCATCGCGGTGTCCGAGCACGCGCCGGAGCCGATTCTGACGGACCTCGTCTGCTGGCTCGAAACGAACGTTCCGCAAAGTAATCGCGTCACGCTGGTGCATGGCGCGTATCGCACCGGCAACCTGCTGATCGACGACGATCGCATTTCGGCGGTGCTCGACTGGGAGCTGCAGGTGCTGGGCGATCCGATGTACGACGTCGCATATGTGCTGAGCGACCTGAATCGCGAAGGCACGCCGCTGCTGTCGAATCTCGTCGAACGCGAGGCGTTCTTCCACGACTACGAAGCGCGCAGCGGATTCGTCATCGATGAAGCGGCCTGCCGCTATTACGATGCGCTCTATGCGATGCGCTCGGTGGCCTTCTGGATGAGCGCGTCGGGCCTGTACGCGAGCGGCCGCAGCAGCGACCTGCGGCTTGCGCGAACGGCGTGGTCGGTGCCGGTCGTGCTCGCGCGCGCCGCACGCGATCTGAACTATTGGGTCGACCGCGCAAAACTTTGAAGGTCACGGAGGTGGGGTGACGATGACAGACTCGTTCGATCCGTTTCGGTCAGACAAGCCGCTGATCCTCTACATCGATTTCAAGAGTCCGTATGCGTACATCGCGAAGGATCCGGCGTACGCGATCGAAGATCAGTTCGGCATCGAGATCGACTGGCGCCCCCTGACGCTCGACATCCCGAGTTACCTCGGCTCTGCGAGGCTCGACGCGCAAGGCAAAGTAGCAGAGAGCAACCGTACACCGCAGCAGTGGAGCGGCGTGAAGTACGCGTACCGCGACGCGCGGCGCTATGCATCGCTCCACAATCTCACGCTGCGAGGCACGACGAAGATCTGGGACTCGTCGCTCGCCGGCATCGGCATGGAGTGGGCGAAGGCTCAAGGCAGAGCAATCCTGCGCAGCTACATCGACCGGGTGTACGAGCCGTTCTGGAAGCGCGAACTCGACATCGAAGATTCGCGCGTCATCGAATCGGTGCTCGCTGCAAGCGGCGCCGATCTTTCGGGGTTCGCCGACTATCGCAACGGCGACGGTCGCGCGCGGCACGAAGCGAGACAACAGCAGATTTTCGACGCTGGCATCTTCGGCGTGCCGAGCTTCATCATCGATGGCGAGTTGTTCTTCGGCCGCGAACACCTGCCACGCGTGCGCTGGTTGCTGGGGGGCAAACGCGGCCCCGCACCGGACATCGCATACCAGCACTTCGGCGCTGGGAGCGCGCGTTGAGTAAGGCGCCATTGACTGAGGTATTCGGTGACGTGCCGGCGGTGTACATCGACTTCAAGAATCCGAAGGCGTATCTCGCGCTGCGGCCGACGTTTGCGCTCGAAGACGAACTCGACATCGCGTTCGACTGGTGGCCGGTGCCCGTCTCCGCGATGTCGCGCCCGCAACCGGAACAGCCGAACGAGGATCGCGGTACGCGTCATCGGCGCATTCGCGCGGGTTACTACGAACGCGATCTGCACCGTTACGCGAGCGTGTACGGAATCGAACTCGCGGATCTCTACCGAAACCCCGACGTCGCAGTCGCGAGCATCGGGATGTTGTGGGTGAAGGAGCGCGCGCGCGAATCGCTGCGCGAATACGTGGACGCCGTGTTCGGGCGGTTCTGGCAGCAACGCCTGGCGCTCGACGATGCCGGTGCGATCGAAGCGTTGATCGGCGAATTCGGCGTGGATACGGCGGGGTTTCAGTCGTATGCGAGCGGCGAGGGCCGCGCGTCCTTCGAGCGCACCGCCGCGGCTCTTCGCGAAGCCGGCATCTTCGACGTGCCGGCGTACGTGGTCGAGCGCGAGATCTTCTTCGGGCGCGCGCACCTGCCGATGGTGCGGTGGTTGCTCACCGGCAAGGCGGGCGAACCGCCGATCTAAGCTGCTGCGGCCTTCAGCAACGCGCGCGTTCGCACGCGTTCCTCGGGCGACGTTGTGAATTCCGATGCGCCGAAGTCGGTTACGCCTGCGGCCTGCAGAACGTCGAGCATCTTCATCACCGTGTCTTCGTCGCCGACGAGCGCAATGTCGCTGGGGCCGGCAACGCCTTCCCGGTCGAACATCGCGCGATACGACGGCAGCTTGCCGTACATCGTCAGCGTTTTGTCGATCATCGCACGCACCCTAGCGACCTCGTTGGTGACGCAGACGGGCAACGTCGCGATGATGCGCGGTGCGGGTCGTCCGGCGGCTTCTGCGGCGGCCGAAATGGTCGGCACGATGTGGTCGCGGATCGTGCGCGGGCCGACCCACGCAAGGGTGGTGCCGTCCGTCCGCGCGCCTGCCACCGCGAGCGCCTGCGGTCCGAGCGCCGCCACCACGACGCCGCAGCGGCGTTCGGCCGGTTTGAATAGCTGCGCATCACAACTGATCGTTTCGCCTTCGAACGACACTTTGCCTTCGTCGAGCAGTGGCATCAGCACCGAAAGGAACTCGCGCAGATGCCGGATCGGTTTGTCGAACGCGATGCCGAGCTGCGCCATCATCGGGGCGTGCGACAGGCCGATGCCGAGCGTCAATCGTCCGCCGATCGCGGCGTTCGTCGTCAGCGCCTGCCCGGCGAGCACCATCGGATGGCGCGGCATCGTCGGCACGATGGCCGTTGCGAGCTCGATGTCCGGCACGCGTTGCCCGACCACCGTCAGCACGGTCAGCGCGTCGAAGCCGCCGGTCGGATGTTCGGCGAGCGAGTAGCTCGTGAAACCGTCCGCGGCTGCCGCCGCCGCGTGCTCGGCCACCGCGTCGATCGACGCGCGTTGTACCAGGCCTGTGCCGTTGATGCCGAAGCGCATGTTCGTTACCTACTGTGTTATCCGGGTGAGTTCGGCGCCGTCGGGTGCGACGAACACGGCGAGGATACGCGCGGTTTCCGTTTTGCTCGGGTTCGACATGCTGGCGTGCAGCGTGCCGGGCGGCTCGACCCAGCTTTCGCCGGTGGCGTAGCGCTTGGACGGTTCGTCGTTCAGCTTCGAGTCGACGGGGCCCACGAGCACGTAGACGAACACGAACCCGGCGTGGTGATGCGGCGACGACACGTCACCGGGTGGTACGTCTACGGTCACCGCGGTGAGCGACTGGCCCGGCACGTTCGGCAGTTTCTGCGCGGAGACCACTTTCACCACTTCGGCTCCCGTGGGTTGCGCGTCGTGCGCGAGCGCCGGCGCGCCGAGCATGCAGGCGATTACGATTCGAACCCAGCTTGCGCGTGGTTCAGTTTTCATAACTGCGATCCCCCCGATCGAGCATGCGGCGCAGCGCCGGCCATGCGAGTGAAGCGAGATACGTGACTGCGCCGGGCATTTTGCCCAGCTGATAAGTGGTATCGATCGATTGTTGCGACGGCAGATGCAGGCCGCCGCCGGCGAGCGCTTTCACCTGAATCGCGCAGGCGCGTTCGAGGTAGTAGAGCCGCATGAAACACTCCGGCACGGTGCTGCCGAGCGCCAGCGTGCCGTGGTTCCGCAACAGCATCGCATTCTTGCGGCCGAGGTCGGCCGTCAGGCGTTCCCGCTCTTCGAGAAGCAGCGCCACTCCCTCGTACTCGTGTTGGGCAACGTCGTCGCAGATGATCAGCGCGGTCTGATTGAGCGGCAGCAATCCGTCCTTCATGCAGGACACGGCAACGCCTGCTTCGGTATGCAAGTGCATCACAGCGTGTGCGTCGTCGCGCGCCATGTGTACCGCGCTGTGGATCGTGAAGCCGGCGGCGTTCACCGGAAAACCGTTGTCGAGCACGACGTTCCCGTCGATGTCGATCTTCACCAGGCTGGACGCGGTGATCTCGTCGAACAGAAATCCGTAAGGGTTGATCAGGAAGTGGTGTTCCGAACCGGGCACGCGCGCCGACAGATGCGTGAAGATCATGTCGTCCCAGCCGTAGTGCGCAACGAGTCGGTAGGCTGCGGCGAGGTCCTGGCGCAGCGCCCACTCTTCGGCGGAAACCTGCCTGCGAACGTCGAGTTGCGGTGTGATCGATACCGGTTCGGCCATGTTCCGCTCCCTCCTGATGTGGAGCGGACTATAGCCGAGAGCGACCCATATCCAGCAAGGCGGTACGATTGCGTTCCTGACTGACGCTGTGGATGGAGAGGGCAGTGCACGAGACCGGCCAGATCCCCGATGTGAAGGCGCTTGCGGACCGCCTCGCCATCTACGATGTGTTGGTTCGCCATGGTCGCGGCGTCGATCGGGGCGACTCCGGCATTCTGAAGTCCACGTACTGGCCCGATGCCGAGGTAGCGTATGGCGCGTTCGACGGTTCCGCGCACGATCGGATGCAGCGCCGCGGCGACGTGTGGAAGATCGCACACCGTCGCGCGTTGATGGACTGGAACCAGCACGCACCCGCATCGGTGAAGTGGCAAGGCGCGCCGTTCAAAGGACTCGCGCGTGGCACGCGCGGCGCGACCGATCCGCTTTATACACATCTCGACGGCTGAACGCGTGGTTTGAACATTGTGGTGCGTTCGATTGCGATCCCGGCTCTGCTGGCGGCTGCGTTATTCGCGGCGCACGCATCGGCAGAAGTCGAATTCATCGGCGTAACCGACGCGCAATCGGCGAACATCAAGGCGTTTCTCGGCCTCTCCGACCTGGGCTGCGATGCACCGGAGTGGCTGGTGCGTTGGCAGATGCGGCAGGCGGACGCGCAGATCGCGTCGTCGCTCGAAGCGCTCGGCTTCTACGGTGCGCAGATCGTGGACTCGCTCGAGTTCCCGCCTGGCGCGTGCTGGCAGGCGCGTTTTCAGATCACGCCCGGCGAGCCGGTGATCGTGCGCGCAGTGAATGTAACGGTCGATCAGCCGCTGGCTGCCGAGTCCTCGATCGCAACGCTCGTGCAGAGCGCTAGCCAGCTGAAAGACGCGCCGCTCAATCACGCCAGATACGAGGACTTGAAGCGCGATCTGCTCGCTGCGGCGCAGTCGCTCGGCTACTTCGACGCGACGTTCGAAGCGAGTCGCGTGCTCGTCGACGCGCAAGCGCACAGCGCGACCGTCACGTTGAACCTCGTCGGCGGCGCGCGCTTCAGCTTCGGCGAGATCGAAATCGTCGGCGACTTTCTGGTGCGTCGTCTGATCGATGCCTATATTCCGTTCCACACTGGCGAGCCGTACGACGCATCGCTGGTCGCCCGACTGCGGCGCAACCTGGCGGACAGCGGTTACTTCGGCCGAACGTTCGTCACCGCCGATCGCGACACCGCGGTGGGGCATGCGATACCGATCCGCATCGAGCTCTATCCGCGCGCCCGCGCCTGGACTTATGCGTTCGGTGTCGGATACGCAACCGACACCGGTCCGCGCATCCGCATCGATGCAGACAACGATCTGCTCAACGACCGCGGCCATCGCGCCTCTGTGAAATCGGTGATCTCGACCGAACACACGTCGGTGGATTTCCAGTACAAGATTCCGCACCTGAATCCGCTGAACGACTGGTTCATCTTCGATGCCGGCATCGCGCACCTGGAATCGACCACGTCGAACAGCGACATCAAACGAATCGGCGCGCGTCACACGTACGAGCGCGGCGCCTGGGTGGAAACCGACTTCGTCGACCTCACGCACGAAGACTTCAAGATTGCAGATCAGTTCGGCGTGAGCCGGCTGCTGCTCTTCGGAACGACGTTCAGCCGCTTCTGGCGCGACCGGCCGACGCGCCCCACAGAAGGATTCCGCATCGATACCACGGTGCGGGGGGGCTCGCAGTCGTTGGGGTCCGATACCGACCTGGTACAGTTGCTCGGCACGGGTAAGGTGATCGAGCGGCTCACCGAACACACGCGCGTACTGGTGCGTACCACGGCCGGCTGGACGTGGAAGGACAAATTCAGCGATCTGCCGCCGTCGATCCGTTTCTTCGCTGGCGGCGACGCGAGCATCCGCGGCTATGCGTTCCAGGATGTCGGTCCGGAACGGCAGGGCAACGTCGTCGGCGGTAGCAGGTTGCTGACCGGTTCGGTCGAATTCGACTACCAGTTCCGTACGGACTGGGCCGCCGCCTTGTTCGTCGACTCCGGATCAGCGTTCGACGAGGAACCGCACTTCGTCACGGGTGTGGGCGCCGGTATCCGCTGGTATTCGCCGGTGGGTCCGATCCGCGTCGACGTCGCGCATCCGCTGGACGATCCGACCACGCAGTGGCGCCTTTACATCACCGTTGGGCCGGACATATGACGCGGCTGTGGTGGGTGCTGCTCGCGCTCGTCCTTGCGCTCATCGTCGCATCGATGGTCGCGGCTACGGGCGCTATTGCGACGGCCAGCGGGTCGCGGTGGCTGGTGGAAAAGGCCGTGGCGGCGTCGGGCGCCTCCGTCGAACTGTCTGGGCTCGACGGAACTCTGCTGCGCGGTATGCACATGGAGCTGCTGCGGATTCGCGCGGGTCACACGCTCGTCGAAATTCGGTCGTTGGAGATCGAAGCGGCGTGGGGTGCCTCGGCGTTGCGAAGAGCGCTGGTACTCGATCGGTTGGTGGCTGCGTCGCTCGAGGTCGTTTCGCAGGGAGAAAAGGCGCCGTCGCCGTTGTCGGTGGTGCTTCCGGCATTGCCGTTCGCGCTGGACGTGCGCTCGCTTAGCATTGCGGCAACCAGGATCAGCAGTGTTCCGGACGAGTACGCGCCGGCCATTTCTGGAGATCTGTCGTACGACGGCACCACGTATACCTTGAAGGGCATCGAACTGCGTGCCGCGGCGTATTCAGTTGACGGCGACGTCGCGATCAGGACGAGCGACGACGTGCCGGTGCACGGCGCACTGAAGTGGCGATTGACTGAGCCGTCGCTGAGTGGAAGCGCGGAGTTGCACGATTCGCTTCGCGCCCTTGGCGTGACGCTGCACGTCGATCTGCCGGCCGTCGAGGCGCGCGGCACAGTTGCGTTGCTGGGCGAAGTACGGCCGCGGTTCGACGTCGGAGGCACGATGACGGAATGGAATTCGGAGCGCTTCCGTGTAGCAGCGTTGAATGTGCACGTCGCAGGAACGCTCGAACGATTCGACGTGCACGCGACGAGCGCGATCAACGCTACCGATCTTCCCCAAGCTCAGGTTTCGCTCGATGCGACAGGAACGTTCGATGCGCTCGATATTTCGCGACTGGCCCTTTCGACCGATCGGGGTGGCGCCGTTGCGCGTGGACGCATCGCGCGAACGCCGCAGTTGTCAGTGGACCTGACGGCAGACGTCGACAACCTCGATCCGGCGTTGTTCGCCGCGACGCTCTCCGGTGCGTTGTCGGGTCATGTGCAGGTGAGTGCGGCGGGTAGCGATCTCGACCTCACGATCCAATCGCTGGTCGGACGAGTGAACGATGCGCCGTTCGAAGCGAACGGCCGGGTCGAACGGCACGCCGACAGGTGGTCGGCGAGCGGCGTGGAGATACGATCCGGGCCGAACCGAGCCACCGGGACGCTGGAATGGGAGGGCGATCGGGTGATGGGTAGCGCGCGCCTCAACATGCCCGAATTGGGGACGTTGCTGCCGGAACTGCAGGGCGATCTGACCGCAGACGCCTCGATATCGGGTCACCGCGACGCGCCAGACATACAGCTATCGGCAAGTTCGAATTCATTGCGTTTTCGCGAATGGCGCGTGGCAACTTCGCGCGTGGAAGCGACCGTGAAGGAGGGTGCATCCGGCAACGCGCGCGTCACGATTGGACAGGTCGCGCGGGATGACGTGCAACTCGCTCGAATCGACGGCGCGGTGCGCGGCTCGCGGGACGCGCTCACCGGTTCGTTCGCCTGGAGTTTCGGCGATCAGCGCGGCTCAGTGGACCTGTCTGCGCACAAGGAAGGCGAACGCTGGGACGTGAAGGTGGACGAGGGCGCGCTGCTGACGTTGCCGGGCGAACGCTGGCGCCTCGATCGCGACGCGAGCGTGACCATTGCGGGTGGCGCGTTCAACGTGTCGCCGCATTGCTGGTTGCCGCCGTCGCATGGGCGCGTCTGCGTGGAGGCCGCCGCGGTGGAGCCTGGCCGTATCCGTTTGGCCGGGGCGATCGAGACATTCGACATCGCGGGCATTGCCAGGCGCTTCGAGGACTCGGAGCGTCTTGCCGGCAGCGTGTCCGGGCGGTGGGACGTATCGAGCGACAACGCCCACTGGCGCGGCTCCGCGGCGCTTGCCACGAACGGGTTGCGGTTGCTCGACGACGAGGCGGACTCGGCGAGCGGGGTCGATCTTCCCGTGCTCAGCGCGTTCGTGGAACTGCAGGACGATCGCGCGAAGTTATCGCTGCGCGGCGACAACGGCGATGCGCGCGTGCTGAACGTGGAACTGGGCGTCAACGGCTTCGACCGCACGGCGGCGCTCGACGGCCGTGCGACCGTCAGCGTGCAGGATTTGGGTTTCCTGGCAACGTTCACCCGCCGCGTAGGCGAGACCGCCGGTGCGTTGAGCGGCGACTTCGCGATACGGGGTACCGTTGGGGCGCCCGACGTGCTGGGCACGCTGGCTATCAGGCAGGGTCGTATCGCGCTGACCGAACCGCGGGTGGAACTGACGTCGATCGAACTGACGATGCGGCTGAGTGGCGCCGAGGAATGGGCGATCGCGGGAACGGCGCAGAGCGAAAAAGGCAGCGTCGCAGTCCTGGGCTCGCTGAAGGACCCGCTGCGCGACTCGCGAACCTTCCACGCACGCATCGACGCAACCGACCTGCCGCTGTCGATACCCGATGCGTCGGCGCGGCTGGCGGGTGGTGTCGACCTGGATTGGCGTGCGGGGCTCGCTTCCGTCAAAGGCCGGGTCGAAATCCCGCGGGCCGAAATCACGCTGAGCGAGCTGCCGCCGGGCGCGGTGGCCGTGAGCGAAGATGTTGTGGTGATCAATCGCGTTGAAGTGCGTTCGGGCGGCACGCGCGTGGCGGTAGATCTGGAAGTAGTGTTGAAGGACCACGTGCACTTCACCGCGTTCGGCCTGGATACCGGTTTGACCGGCACGCTGCGATTGCGCCAATCCGCCGAAGGAATCGTGCAGCTCAACGGCACGTTGACGTTGATCGACGGGACGTTTGAAGTGTATGGACAGAAGCTCGCGATCGAATCGGGGCGGCTTACCTACAGCGGTCCGCCGCAGGACCCGTACGTAGACGCCACCGCGTCGCGCACGATTCGCGAACCGACGCGCACCGTCACGGTAGGCGCGCGGATACAAGGACCGGCGCGCGCCATCGAAACGACGTTGTACTCGACCCCGGCAATGTCCGACGCCGAGACATTGGCCTATCTCGTGCTTGGCCGGCCGCTGAGTTCAGCTACGGCACAAGAGGGGAGCAACATGATGGGCGCGGCGATTGCGTTGGGTCTCAAGGGCGCGTCGCCGGTCATCAAGGAGGTGAGCAGTGTGCTCGGCATCGACGAACTCACCGCCACCGGCGGCAGTTCCGAGGATCTCACGCTGGTGGCTGGCAAACACTTCAGCGAGCGCATTTTCGTTCGCTACGCGTATCAGACCTTCACGCGCACCAGCGCGATTCTGTTCGAGTTGCTGTTGAGTCGACGCTTGGCATTGGAGGCGACTGCCTCGGACATTCCCGCGATCGACGTCATCTACAAGGTGGGGGAAAACGATTGAGCGCGCGAGGGGTCAGCGCTGCGGATTCGAGGAAGCGCGCCGCTCGAGTTCTTCGAGCACCATGTCGGCGCACTCTTCGAGCAGCAGCTGATCGTCTTTGTACAACAGCAGCAGGCGCACGAAACGCTTCACGCGGTCGCGTCCCAACGCGTGGATCGCCGCAACCAGTTCTCGATCCTCGACTTGGGTGGTCAATCGGATCATCAGAGCCCCTTCACGGTGCTTTTTTGTTCCTTTGCGCGACCTTACGCCTGATCGCACCTTGCGGTAAACCGCGGCCGTTGGCGCGCGATTTCCGACCGCCCATCGGCTCCGTTGTTGACTCGAAACGATGCGTTCGCTGTAGTGTATCGTTGTTCGCATGCACTCAATCATGAGTACGATCGGGCATCCGGATCTTCCGCTCGGCAAGGATTCCGACTACCCCACGACGTATACGCCGTCGCTGCTTCGGTCCATCGATCGGGCGCAGCTACGCGCAACGCTCGGAATCGTGGATCGACTGCCGTTTCAGGGTGAGGACACCTGGAACTGCTACGAATTCTCGTGGCTGAATGCAAAAGGACGACCCGAAGTCGGAATCGTCAAGGTGCGCGTGCCGTGCAATTCAGCCGCGATCGTGGAAAGCAAATCGCTGAAGCTCTATCTCAACTCCTTCTCGCAAACGGTGTTCACCACGCGCGCCGAGCTGCTGACGACTTTGATCTCTGATCTGTCCCTCGCGTTTCGCGCGCCGGTGATGATCGATCTGCTCGACGTGGATCAGACCCCCGAACCAATGGTGCAGATGCCGGGCCGCTCACTCGACGATTTGGACGTGGAAATCGAGGTGTATCACTGGTGCCCGGATCTGCTCGAACTGGATGCCGGCGCCGTCACCGTTCGGCAGACGCATCACACGCACCTGTTCCGCAGCGTGTGCCCGGTGACGGGGCAACCGGATTGGGCAAGCATCTTGGTGCAGTACGTCGGCCATCGTATTCCGCCGGAATCGTTGCTGCGCTATCTGGTGTCGTTCCGCAGTCACGCCGCGTTTCACGAGACGACGATCGAACAGATCTTCGTCGACCTCATTCAGCGATGTGCACCGGAACACCTCACCGTTTACGGCCGTTTTCTGCGACGCGGCGGCATCGACATCAATCCGTTCAGATCGACGGACGAGTCGGCGTCGACGTCCATGCGATTGCTGCGTCAGTAGGCAGCGAGCACGTGCCAGGGGAGAGTCGAAGGAATAGAAGACGCGCGAACGCGAGCGTTGGTCGGCTATCCGTTGATATCCCGCTAGGGTAGGATACCGGCCCTCGATGGCGACCCACTCCGGTCCCCTCGCGACGATACGTTGTGAACCCCGTCAGGCCCGGAAGGGAGCAGCGGCAGCAGCAGACTCGAGCGCCGGGGTGTGGCTGGTTTGGGTTGCCACCCTTCTTCTGGAGAGGTGTCCGAGCGGTTGAAGGAGCACGCCTGGAAAGTGTGTATGGGGTAACACCCATCGAGGGTTCGAATCCCTCCCTCTCCGCCAAGCGGCTTTATAGATCAAAAACTTAGAAGCCCCTGCCCCAAATACCCACCATAAAACCCACCAATCGGCTTTTGATTCCCCTTAGTTCGACTGTTGGGAAGGCTGGCTAAAATGCGGACGCTGTCGATTCAGGTAGAGGAACTGATCGCGCACAACCTTTCGATCATTGCGATGTACGCGTTCTCGCGCGAACCGCTGCAGAGGATGTTGCAAGACAGTTTGGCGGGAGAGTGGGAAGGTGTTTATACAACCGTGTTCTCGGTAGCAGCGCGCACAGCAGAGCGGGCGTTTCTAGAACTAGCGGTGCTGTTCCGCTACCTCGATGACGAAGACGATCGCGCACTAACAGAGTATCTGAACCACCCCGGATTCAACTTCGGCAGATTGATCAACGCGGATGAAACGGAGGTCGCATTGAAGCCGCGCGATGTCGCCAACAAGATCATTCATGCGGCGAGCTTCACAGTGAACTCAAGTAACGGGCGGCCGACGCTGATATGTCACGGGCGTTCGACCAACGTCGGCGACGGAGAACGCAAGACGCCGAGGAAGGGAGAGGATTGGCGGCGCGCAGAGATTGACGTGACGACTCTCATCATCGCGCTTGGTGGAATGGCGACTCGCTGAAGGGTTCGGAACAACACATGACCGACGATGAGATCGACGCATTATGAGCGGGTTCTGGTTGTCGCTCCTGATGCTCGCGGTATTCGGTGGTGCCGAATATGCGTACCGCAAACGCCGCAAGCGAAACAAACCCACCACAGCCCCTGATGAGCGACGCAGCGCACAGTGATCACGTCGCCCGCGCACGATGACGATGCGCTCAGCGCCCGGCGCGCGGTGCGACACTCGTTACAATGGCTCCGCACCGATTCGGCGGCGAGGGATACAAGATGCCGTTCACATACACCGCACTTGAGCGATGGTTCGCGCAAGGCATTTCAACCCTGACGGAATGCAACGCGCCCGACTTGTCTGTCGAAGCCGAGAGCGCGCGCGGATGGGTTACCGAGTTCATCATGCGGACGATCTTTCACGGCGATTTTCCCGACGACATCAAACCGCTTGTGTTCACGATGATCCGGCGCGCGAGCATGGCGGTGATTGAATACCAAAGCGGCCGATCGGCGCTGATCGAGTATTT
>DATJGR010000067.1:0-9045 GCA_035494855.1 Pseudomonadales bacterium | reverse complement strand
CCGCGTCGTAGAATTTCCGCGAGACTTCCAGATCCTTAACGCCGACCATCACATGGCTGAACATTTTCTTCCTCCGTAGGTTTTCGGAAGCGGCATGGTAACCGACTCGCACCGCTGCGACAGAGCCGCCAGCGAATGCGGTTGACTGAGGCGCGGCTCCGCGACACCGTTGGCCCCTACATCGATCCACTAAAGGTCACCCCGTGAGCGAATCCGAATATGTACCGCCCAAAGTCTGGAAGTGGGATCAGGCCAACGGCGGGCGCTTTGCCAACATCAATCGGCCGATTGCCGGCGCAACGCACGATAAGGAGTTGCCGGTAGGCGACCACCCGTTGCAGTTGTACTCGCTGGCAACGCCGAACGGCGTAAAAGTGACCGTGATGCTGGAGGAGCTGCTGCAGCGCGGATTCAGCGGGGCCGAATACGATGCGTACACGGTCAACATCGGCGACGGCAGCCAGTTCGGCAGCGGCTTCGTCGCGATCAATCCCAATTCGAAGATTCCGGCGTTGCTCGATCGCAGCACGCCGAAGCCGACGCGCGTGTTCGAGTCCGGCGCGATCCTGCTGTACCTCGCCGAGAAGTTTGGCGCGTTCCTACCCACCGACCCCGGCGCACGCGCCGAATGTCTGTCGTGGTTGTTCTGGCAGATGGGCAGCGCACCGTTTCTCGGCGGCGGGTTCGGCCACTTCTACGCGTATGCGCCGTCGAAAATGCGGTACCCGATCGACCGGTACGCGATGGAGGTGAAGCGCCAGCTCGACGTGCTGAACCGCAATCTCGAAGGCCGTAGATTCCTCGGCGGCGACGAGTACACGATCGCCGATATGGCGACATACCCCTGGTACGGCGCGCTGGTGTTGCACAACATCTACGAAGCCGCGGAGTTTCTCGACGTCGCAAGCTACACGCACGTGGTTCGCTGGGCGAAAGAGATCGAAACGCGCCCGGCCGTGCAGCGCGGGCGACGCGTCAACCGACCATGGGGACCCGAAGCGGAACGCGTCGTCGAGCGTCACAGTGCGCGCGACTTCGACCCGAAGTAACGTCGGGCCACACTCGTGCGCAGCTCCAACCTGGCGGAATGCTGGTGATGGATCACACGCTGCCGAACCGCCAGATGAGCCGGACTTGGTCATTTCGGGCAACGCGCGGGATGCTTGACCGCCCGGCAATAGCGTTGCTGCGCCCGTCGCTGGAGCGTGGTGCGCGCGTGTTGGGTCGTTGGGGAGTCGGTGCGGATACCGTCACGTGGACCGGGTTTGCGTTGGGGTTGCTTGCCGCGCTGTCGATCGCCGGTAACGCCTACGGCACCGGCCTCGTTCTGATACTCCTGAGCCGCGCTTGCGACGGTCTCGACGGCGCGCTGGCACGGCTCACCCAACCCACTGATCGCGGCGCATTCCTCGACATCGCGCTCGACTTCATTTTCTACGCGAGCATCCCGTTGGGATTCGCCGTAGCAAACCCTGCCGAGCGCGCGCTGCCGGCGGCCACGCTGCTGGCCGCATTCATCGGCACCGGCTCGAGCTTTCTTGCCTACGCGATATTCGCTGAACGCCGCGGACTCAGCAGCGAAACGTACCCGAACAAAGGCATTTTCTATCTGGGCGGACTCACCGAAGCGAGCGAGACGCTGATCTGCTTCGCGCTGATGTGTCTTCTGCCCGCGCAGTTTCCGCTGTGGGCATACGGGTTCGCGTGCCTGTGCGCGTTGACGATCGCGACGCGGATCATCGCCGGGTGGCGCAGTTTCGGGTGATCCACGCGTTGGTGTTTGCGCCGTCGGTTTGGTTTCTAATGGTTACTCCGCTCCGGGAGATCGCAATGAGAGTCGTCAAGGTCATCGGAATTCTGTTGTTCATCTATGTGGGCGTCGTCGTCGGGTTCGAATCGTTGATCGGCTACTTCCAACCGAAGGACCAGGGCACGATGGTGATCTCCACGCAGGACGACGGCGGCACGGCGAAGGAACGCGTCGTGGCGCGGCTCGAAAGCGACGGCAAGTTGTACGTGGCAGCCAATCACTGGCCGCGACGCTGGTACAACGAAGTGCTCGCACATCCGCAGGTGCAGGTGACGTGGGACGGAAAGACGCAGCCGTACGTAGCGGTGCCCGTTACCGGCGCGGAATTCGACCGCGTAAACGCGCAGCACAGTCTGCCGACGACGATACGCGTGCTCACCGGGTTCCCGCCGCGGCGGCTTGTGCGGCTCGATCCGGCGATGGCTCCCGCGCCGGAACCCGTCGGCGCTGGCTGACCCTTCCGACGGCTCGTCAGGCCGGCACTTCGCCTTTCAGGATCACACGGTGCATGACGCGCCGCTCGCCGGGATAGTCGTTCAGCGGAAAGTGCTGAACCGAACGGTTGTCCCAGATCGCGAGCGTGCCGGGCGTCCAGCGCAGCCGCGTCAGGAACTCCGGCTGGATCGCGTGCTCGGCCAGCCGCGTCAACAACGGCAGGCTCTCCTCGCGCGTGCGCCCCACGAAACAGCGCGTGTGCGCGAGACTGACGTACAGCGCCTTCGTGCGGCTGTCAGGGTGCGTTCGAACCACGGGGTGGATCGAGTCGGTGACGGTCGCGCCAGCGGCGCGCCGGTTCCGATTGGCGCCCGCCACCTGCGCATATGCGCCGCCGTCGTCGTGCACCAGCGAAGCGGTGTACTGCGCGGATAGCCCGTCGATCTCCTCGCGCGTCGGCAACGGCAGCGCGTCATAGGCTGCATGCATGTCGGCAAACAGCGTGTCGCCGCCCTGCTTCGGCAACGACACGGAGTACAGCAGAGTCAGGCTGGGCGGCGCCGGCAGATAGCTCGAGTCGGTGTGCCACACGCCGCCAAAGTTCGACTCGTCTTCCGGTTCCTTGATGATCGGTACGACGTACGGGTCTTCGGGCAGCGACTCCGCGAACGGATATATCTCGCGCTCACCCAGACGCGCGGCAAACGCGCTCAGCGCGGCCGGGTCGAGTCGTTGGTCACGAAGTGCCAGTACGTGGTGCTCGAGCAGCGCCGCGCAAATGGCCGCGAGCTGGCGCGCGTCCAGCTGGCACACGTCGACGTCGGTAACGTCGGCACCGAGCGCGCCGTCCATCGGCCGGATCAGCACGGCACGTCCCCAGACACAGTGATGCGGTGCATGCGACGGTGCTGCGGAAAGAAATCGTTCACCGGCTTGTGCTGGGTTGCGCGGTTGTCCCACATCACCAGCGTGTCGGGTTGCCAGCTGAGTCGCACCGTGAACTCGTCCGTCGTCACATGGCGGAACAACAGGTCCAGAATCGCGCGACTCTCCGCGCCCGTCAGTTCGTTGATGCGAACCGTGAACAGCGAGTTCACGTAGATCGCCTTGCGGTGCGTTTCGGGATGCGTGCGGATCACCGGATGCGATACGGGCGGATTGGCCGCGAGCGCACCGGCAAGCCGTTCGTAACCCCCCGGCTCTGCCAGGCTCTCTTTGAAGCCGTGCGCGAAATCGTGGGTTGCGGTCAGTCCGTTCAGGAACGCCTGCATCGATGGCGACAGCGCGTTGTACGCGGCCGTCATGCCGGCGAACAGCGTGTCGCCCCCGAAAGGCGGAATCACCTTCCCGTGCAGCATCGTCAGCATCGGCGGCGCCGGCCTGAACGTCATGTCGGTGTGCCACATTTCGATCTTCGACGGCTTTTCCTTCGTGCTCTCGAGGATCTGCACGTCGGACGTTCCGGCAACTACCTGGTAAGCCGGATGCCCTTCTATGGGTCCGAACCGGACCGCAAACGCGCGCTGCTGCTGCGGTGTCAACCGCTGGTCGCGGAAGAACAACACCTGGTGCTCGAGCAATGCAGCGCGGATAGCCTCGAACAACGCGCTCGACCCGATCGCGTCAGCGACCTGAACATCGTGCACGAACGCACCGAGCGCGCCGGCGGCTTTCTCGACCCGCATCCGACTACCGCACTGCGCTAGCGATTCTGGATTTCTTTGAGGCCCGCTTCGAAGCGCTTCCGGATGACGTCGGCCGCGTCGGTCTGCGACTTGATGGCCATTTCAGCGAGCTCGCGCATGTTCGACAACGCTTTTTCGATCGCCTTCTGACCGTGCTCGATCTGCTTCTGCGCCATCTCCGCAGGCGGCGTTTTGGCCGTATCGCTCATCGACGCCTGCCAGGCTTCGAACGCTTCGCGCATCAGTTCGGTCTGGCGCGTCATCAGATTCTGCCAACCCTGGAGCGCGGTCTGATTCGCTTCCTGCAGCGCCTTGATGTTCTCGCGCTGACCCTCGATCAGCTTGCTGACGTCTACGCCCGGAATCTGAAACTGTTTGAACAACTCGCCGACATCGAGATTCGGCCACGGATTCTTCGGTTCCTGATCAGCCATGATTCCCTTCCTCTGTCTGTCACCCGCAGTCGAGTCTATATTCACGTTCGATCCGAAGCAGCAACGATCCGAATGACAACCGCAGAAGGCGCGATTCAGTTTCGCTACACGCTCGACCCGCCCGGCGACGCCGACTTGGTAGACAACGTCCTGTTCGCACAAATGGCCGCGTGGCGGATCATCCTGCGCCAGCTCGGTCTGGTAGGCCGCGATCCGAAACGTTACGACGGATACGCATATGGCAATCTGAGCGTTCGAGACTGCACCGATGCGCGTCGCTTCTTCGTCACCGCGAGTCAGACCGGCGGTGAACCAGACTTCGGCCCTTCGCACCTGGTGCGCATCGATCGCTGGGACTGCCAGCGCTTCAGCGTCTCCGCTACCGGTTCGGCGCCGCCGTCGTCCGAGAGCATCACGCACGGCATGTTGTACGCGGCCGACCCGGCGATCTTATGGGTGATGCACGTGCACTCGACGGCAATCTGGCGCGCAGCACCACGACTCGGCTTGCCGGTAACCGACCAGACGGTCTCCTACGGATCTGCCGCCATGGCGAACGCGGTCGCCGCCCTGCTGCGGCAACACAGACAGCGGCCGCTCGCGATCGCGACACTCGGCCATGAAGACGGCGTATTCGCCTCAGGGGCCTCGGCGAGCGGGACCGGCGCCATGCTCGTACAGACGTTGGCCGACGCCCTCGGAGATGACCGTGATCAGCCTCGCGCCTGAGCCGATCCGTTGGCACGATGAACGGCTGCAGCTGCTCGATCAGACGCAATTGCCCGGACGTGTAATCTACGAACCACAGACATCGCTGGAATCGGTCTACGCGGCCATCCGGGCGCTGAAGGTGCGCGGCGCGCCGGCGATCGGCATCGCGGCAGCTTACGGACTGGTCGTCGCGATGCAGACGTATCGCTCGGCCGACGGCGAGCGCTTCTTTCGCGCGCTGCAGTTCGCCGCCGATCGACTGCGCGGCGCCAGACCCACCGCCGTCAACCTCGCGTGGGCGGTGAACCGCATCGTCGCGGCGGCCCAACCGGACGGCGATGGGGCGGCGCGGTATGGGCGAATCAGAGCCGCCGCCGAAGCGATTCACGCGGAAGATCGCCGGATATGCCGCGCGATCGGCCGAGCCGGACTGCACCTGATTGCGCCCGGCAGTGGCGTGCTGACGCATTGCAACGCCGGCGCACTCGCCGTGTCGGAACTCGGCACCGCAACGGCACCGATGTATCTGGCGCACTCAGCCGGCGTCGCGTTTCGCGTTTACGCAGCGGAAACGCGGCCGCTGCTGCAAGGCAGCCGGCTGACGGCCTGGGAACTGACGCGTGCGGGCGTCGACGTCACGCTGATCTGCGACACGATGGTTGCGCGCATGATGGCCGAAGGCGCGATCGATCTGGTGCTGGTAGGCACTGATCGTGTCACGCGCAACGGCGACGTCGTGAACAAGATCGGGACGTCCGGCATCGCAATCATGGCGCGGCACTTTTCAATCCCGTTCTACGTCGCGTGTCCATCATCCACGTTCGACCCTGAAACTGCCGACGGCGCGTCAGTCGTCATCGAAGAACGCGGTGCGGAAGAAGTGCGCAGCGTCTTCGGACGCGCCACCGCGCCGGCTGGCATCAAGGTGCGTAATCCGGCGTTCGACGTGACGCCGCACGAACTGGTCACGGCGTTCGTCACCGACGCGGGACTATTGTCGCCGCCGTTCGACCAATCGCTGTTGCAACTCGCGCCAACGCGCCCATGACGCGCTACCGACCGCCAAGGGCCAAGTCCACGCCGTTCATCACGGCGCAAGGTCAGCGGCGCCTGGCCGACGAGCTGAAGCACCTGTGGAAGGTGAAACGGCCGGAAGTCACGCGCAAGGTATCGGAAGCGGCTGCCCAAGGCGACCGATCGGAAAATGCCGAGTACATCTACGGCAAGAAGCAGTTGCGGGAGATCGACTCGAGGATCCAGTTCCTTTCGAAGCGCCTCGATGAGCTCGTTGTCGTGGACCGGGTTCCCCCGGATCGCTCCCGCGTGTTCTTCGGCGCCTGGGTGACGGTCGAAGACGACGACGGAAAGGAACACCGCTACCGCATCGTCGGCCCCGACGAATTCGATCGCGAACCCGGCTATATCAGCATCGACTCGCCGGTTGCAAAAGCCCTGCTCAAGAAGACATGCGGCGACGACGTCGAGGTGAAACGACCCGACGGCGTCGCGCAGTTTCACATCGTGGAGGTCGAATACCGTGAACCCGATTGACATCGATGCGATCGACCATGTGGTTCTGCGCGTAAAGGATCTGAGCGCGTCGCTCGCGTTCTATCGCGATGCGCTGGGGCTTTCGATCGAACGACAACTCGACATTGGACTCGTGCAGCTGCGCGCCGGTGCGTCGCTGATCGATCTGGTGCCGGTCGCGAGCCCGCTCGGCAGTCTCGGCGGGGCCGGTCCGGGTGCGGACGGCCGCAATATGGATCACTTCGCGCTGCAGCTCGGCCGCTTCGATGCCGCGGCGATATTCGCGCATCTCGCGGCCCACGGAATCGAACACGGCGAGACGGCAGAACGCTATGGTGCCAAAGGCATCGGCCCGTCGATCTACATCAAGGATCCCGACGGAAATACCGTGGAACTGAAGGGACCCGCGACGGATCAGCGCCGGTAGCGCGTATGAAGGTGTGCGAACCACACCAGGAGATTTCCGATGTTCTCGAAGGACCGAAGATTCAAGTGCGGTGCCGGCGGCCTGCTGCTGGCTGGACTCATTGCGACGACCGCGCTGGCCGCGGACGCGCCCGCACCCGCAAACCCCGCTGAACCGGGTTGCCCGCCTGGCCACCGCGGCGACATGGACCTCAGCAAAATGACTGAGCGCGCCGCGAAGGTTTTCAACTCCGCCGATGCGAACAGCGACGGCAAAATCACGCAGGCCGAGTTTCTGGCCGCCAAACCGCCGCACGGTGCAGGGGGACCTGGTAGCGAGGCGCCCGGAATGCATGGCCAGCACGGTCCCGGCATGGGCATGCAGGGTCCAGCCATGGGCATGGGCCATCACGGTGCCGGCCCTGACGGCGGCTTCACGCCGCAGGAACGCGAAGCATTCCAGGCCGACCTCTACAAGGCGCTCGACGCCGACCACAACGGTCAGTTGTCGCAAGCCGAGTTCTCGAAGGCGTGGGAGACGGCGCACACGATGATGAAGACGCAGATGTTCAAGAAACTCGACAAGAACGGTGACGGCGTACTGACGAAAGACGAGTTCCCGCCGTTCGTTGCGAAGATGTCGGCGATGGACACCAACCGTGACGGCACCGTGTCGCGCGACGAAATGAAGGCCGCACACGCCACACAGGGTGCGCAAACGCCTCCGACGCCGCCGAATTGAGATTACCGATTGCCGAACCCCACCGACGAGGAACTCATGGCGCAAGTGCAGCGCCGCGATCAGGAGGCGTTCACCCGCCTCCTCGATCGACACCTCGCGGGGTTGCGGAACTTCCTCATCCGTACCACCGGCAACGCAGCCGATGCGGACGAAGTCGCTCAAGAGGCTTTCCTGCGCATCTGGAGCCACGCAAAGAACTGGCAGCCGGATCGAGTCAGGTTCACGACCTGGCTGTTTCGAATCGCACGCAATCTGGCGATTGACCGACACCGCAAACACCGCGAGACAAACGATGAAAATCTCGAACAGGTCGTCGACGACGCGCCGGATACCGGTCACACGATCGACGCGGAACGACGCCGCAAGATGATGCAGAACGCAATTGCACACCTGCCCGAGCGTCAGCGCACAGCGCTCGTTTTGTGCCACTTCGATGGCATGTCGAACCCGGACGCCGCGGCGGTGCTCGAGATCACCGTCGAGGCGCTCGAATCGCTCCTCGCGCGCGCCCGCCGAACGTTGAAGAACGCGTTGCGGCCGCTACTCGAAACACACGAGACGCAGCCATGCCCGACAACGCGATGACCCTCGCCGAATTCGAGGCGCACCTCGACCGATACGGCGCCGAACTCGATCGATGGCCGGTCGAGCCCGCCTCGCAGGCAAAGCGCCTCGTTGCCGAATCGAGCGCGGCACGGTCGCTGTTCGCCGAATCTCGCGCCTTAGATACCCTGTTGGAGGACGCGCTGCCGGCTGCCACGTCGTCGACCGGCGCCGTGCGCAGTCGCATTCTGGCGGCGCTCGCAGAGCAGGCTGCAAAGCCCGGCGTATTCGCGTGGCTCACTTCAGGATCACGCCTGTTGCGTCCGGTGGCGATCGCAGCGGCGATCATCCCGCTGATTCTCGGCTATGCGATCGGCGTCGGATATCAACCCGGGGGCGTCAGCGAAGAACTCGTATCCGACGTCAGCCTGTTCGCATTTGTCGACTACGAGGTGTATTCCGATGCGGACTAACCGGTGGTTGATCGGCGGTCTCGTGCTCTCGGTGATACTGAATCTGCTGCTGGTCGGCTTCATGATCGGGCGCATGTCCGGCTTCGGCCCGCCACCCGGCTTCGGTCCCGACCCGACGGCCGGGTTCTTCCGGTTGCTCGGCTTCCTTCCCGACGACCGTCGCGCGGCGATTGCGCCCGATCTACGCAAACAGATGGGCGACCTGCTGCCGGTGCTGCGCAAGATGCGGGGCGATCAGCATCGGGTATTCGAGACTTTGACGGCCGAACCGTTCGAC